>JBAWYI010000001.1:0-65206 GCA_037143635.1 Actinomycetes bacterium
CTGGTAATCAACGCAAAGGTGTTGATATCAGTGATATTAATTTAGCCCGTTTATTAGTAGATGGAGAGCAAATATTAGTTGGGTCTGCCAAACCCTCATCTGGTAGAACATCTGTAAAGAAGATAACTACCGATAACCCGCTTGATATAAATCGCGCAACAATTGCTCAACTTGATACCTTGCCCGGAATCGGACCGGTAACTGCACAGCGAATAATTGATTATCGAACCAAGGTTGGCCGAATTAACTCTGTTGATGAGTTAAAAAAGATCTCTGGCTTAGGTGGGGCAAAATTCGAAGAGATAAAGTCCTTACTTCGAGTTTTATAGATTACCGATTATTCTTAATCGGAATTTCTATCTGGCTGGGTGCTGCCTTGGTTGGCTTCATTCCAAGTATAAAAATAATTCTCTTTTCTACCCTGATAGTGCTAATAACTTACTATCGAAAAAATTCGATTGTGTTCTTGCTGATTGCTGTTTTAGTTGGATCGTGCGTGATTACTATCAGGCAGTTTGCGCTAAATAATCAATTGCTAATTAGCTATTTCAATACCCAGGTTGAGGTTGAAGGTGTTATTCAAACTGATCCAATTGCTAAGGAGGGCAATGTGGTTGGATCCAGTAAATTAACTGCTCAGTACAGCGTGCTTTTTAAGTTAACGAAAATAGGCCAGGCAAAAGTGGATCTGCCCACACGTCTTAAATTTGATTTAAGTCAGCAACTATCTATTGATCAATCTATCCGTACTCAGGTTCGTGTGATTAAAAGTAAAGAGCGAAAGGTGGCTGCGCTCTTAATCTCATCTGCAGAAATAGAGGTAACTAGTAACTCTAGGAAAATCTTTACAGCTACAACATCGGTTAGGGAGAGTTTTAAAAAGTTAGTTAAACCAACTGATGCTGGATCCCTTATTCCAGGGCTAGTACTTGGGGATACATCACTACAGCGGTCAGCATTTATAGAAGAAATGCGAAGAGTTGGCTTATCTCACTTAACAGCTGTAAGCGGTGCAAATTTTGCGTTAGTGGCCACATTCTTACTTTGGCTACTTAAATACTTTGTTAGGAAACTGCGTCTTCGGCTTTACCTAGTTTTTTTAATTCTATTAATTTTTATATTCCTCGTTCGCCCGACACCATCTGTATTACGAGCGGCGGTAATGACCGCAGTAGTTTTAATTGCAAGAGTATTAGGAGACAAATCCTTTGGCATTCCATCGCTGGGATGTGCTATCTCGCTATTGGTATTAGTTGATCCCTTCCAAGCAATTGATCCCGGTTTTGCATTATCGGTATTGGCAACTGCTGGGATATTGCTCTTACCACCATTTTTAAATAATAAATTGGAAAGATATATAAAAATACCATGGATTTTGGATTCAATAGTTATTCCAGTAAGTGCAACGATTTTTTGTTTCCCCGTGATCATATTACTTTCTAATCAATTTTCACTTGCTACTATTCCAGCAAATATTTTTGTTGCCCCAGTCATTGCACCAATAACAGTTCTTGGCTTTATTGCTGCAATCTTGGCACCTATAGCGGGATCTTTCTCGCATTTTATTATTTTAATTATTACACCCTTTTCAAGTTGGATTGTTTTGATATGTAAACAGATGAACGAATTTTCAGTAATAACCTTTAACCAAAGTGGCATTTTCTCAGCAGTGTTTTTATTATTGGTAATCCTTTTCCTTATTAAAAAACGAATAATTGCAATTTCAATCTTTATTTTACTTATTCTGCAATTATTAGTTGGCCCACTTGCTTGGCCGGGATCAGCATGGCAAATTGCCAATTGCGATGTTGGTCAAGGTGATGGAATGGTTGTAAACCTTGGAAACGGAAGTGGATTAGTAATAGACACAGGGCCAGATTTAATCAAGATGGATAGATGCCTACATCAGTTAAAGATTAAGAAAATTCCGCTTTTGGTTCTAACTCATTTTCATGCTGATCATGTTGGTGGTGTTGCCTCTGTAATTAAAGATAGAAATATTGGAGAGGTTTGGATCTCAAATAACTTTCAACCAGAACAAGCATATGAATCGGTTAACAATCTACTTAGTGGGATAAAAGTTAAAACCGTAAAAGCAGGGGATAACTATGTATTTCCCGCTAATGATTTAAAGATTAAGGTGTTATGGCCAAAAGCTATAGCACAAGATTTTCAGTCACTACCTGGAGATGGTTCAGAAATTAATAATTCCAGCATTGCACTATTAATTAAGACCAGGCAGCTCTCATTATTTACTGCCGGAGATATCGAACCACCGGTGCAAGAATTAATTAGTAATTCAGGTGATTTGGTTCCGGTTGATGTGCTCAAAGTTTCTCACCATGGATCTAACTACCAGTACTTGCCAATGTTGGATCTACTTAAACCTAAAGTTGCCCTAATCAGTGTTGGAGCGAGAAATAAGTATGGACACCCCTCACCGGATCTAATTGCTCAACTTAAGCGCCGGCAGATTTCAGTCTGGCGTACCGACCAATCTGGTGGGCTAGTACTTGCCTCACCTAATAAGATCAGGGTTACTGGAAAAGAATGGTGGCAAATTAGGTGGGGTTAGTTTTAATACAAGGGGCAGAGAGTTTGCTTGCTGATCGCGCCATTTCAAATGTGATTGCCACAAAATCTGGCGCACAATCAACTATTTTTTCGGCGGATGAATTAGAGGTTGGGGTTATTACCGACAGCCTGGCACCATCACTTTTTGCCGACGCACGAGTTGTCGTAATTAAAGATCTACAAGATTTAACCGCCGAATGTAGTGATGAGGTCGCAAGTTATTTGGAAAATCAAGATGAAAACTTAACCTTAGTTCTTTGGCATAAGGGAGGCGTGAAGGGTAAAGCTCTAGTAGATAAAATAAAGAAACTTAACCCAGAGGTGATTGCAGCTGAGGCGATTAAGAAAGAGAGTGAAAAATCTGAATTTGTTCGGGCTGAGTTTAAAAGGTTAGATAGAAAAGTTAGTACTGAGGCTGTCAATGCATTGATTGATTCTTTGGGTAGTGACTTAAGAGAGTTAAGTGCGGCTTGTTCTCAACTTGCATCTGATGTTGCATTGCAAAAAGTGATTGACGAGAATGATGTTGCTCGATATCAGATGGGAAGAGTAGAAAGTACGGGCTTTGATGTTGCAGATGCTGCACTTGAAGGTAACACAGCAATTGCCTTAATAAACTTACGGAACGCACTTTCAACTGGAACTGATCCAGTTCTAATTGTTAGTGCTCTTGCATCATCGTTACGAACTCTTGCAAAGGTTTCTGGAGCCTCTAGAAGTGTTAGATCATTTGAGTTAGCTTCAACATTAGCGATTGCACCTTGGCAAATTGATAAAGCTCGCAAACAGTTAACAGGTTGGAGTGAGAGTGGATTAATTAAGGCGGTTGTGGCAACGGCAACTGCTGATGCTGATATCAAGGGAGCCGCTGCTGATCCGATCTATGCCTTAGAGCGAGCGATAATGACCGTATGTGCGGCGAAAAGTGCTAGATAACCACGCTCAGTTTGAGCGTAAGGCCCTTGCGCTGATATCCTACCGATCTTCTTAAATAAGTTTTTAAGAGATAAAAGAGAAAAGGTAATCTTCAGTGGCAAATATCAAGTCCCAGATCAAACGAATTCGCACCAACAACAAAGCGCAAGATCGCAACAAGGCTTATCGTTCAGCGCTTCGTACTGCAATTCGTAAATTTCGCGATGCGGTAACTGCTGGAGATGCTGCAAAAATTAAAGCAGAGTTTACGGATGCTTCCCGTTCATTAGATATGGCTGTTTCAAAAGGCGTAATTCATGCCAATAACGCAGCTAATAAAAAGTCAGCGATGGCGAAGTTAGCCAACAAAGCTGGCGTTCGTTAATTTTCTAGACACTCCTAAGGCATAAATGCCTTCCATCTCGATTGCAAAAGCTCCGCAGCCTGCTGCCACAAATCCTGCGCAAATTAGAAATTTTTGTATCATCGCACATATCGATCACGGTAAATCTACTTTGGCCGATCGCATGTTGGGAATTACTGGTGTTGTAGAGGATAGAAATATGCGTGCGCAATATCTAGATCGAATGGATATTGAACGTGAACGAGGAATAACAATTAAAAGCCAGGCAGTTAGATTGCCCTGGAGATCAGGAATTGATAGCCAAGAATATATATTAAATATGATCGATACGCCTGGCCATGTTGACTTCACCTATGAGGTATCTCGCTCCCTTGCAGCATGTGAAGGCGCGGTCCTTTTGGTTGATTGTGCTCAAGGTATCGAAGCGCAGACCTTAGCCAATCTTTATCTAGCAATGGAAAATAATCTGACCATAATTCCAGTATTAAATAAGATTGATTTACCGGCTGCTCAACCTGAAAAATTTGCAATAGAGCTTGCTAATTTAATTGGTTGTAAGCCTGAAGATTGCTTGCGAGTATCTGGAAAAACTGGAGCCGGAGTTGAAGAATTACTTGATCAAATTGTGAAGCAAATTCCACCACCGGTGGGTGATCCAAAAGCTCCTACTCGAGCATTAATTTTTGATTCAGTTTATGACTCCTATCGTGGTGTGGTTACCTATGTTCGTGTTGTTGATGGACACCTTTCACCTCGAGATCAAATTCAGATGTATTCAACGGGTGTGAGACATGAAATGCTTGAAGTTGGAGTTATTTCACCAGAGCCGATGGCAAGTAATGGTTTAGGTGTTGGTGAAGTAGGTTATTTAATTACTGGAGTTAAGGATGTAAGACAGTCTCGTGTTGGCGATACTGTAACAACTTACAACAACCCAGCCACAGTCGCACTTGCTGGATATAAGGATCCAAAGCCAATGGTTTTTTCTGGACTATTTCCATTAGATGGAACTGAGTATCCAATGCTCCGTGAAGCATTAGATAAACTGCAATTAAATGATGCTGCTTTAGTTTTTGAACCAGAGTCATCTGACGCACTTGGTTTCGGTTTTAGATGTGGCTTCTTAGGCCTACTACACATGGAGATCGTAAGAGAAAGACTTGAAAGAGAGGCTGGACTAACTTTAATTTCTACCGCTCCCAGCGTGGTTTACAAGGTCACTTTAGATGATGGCAAGAAATTAGTTGTAACAAATCCATCTGAGTATCCAGATGGAAAAATCGCTGAAGTACAAGAGCCAATTGTTAAGGCCACTATTTTGGCACCAAGTGAATTTATCGGAACAATCATGGAGCTTTGTCAGCAACGACGAGGTGTGCAAAAAGGTATGGATTATTTATCTGAGGACCGGGTTGAGATTCGCTACACATTGCCACTTGCAGAAATTGTATTTGATTTCTTTGATCAGCTTAAATCTAGAACTAAAGGTTATGCCTCACTTGATTATGAACCAATTGGGGAAGAGGCTGGAGATTTAGTTAAAGTTGATATTTTATTGCAGGGTGAGAAAGTTGATGCATTTAGTCAAATTGTTCACCGCGACAAGGCTTATGCATATGGTGTGACAATGACTGGAAAATTAAGAGAGTTAATTCCTCGTCAACAGTTTGAGGTTCCAATTCAAGCAGCAATTGGTGCAAAAATCATTGCTCGAGAAAATATTAGAGCAATCCGAAAAGATGTATTGGCAAAGTGCTATGGCGGAGATATCACCCGTAAGCGCAAACTCTTGGAAAAGCAAAAAGAGGGTAAGAAGCGAATGAAGATGGTTGGCAGAGTTGAAGTTCCACAGGAGGCATTTATTGCTGCACTGACCACTGATTCAGATAAAGCGAGTGAAAAGAAAAAGTAAGTGGATCTAGCATTTTATATTCATATCCCTTATTGCATAAAAAGGTGCGGATATTGTGATTTCAATACCTACACACCCAGTGAACTTAAAATTACAACCGGCCTTAAAAGCATAACTAGTTCTTATACAAATTTATTAATCACAGAGATTAAATCTGCTCGTAAACAGGTAGGTGAGCGCGCAGTTGTACCATCTATTTTTTTCGGTGGCGGCACTCCATCTCTCATGGAAGCAGAAGAGATTAAGTCAATAATTAATGTTATTGGGTCTGAGTTTGATTTAGCCAGTGATATTGAAATTACCTTAGAGAGCAATCCAGATACAGTGGATAAAGAAAAGTTAGAGAAATTTTACCAAGCTGGTATTAATAGAATTTCATTTGGAATGCAATCTGCTGTGCCACATGTATTGGCCACACTAGATCGAACACATAACCCAGATAATCTTTATCAAGTAACAAAATGGGCTAGTGAGGTTGGGTTCAAAGAAATTTCAGTTGATTTAATTTACGGAACACCCGGAGAGTCAAAGTTGGATTGGCAAAAATCTATCGATACCGCACTCACCCTTCCAATTACTCATATCTCTGCGTATGCACTAATCATTGAAGAGGGCACAAAGCTGGCAGCACAAATAAAGCGGGGTGAAGTTGACCAAGTCGATGATGATTTAACTGCAGAGAAGTATTTAATGGCAGACGATGCATTTACAAAGTTTGGCTTTAATTGGTATGAGTTAAGTAATTGGTCAAAGGTTAATTCTGAAAGTAAACATAACCTTGCCTACTGGCTTGGAAAGAATTGGTGGGGAGCAGGTCCTGGCGCCCACTCTCATTTAAATGGAAAACGTTTTTGGAATGTAAAACACCCAAACCTTTATAAGCAGAAAATTGAAGCCAATGAATCACCAGTTGCCGGCTCAGAAGAGCTTGAAGAATTACAAATAGAGAGCGAACGTTTAATGCTCTCTATCCGGTTACCAAGTGGAGTTGAGAAAAGTACTTTAAATGAACAACAAATTTTAGATTTATCTGGGTATGTTGAAAGTGGGCACCTAGATAAAGGTGATTGGAATAATGGCAGAGCAACCTTAACCTTGGATGGACGGCTTATTGCAGATCGAATCGTCCGTGAAATCCTCTTGTAGTAGCGTTGGCTTATGAGTAATAAGGTCGCTGGCAGACAGCTAGAAATCCTAAAGGCAATAGTTGATGAGTATGTTGCCAGTGAAGAGCCAGTTGGCTCTAAAACTTTAGCTCAGCGATCTGGATTAGGTGTTTCACCTGCAACTATTCGTAATGAAATGGCTGTGCTAGAAGATGCTGGATTAATTACTCAACCTCACACAAGTGCTGGTCGAATTCCAACAAATAAAGGTTATCGTGTTTTTGTTGATCAGCTTGCTGAGATTAAACCCTTGTCTACTGCAGAACGTAAAGCAATTGAAAACTTCTTAGATGGTGCAACTGATTTAGATGACGTAATTTCAAGAACAGTTCGCCTGCTTGCTCAAGTTACAAAGCAGGTAGCAGTTGTTCAATACCCATCTCTTATCAAAGCCAAAGTTCGTCATATCGAGTTAGTGCTATTAAATACAACAAGAGTAATGATTGTTCTAATTACAGATACTGGCCGAGTTGAGCAAAGAATGGTCGAGTTACCTTTTGAAATAACTGAAGCAGCGCTATCTGATTTACATAAAAAGGTTAACCTATCTATCGCAACTCAATCCCTATCTAGTGTTGCAAGTAACTTAGAAGGATTATCTAGAAATTATCGTGGAAATGATAAATCTAATGTCGTTGTAATAATTACTACTTTGATTGAAATGGCAGTTGAACAACCAGAGGAAAAAGTAGTTTTGGCTGGAAGATCAAACCTTGCTCGCTCTAATCAAGATTTGTCAGGCAGTATTCACCCGATCCTTGAGGCACTAGAGGAGCAGGTGGTTTTGCTTAGATTGTTATCTGGCACAGACTCTTCAGTAAGAGTTCAAATTGGTGATGAGCAAAGCGAAAAAAGTTTACGAAGTACCAGTTTAGTCACGGTTGGGTATGCAAATATCGGCGCACTTGGAATATTAGGACCAACTCGCATGGATTACGCTTCATCAATTACAGCTGTTAACGCAGTTGCCAATTATGTTGGTCGATTTTTAACGGAGAATAAATAGAAGATGGCTGATTTATATGAAACACTCGGCGTAGGTCGAGATGCAAGTTTTGATGAAATTAAAAAGGCATACCGAAAATTAGCTAGAAACTATCATCCTGATGTAAATCCAGATCCAAAGATCTCTGACAAATTTAAAGAGATCACCGCAGCCTATGAAATATTAAGTGATCCAGATAAGCGACAAAATTACGACATTGGTGGAAATGGTTTCGGTGGAGGGTTTTCAAATGCAGGTTTTGGCTTTGGCGACATTATGGATGCTTTTTTTGGTGGCGGACAGCAACGCGGACCTCGTCCAAGAAATCGTCCTGGTCAAGATGCATTGATAAAAGTAGAGGTTAATTTAAGTGAAGCAACCTTTGGGTGTGATCGTGAGTTAAATGTTGAAACTGCTGTTGCATGTAGCAAGTGTGGCGGAAGTGGCTGTGCTAATAATTCACGACCTAGAACCTGTGATATTTGTAAGGGCAGAGGTGAAACACAGCAAGTAGCAAGATCTATTTTGGGACAAGTAATGACTAGCAGGCCATGTGCTAGTTGCCAAGGATTTGGTTCAATAATTTCTGATCCCTGTGGAGAGTGTGCAGGCGATGGCAGAGTTCGATCACGTAAAAGTATTCCAATTAAAATTCCAGCTGGTGTTGAAACTGGTAATCGCATTCAGCTCAGCGGGCAAGGTGAAGTTGGGCCAGGTGGTGGAGCGGCTGGTGATTTATATGTAGAGATTGTAGAAATCCCACATGAATTTTTAGTTCGAGATGGAAATAACCTTCATATTTCAATTGGAATTCCAATGACTTCTGCTGCGCTAGGCGCAAAGGTAGAAATTCAAACTTTAGATGGCATGCAAAGCGTACAAATTTCTGAAGGATTACAGAGTGGATCTACGGTTGTATTAAAAGGCCTTGGTGTAACAAAATTACGAGGATCTGGTCGGGGAGATTTAATAGTCCATGTTGATGTTATAACTCCAAGTAAATTAAACAAAGATCAGAGTGAGTTACTAAAGAAGTTTGCTCAACTTAGAAATGAGCAACCCAGCAAGGTAATAATCCATACAAATGAAGATGAAGGATTTTTTAGTAAAGTTAGAAATGCCTTCCGGTAGTGCTTTCCCTATTTTTTGTTGACAAGTTAAGTGGTGGAAGCTCTCAACTCTTAGATAAAGATGATGCCCATCATGCGATTAAGGTATTAAGAGTAAAAGTGGGTGAAGAGATTATGGTTTCTGATGGCGCCGGTAGCTGGGTCTCTGGGCCAATTGAAGAAGTAGGAAAGAAATCTTTGCTGATAAAGGTTTTGGAACATGGAGAGAAAAAATCAATTAAACCAGAGTTAGTTATAGTGCAAGCAATTACAAAATCTGACAGAAATAAAGAAATGTTAGACCTAATCACTGTTGCTGGAGTTGATCGCATTATTCCATGGCAATCAGATCGATCAATTAGTAAATGGCAGCCAGATTCTGCTGAAAAATGGGAATCAACAATTAAAGAATCTTGTAAACAGGCACGAAGAGTTGTAATTCCTAAATTAAGTAATTCAGTTGACTCAAAGCAATTAGCTGAAATATTAAGTTCTTCCCCTTATTCGCTCATCTTTCATGAAGATGCCGAAACTAAATTTTCAGAATTGAACATACCTAAAGATGTAGCGATCATTTACTTAGTTATTGGTCCAGAGGGTGGGATTACTGAAGAGGAACTACAAATGTTTAATGGGGGCACCTCCAATATAATTAAGTTAGGGGAGCCAGTGCTACGTTCTGCTCATGCAGGGTTTGCAGCACTAGCAGCAGTTCAAACTAAGTTAGGGCGTTGGTAGATATGGATTGTTTATTTTGTAAAATAGTTAGTGGTGATATTCCTGCCACAATAATCAAAAAGACAGAATTAATTACTGCTTTTAACGATATAACCCCTCAAGCCCCGACTCATGTTTTAATAATTCCAAACAAACATTTCGAAAATATTGGAGAAGTCTCTATTGCTGATTCAAAATTGACTTCCGAATTGTTTAAGGCAGCTGCAGATATCGCGATCGAATATGGGCTTGAAAGTTATCGGTTGAACATTAATACCGGCGCCGGTGCGGGTCAGTCAGTCTTCCACGCTCACCTTCATCTGCTAGCCGGCAGGGCATTCGCTTGGCCGCCTGGTTAAATATAGAGTTCTCGTAATGGATCCAATCGTTATTAAAGTACCGGCCGCATTTCCTATGGTCACACTTGTTGGTCCGAGTGACTCTCATCTTAGAATTCTAGAAAATCAATTCCCACAGCTCTCAATTACGGTTCGCGGAAATGAAATATATGTAAAAGGTGAGATTGAGGAAGCCAAAAAATTTGTAGATTTAATAGATGAATTAATTGCTATTTTGCGTAGTGGCCAGAGTCTGACAGTGGACATGGTTCGTAGATCAATTGGAATGATTAAGCAATATCCAGCCGAACATCCAGCTGAGGTTCTCTCACTAAATATTTTAAGTAACCGTGGTAAAACTATCCGTCCAAAAACTGCAAATCAAAAGAAGTATGTGGATGCAATTGATGCCAACACAATTACTTTTGGAATAGGGCCAGCTGGCTCTGGAAAAACCTACCTTGCGATGGCAAAGGCAATTCAATCATTGCAGGCAAAACAAGTTAATCGAATTATTTTAACCCGCCCTGCTGTTGAAGCAGGTGAGCGATTAGGATTTTTACCAGGAACTCTTCATGAAAAAATTGATCCGTATCTTCGCCCATTATTTGATGCTCTTCACGACATGATTGATCAAGATGCAATACCTAGACTTATGAACTCAGGTGTAATTGAGGTTGCACCTCTTGCATATATGCGTGGCCGTACTCTTAATGATGCATTTATTATTTTAGATGAGGCTCAAAATACAACCGGTGAGCAGATGAAAATGTTTTTAACCCGTCTTGGTTTTGGTTCCAAAATGGTAGTTACTGGCGATGTGACACAGGTTGATCTTCCAAATAATTCACAATCAGGGCTAAGAATAGTTCAGGACATTTTAAAAGATGTCGATGATATTTCATTTATGCATTTAACTGCCGAGGATGTTGTTCGAAATCGTTTAGTTGGTGACATTGTTACCGCTTATGGAAGTTGGGATGAGAATATTTCAAAATCTACTTTTCCGATTAGAAGCGGGAAGGGTGATCGTTAATTAACTCAATAACATTGGGCAGTAGATCATGAAAATAGAGTTAATAAATGATTCAACATATAAGTGCGATGAGGTTGGAATTAAATCTCTTGCTAACTTTACTCTTGGTAAATTAGGAATTCATCCAGATTCAGAGCTAAGTATTAGATTAGTTGATGAGGAAGAAATTACTCAACTTCATATTAAATGGATGGATTTACCTGGACCTACCGACGTGCTCTCATTTCCAATGGATGAAATCAAACCCAATTCAGCTTCTAATGGACCAGGTGTGATTGGGGATATTGTCTTGTGCCCGGCATTTGCTGAAAAAAATGGAAAGCAATCATTGGGGGATGAACTTCAACTCCTTACCGTTCATGGCGTACTTCATTTACTTGGTTATGACCATGAAGAGTTAGATGAAGAAAAACAGATGTTTGGATTACAAGAGGAATTTCTTAAGCAATGGCGGAGTTCACTCTAAATTTAACCTGCCGCCCTTCAAATAAGCAGAATTTGGATCAATCTGTTGAAACTAAAAAATCAGTTAACAGTTGTAAGATGCTCTAATGCGCATCGTTAGATTTTCTGCACCTGCCGAGCTGGGAGTTGGAACTGATCCATTATTTGGTGTTTTAAATGATCAGGACTCAATCCTGGTGTTGCGCGGTGACCCGATTTATTCTGGAATTGTGCCGCAGGATAAGAGTTTAAAATTAAGTGAAGTCAAGTTGCTGGCACCAGTTATTCCGCGAAGCAAAGTGGTCTGTATAGGTAAAAACTACGCTGACCATGCAGCAGAAATGGATTCAGTTGTTCCTACTGAACCAATAATCTTTATTAAACCTAATACATCTGTAATAGGGCCAAATGAAACGATTATTTGGCCAAGTATGAGTGAACGAGTTGATCATGAGGCTGAACTAGCGATTGTGATTGGCCGAATATGTAAAGAGGTTCCGGCTGCAAAGGCAAAAGATGTTATTTATGGCTACACATTAGCTAATGATGTTACGGCCAGAGATTTACAAAAAAAGGATGGGCAGTGGAGTCGTGCCAAGGGTTTTGATACTTTCTGTCCGCTTGGACCATGGATTGAAACTGAGTTCGTACCAAAGGATCAAAAAATCACCGCTACATTAAATGGTGAGGTTAAACAGTCTTCGGTCTTGTCTGAAATGATCTTTAAAATCCCACAAATTATTGAGTTTGTAACAAATGTGATGACACTCTTGCCTGGTGATGTTATTTTGACTGGTACGCCCGCTGGAATTGGTCCGATGCCGGCTGGAGCTTCAATATCGGTTGCAATTGAAGGTTTAGGCACACTTACTAATAAGGTTTCTGCTCGTGTCCAATAAATCACAAGTCAGAGTCCGGTTTGCACCTTCACCAACTGGTGACCTACATGTTGGAAACATTCGTACCGCTCTTTTTGATTGGGCATATGCCCGTCACACTGGTGGAAAATTAATCTTTAGAATTGAAGATACAGATACAGAGCGAGTTACAGATCAATATATTCAAGCTGCGATTGATACCTTAAAATGGCTCGGACTTAATTGGGATGAGGGCCCTGAAGTTGGTGGTGAGTTTGGACCTTACCTACAATCTCAAAGATTAGAGATTTATGCTGAGTGGGCACAAAAATTCTTAGATCAAGGCGATGCTTACCATTGTTATTGCAGTTCTGAAGAGCTTGAAGAGCGCCGACAAATTCAAATGAAAAACAACAAGGCACCTGGTTACGACGGAAAGTGCCGTGATCTTTCAAATACTCAAATTGATGAATACAAGTCGGCTGGAAGAAAACCAGTTGTAAGAATGCGAATGCCACAAGGAGAGACTGTTTTTGTTGATCAAATTCGAGGTGAAGTTAAGTTTGATCATGAGTTTGTACCAGATTTTGTATTAGCCCGTGCAGATGGTTCGCCACTTTACACATTAGCCGTTGCTGTAGATGATGTTTTAATGAAGATTACTCATATATTAAGAGGTGAGGATTTACTTTCATCTACCCCAAGACAAATTAGGGTTTATCAAGCAATGGGTGTTACGCCAGAGCAATATCCATTATTTGCACATTTACCATTTGTGATGGGACAAGATAATACAAAGCTTTCAAAGCGAAATGGTGAGGTTTCCATTGCTTGGTATCGCGAGCAAGGTTATTTACCGGAGGCAATTTGTAATTATCTTGCATTACTTGGTTGGTCACCAGGAGATGACAAGGAAAATATTACGATGGATGAGCTAGTTTCATTATTTACGGTCGAGCGAGTAAATAGCAGCCCAGCTAGATTTGATATGAAAAAACTAGAGGCAATTAATGGTGACAAAATTAGAGCTCTTACTCTAGATAAATTCTTAGAGTGGTCATTGCCTTTTCTGCTTAACTCAAAGGTTATTTCTGGCAGCTCAGAGGAAATTGCAGTTGTTAAGTCAGCACTTCCTATTATTCAGGAGCGAATTGTAAAATTATCGGAAATACCTCAAATGCTTAACTTCTTATTTGTAAAAGATTTTAAAATCGATTCTGAAGAGCTTCCAAAGCTCTCAGATGACTCATCTCAAGCGGTTTTAAAGGTTGCTTTAACCAAAATTGAATCACTATCTTCATGGGATCACACAAGTATTGAAGGAGTGCTAAGAACTGCTTTAATTGATGAAATGGGACTTAAGCCAAGAATTGCCTTTAGTTCTTTGCGAATTGCGGTAACGGGATCACATATTTCACCACCATTATTTGAGTCATTGGAGTTACTAGGAAAAGAGCGTTCAATCTTGCGAATAAAGGCGGCAATTTCCAAATAATTTGTGGCGCAGGGTATTCTTATCCCTGCTTTAAAATTAAATATTGGGGTATGGGGTAATTGGCAGCCCAGCTGATTCTGGTTCAGCTTGTCTAGGTTCGAGTCCTGGTACCCCAGCGATTTATTTAATGTTTTACCGTACGGCTCCGTCGTCTAGTGGCCTAGGACTCTGGCTTCTCAAGCCAGCTACGGGGGTTCGAATCCCCTCGGAGCTACTTTATTTACTTACTGTTTTTAAGTAAGTAGTCACTTAATCTAGCTGCAGTTGCAACAACAGCAGCTGCGTGAATTCGTCCAGGTTGTCTACTTAATCTTTCAATCGGCCCACTAATACTTACTGCTGCAATAACTTTATTATTTGGTCCACGAACTGGTGCGGAAACTGATGCAACTCCTGCTTCTCGCTCACCAACTGATTGTGCCCAACCACGGCGCCGGACAGCAGAAAGGTTTGCTGCGGTAAATTTTGCATTTGTTAAGCCACGGTGGAGTTTCTCTGGCTCCTCCCAAGCAAGAAGTATTTGTGCAGCCGAGCCAGCTTGCATTGTTAACGCAGTTCCAACTGGAACTGAATCCCGTAATCCTGTCAATCTTTCTGCGGTTGCAACACAAATTCTTAAATCACCTTGGCGGCGGTATAACTGAGCACTCTCACTTGTTGCATCGCGTAATGCAGTAAGTGCAGGTACTGCGATAGCAAGTAATTTATCTTCACCAGCTGCGGCTGCTAACTCAGAAGAGCGGGAGCCAAGAACAAATCGGCCCGAAAAATCTCTACTTACTAATCTGTGGTGCTCAAGCGCCACCGCTAATCGGTGCGCGGTTGGGCGAGCAATTCCCGTGGTGGATACAAGATCACTTAATGATTGAGGTCCGGCCTCTAAGGCAGATAGAATTTTTACGGCTTTGTCTAATACACCAACTCCGCTATTCTTTCTGTCCATACTCTGATAATGCCATCTCAACTATTGAGAAGCAAATCCGAGACGGAAATTTAACAAGGAGTTGTAAAGTAAATGGGAAAGACATTAGCGGAAAAGATTTGGTCAGAGCATGTAGTTAGCTCTACCGCTGGTGAACCAGATTTACTTTATATAGATCTTCACTTAATTCATGAAGTGACTAGCCCACAAGCATTTGATGGTTTACGCCTTGCAGATCGTAAAGTTCGCCGCCCAGACTTAACAATTGCAACTGAAGACCATAATGTGCCAACTCTTAATATTGATAAACCAATTGCTGATCCAGTTTCAAAGTTACAGGTAGACACTTTGCGGAAAAATTGTGAGGAGTTTGGTGTCCGGCTTCATTCACTAGGAGATGTAGAGCAGGGAATTGTGCATGTGGTTGGGCCACAACTTGGAATTACTCAGCCCGGTATGACAATTGTTTGCGGTGATTCTCATACCTCAACTCACGGAGCATTCGGTGCGCTTGCATTTGGAATTGGTACAAGTGAGGTTGAGCATGTACTTGCCACTCAAACCTTGCCATTAATTCGCCCTAAAACAATGGCGATAAATGTTGAGGGCACTTTGAAAGCTGGTGTTACCAGTAAAGATATTATCTTGGCAGTTATTGCAAAGATTGGTACCGGCGGCGGTCAGGGTTACATTCTTGAGTACCGTGGTAGTGCAATCAGAGCTCTCTCAATGGAGGCTCGAATGACAATCTGTAACATGTCAATTGAAGCTGGTGCAAGAGCTGGATTAATTGCGCCAGATCAAACTACTTTTGATTATGTAAAGAGTAAGCCCCATGCACCTGATGGTGCTGATTGGGATGCTGCCCTTACCTATTGGAAAACTTTGACAACAGATTCTGATGCTAAGTTTGATAAAGAGATCAATTTAAATGCTGATGATTTAGCACCATTTGTAACTTGGGGGACCAACCCAGGACAAGGACTTCCGCTTAGTGCATCTGTGCCAAACCCAGCTGATTTTAGTAATGCTGAAGATCGCGGAGCCGCTGAACGTGCGCTTGAATACATGGATTTAAAACCTGGAACTCCACTTAAATCAATCAAGGTAGATACTGTCTTTTTAGGCTCTTGCACAAATGGCCGAATTGAAGACTTACGATCAGCGGCTGAGGTTATTAAAGGGAAAAAGATTGCCCAATCACTTCGGTTATTAGTTGTTCCTGGCTCAGCCAGAGTGCGTCTGCAAGCAGAATCTGAAGGGCTAGATAAAGTATTTATTGATGCTGGAGCTGAGTGGCGAAGTGCTGGTTGTTCAATGTGTTTGGGAATGAATCCAGATCAATTAAAACCAGGCGAGCGGGCAGCATCAACTAGTAATAGAAACTTTGAAGGAAGACAAGGAAAGGGCGGTCGGACCCACCTGGTGAGCCCATTAGTGGCTGCTGCGACTGCTTTAAAGGGCACCTTAGCCTCACCGGCGGATTTGTAACATGGAAAAATTCATAAAACATACAGGCAGCGCATTGCCACTTCGTCGCAGCAATGTTGATACCGATCAGATTATTCCAGCGGTTTACCTAAAGCGAATAACAAAGAGCGGCTTTGAGGATGGCCTTTTTGCTGCTTGGCGCAATGATCCAACCTTTGTGTTAAATCAACCTCAATACAAAAATGCAACTGTGCTAGTTGCTGGCCCAGATTTTGGAACTGGCTCATCCCGAGAGCATGCAGTTTGGGCACTTCAAAATTACGGATTCAAAGTTGTCTTATCTAGCCGCTTTGCAGATATCTTCCGTGGTAATTCACAAAAGATGGGCTTATTAACGGTGATTTTAAGCCAAGATGAGATTGAAAAGATCTGGCAGGTAATTGAAAGCAAGCCAGAGACACAGATAACAGTTGATTTAGAGAGTAAAACTGTTTCATACCAGGGGACAACTCTTAACTTTGCAATTGATGATTACACCCGCTGGCGCCTTATGGAAGGGCTAGATGATATTGGCCTTACATTTACTAAAATTGATCAGGTTACAAAGTTTGAAGAAAAAAGAGCGAGTTTTAAGCCTAAAACACTACCTATTCGCTAAGTTAAAACTCTAAAGTAATTATTTAGAGTTATCTTTTTTGCGCTAAAACCCTTGATTTATATTAAGAATTTGCTTGCGACACACCGAATTAATTAATCAAAGTATTTCTAATCACCCCATAGATTAACCCTAGTTAAGCAAACGCTTAATGTTTACGCGTAAATAAGGGGATTAAATGAACAAGGCCCAGTTCATCGCTTATCTAGCACCACAATTTGGTGATAGTAAGAAAGAAGCTGCACGCGCCGTTGAGGTTGTTTTTGATGCGATTATTCGCAACATCTCAAAGGGTGATGATGTAATGATTAATGATTTCGGTAAGTTTAAGAAGGTAGACCGTCCAGCACGTAAGGGACGTAATCCATTTACCGGTGAATCAATTCAAATTAAAGCCAGCAAGAAGGTTCGCTTTCTACCTGCAAAGGGATTGAAAGAGGTTATCTCTGGCGCACGCAAGTTAGGCGCAGCACCAACACCACCAGCAAAGGCAGCACCTGCAAAGGCTGTTAAGAAAGCTGGCAAGGCAAAGAAGGTTTCACGTAAACCTGCTAAGAAAGCGAAGAAGGCAAAGCGTCGTAAGTAAAAAAAGTTGTTAATTAGCGGGATCTCATGCGTGAGATCCCGCTTTTTTACGCTCATTTATAGCCAAGATGATGAATAGTCGTAGAATTACGCGGTGTCTACCGATCTAAAGATTTCCTATGCCCCACCATCGGGTAAACCATTAGGCGCAACAAGTTGGTTTCGGTTTGGTGCAAATTTAATCCGCCCACTTTTAAATTTAATAGCCAAGCGGGATTGGCGTGGGGTAGAAAATATTCCAAAAAGCGGGGCAGCAATTGCCGTTTGTAATCACATCTCATATGTAGATCCACTTTTATTTACTCATTTTTTATATAACAATGGCAGGGCGCCTAGGTATTTAGGCAAAGCCTCACTTTTTAGATTACCTATTATTGGCAGAGTACTTCTTGGTGCTGGTCAAATTCCAGTAGAGCGTGAGACCAGCTCTGCCTCTCAATCCTTGCAACATGCAATTGCTTTTTTGAAGGCAGGTCACCTACTTGGTGTTTACCCAGAAGGAACCCTGACTAGGGATGAGAATTACTGGCCAATGAAGGCAAAGACGGGAATTGCTCGTCTTGCAATCCTGACACAGGTTCCGGTAATCCCATGTGCGCAGTGGGGTGCGCAAAAGATTTTGCCGGCTTATAGTAAGAAACCAAAATTATTTCCACGAACTAAGGTAACTGTTGTAGCTGGTAAGCCACTTGATTTTTCCAAATGGTATGGCAGAGCTGAGGATCCGGTTGCGCTGGAAGAGGCAACAGCTTTTGTAATGAGTGCGATTACAAGATTGTTAGAAGATTTAAGAAGTGAGAAAGCGCCATCGGAGATATTTGATCCAAAGAAGTCGCAACTGCCTCGAACTGGAAATTTTAAGCGAGATCAAAAATGAAAAAAGTTGCAATCCTAGGTTCTGGTGCATGGGGAACAACCCTTGGTCAAGTTTTAATTGACTCAGGTCAACAGGTATTAATTTGGGGTAGAAATAAAAAGGTTGTCCGAGAAATAAACCGTCGGCACTCTAATCGTAGATTTTTAAAAGGTATTGATCTACCAAAAGAGTTAAAAGCAACTACTGACATCAAGGCAGTTTTAGAGTTTGCTGATGTGATTGTATTAGCAATTCCGGCTCAGACTTTGCGGGAAAATTTAGAAAGCTGGAAAGGATTTTTTCCAACTGATTTGCCAATCATTAGCACTTTAAAAGGTATTGAGGTTGAAACGCAACTTAGAATGACGGAAATCGCCCAAGAGATACTAGGTGCGGATAAATCAAGATTTGGCTTAATTACTGGACCAAATTTGGCTAATGAAATAATTACTAGGCAACCTGCTGGAGCAGTTGTTGCCTCAGAAAATCCGGAAATTATAAAGATAATGCAGGAAATTTTTTCAACAAATTATTTTAGAATATATCCATCCACAGATTTAATTGGTTGCGAGTTTGCTGGTGCTGCTAAAAGCGTAATTGCCCTAGCAGTTGGTATCGCAGTTGGAATGGGTTATGGCGAAAATACTCAAGGTTTAATGATTACCCGCGGCCTTTCTGAGGTTGCTCGTCTTGGTGAGGCGTATGGAGCTAACCCATTAACTTTCTTAGGTCTAGCTGGCATCGGTGACTTAGTTGCAAGTGCTCAATCACCACTATCTCGTAATAGAAGTTTTGGCGAAGTACTTGGTAAATCTGGCTCAATTGTAAAAGCGCGAGCACAAGTCGTTAAAACTGTTGAAGGTGTTTACTCAGCGGGCGCAATGCTTGAACTAGCGCATCGCGTTGGGGTTGAAGCTCCAATTATTGAAGCGGTCTCAGATGTTGTGGCTGGAACGTTAACGCCAAAGGATGCAATGGCAAATTTAATGAAAGTAAGTATTAGGGCTGAAATCTAATGAGTAAGGTAAGAGTTGCAATAATTTGTGGCGGTAAAAGTAGTGAACATGAGATCTCATGTATCTCAGCAAATGGAATTCTAAATGCTATTGATCGAAGCACCTTTGAACCCGTGTTAATTGGAATCACAAAAAGTGGTAAATGGTTACTTCTGCCAGAGGACACAAGTTTTATTATTCAAAATGGCGCCCTACCTACCGTGCCAGAGTCCGGACTTGAAATAAGTATTACCAGCCAGGGTTTATTTTCCGGTGGTAAGAATTTAGCAATCGACGTAGTCTTCCCAATTCTTCACGGGCCATATGGTGAAGATGGAACAATTCAAGGTTTATTTGAAATGATTGGATTACGTTATGTTGGTTCTGGTGTATTAGCCAGTGCGGTAAGTATGGATAAGTCATATTCAAAACCAATTTTTGCTGCAGCCGGATTAAAAGTTGCACCTGGCACGGTTGTCACATCAAGTAATTTTGAGCTGCCAAGTAATCTTAAATATCCACTCTTCGTAAAACCAGCACGAAGCGGATCTAGCCGAGGAACAACTAAGGTTAAGCAAGATTCAGAGTTAAAAGCAGCAGTTGAATCTGCTTTAGCCTTTGATACTAAAGTAATAATTGAGCAAGCTGTTGTTGGCAAAGAGATTGAGTGCGCTGTATTGCAATCTGAGGGTAAAACAATAGTTTCACCAGTTGGGCAAATAGTTATTTCAAGTAAGTATGAGTTTTATGATTTCCAAGCTAAGTATCTTGATGATTCAATGCAATTAGTTTTTCCAGAGTTACCAGCAGGTATTGAGGAGAAGATACAAGCAGCGGCTCTAACCGCATTTAATGCGGCCGGGTGCGAAGGATTAGCTAGGGTTGATTTCTTCTACTCTGATTCAGATGAAGTAGTAATTAATGAAATCAATACCATGCCTGGCTTTACACCACTTTCGGTATATCCAAAGTTGATTGAAAAAAGCGGTATGAATTATCAGCAATTAATTACAACACTTATTCAAACTGCACAAACTCGATCAGCAAGTATTACTCGGTAAGTAATGGAAGGTGTATTAGAAAAGAGTGCTGTTAAGCGAGTTAACAATGCACTTAAGATAAACGGAATCTCTGGTCAAATAAAGGTTCTATCTGAGAGCGCTCGAAGCGCTGCCGAGGCTGCATCTGCTCTTGGAATTGAGGTTGGTCAGATTGCTTCATCAATTATTTTTAAACTACCTAATGAATCTCCATTATTAGTTATTACCTCTGGACGTCACCGAGTAGATACCGAGTTAGTGGCTAAGGAGTTATCAGTTGATAATCTAGCCAGAGTTGATGCAGATTATGTTAAAGAGTTATCTGGATTTTCAATTGGCGGAGTTGCACCCCTGGGCTGGATTAATCCACCGGCGATTACATTAATAGATTTAGCTTTAAATGATTATGAGGTGGTTTGGGCTGCTGCTGGACATCCGCACGCAGTTTTTCCAACCACTTATAAAGAATTAATGAAATCCACTAGTGCAAAAGCTATGAAGGTAGGGGAGTAATGAAGATTACAAAGGCAAATATATTTGAGTGGCTAGGTGTAGTAACAGCAATTGTTTATTCACTTTTAGTAGCTGCGAATATTGGGGCAGAGTTCATCGGATTTACTCTGTTGTTAGCGTCTTCTGGATTCATTGGAATTTGGGCCTATCTTGGTAAGCATAAAGGAATTCTCTTCCTTCAATTCTTTTATGCAACAGCTGGAATCATTGGCATGATTCGCTGGTTTTAGTGAAAATACTTAGTAGGTCGGATTTTCCGGCAACAAGGCAGATATTTGTTAAGGATTTAATCTCTGGTGTAACTGTTGCCATAGTGGCTTTACCGTTAGCAATTGGTTTTGGCATTACTGCTGGCATGAGTGCTGCGGCTGGAATCTCCACTGCAATTATTGCCGGCTTTATTGCAGGTCTATTTGGTGGCTCTCGGTTTCAGGTAAGTGGACCAACTGGTGCAATGACTGTGGTTTTAATCCCAGTGATTAATAAGTTTGGTATCGCTGCAATTCCAACTCTAGGGTTGATGGCTGGCTTGATTGTGATTGCTATGTCACTTATTCGATTAGGAAGTTTGATAAATAAAGTTCCAAATTGTGTAGTAGAGGGCTTTACAGTTGGGATTGCAATCGTTATCTCACTCCAACAACTTCCTTTTGCATTTGGTGTTATAAAAGGTGAGGGTGATCGGACATTAGTAGTCGCAATACATACCGTTCAAAAAGCGGTGGCAATTGGAGTACATTGGCAAACACTTCTCGTAGTTTTTATCACCTTAGCTATTAAATTTAACATCGTCAAAATTGTAGAATCTTTTAAGATTAGAATGTATTTTCCGGCAAGTTTTTCTGCCTTGTTATTAACAACCTTAATAGTAAAAGCTTTCGATTTTAATGTTGCAACAATCGGAAATATACCTCGCAATGTTTCGACCTATACCTCACCGATTTTAAGTTCAGGTGAGTATTTGAGTTTAATTACTCCAGCATTATCTATTGCAGTATTAGTTGCTATTGAATCATTACTTTCAGCACGAGTTGCCGATGATATTTCAAATGTTCCAAGTGACAAAAAATTCCAACCTAATCAAGAATTATTTGGACAGGGGTTAGCAACCACACTTGCTTCAGTTTTTGGTGGTATGCCTGCAACTGGAGCAATTGCGCGGACAAATGTGAATGTTAGGTCAGGTGCTTCTACCCGCTTAGCATCGATGATTCATTCAGTTGTCTTACTAGTAATAGTTATTTTTCTAGCACCAATATTTTCACAAATACCAAGTGCTGCTATCGCTGGTGTTTTAATCGGAACAAGCTTTAGAATCTTTAATAAGGCATCGATGCTGGAGATATTTAAATCTTCGAAAAGTAATATTTTTATCTATATTGCTACTGCAGTTGTTACCGTCAGCGTAGATCTAATTTGGGGAATTGGTTTTGGAATTGCTCTTTATTTACTAATTAATCTAGTTAAAAAGAGCAATTCCTAATTATTAAAAAGTTGTAACTGGGCAGGTAAGTGTTCTAGTAATACCAGGCACTGCTTGCACTTTTGCTAAAACAGTACGGCCTAGATCTTCCATGCTTGCAGATTCAGCTCTCATAATTACATCGTAAGGACCAGTGACACCCTCGGCTATTGTTACGCCAGCTATTGCAGAGACAGCTTTAGCAACACTGGAAGCCTTACCAACTTCAGTTTGAATAAGAATGTAAGCCTGAACAGACATTTCTTGCCTTTCAATTTATAGCCTCGTGTTCAGCAATGAACCAAAGCGATATTAAAGGGTAGCCTATAGCGAGTTAATTGGGGAGTGCCATTGATTGAATCTGAAGCAACGCTGATCCAGCGGCTACGCGAGCTATTTCACACCGGATTACAAACAGGTGTTGAAGTAGGCATAGGGGATGATGCTGCCGTTATTTCCCCATCGAGTAGCAAATTAGTTGCAACAGTGGATATGGCAATCGAAGGTGTTCATTTTCGGCGAGACTGGTCAACACCATTTCAAATTGGCGCAAAGTTAACTACTGCAAATCTTGCAGATATATTTGCAATGGGAGCGACCCCAAAATATCTACTTGTAGCTGCTGCAATAACAGAGGTAAATAACTTGGAGGTAGTTACTGAATTAGCGAACGGGATTAAATCTGTTGCAGATAAGTTTGAAGTTACAGTAATTGGGGGAGATTTAAGTAAGAGTGAAAAAATGAGTCTTAGTATCACAGCCCTTGGGCATTTGAATAAAAATCCAATCTTACGCAGTGGGGCAAAAGTAGGTGATCTTGTTTATGTGTCAGCACTTCCTGGTCTTTCAGCTGCTGGCCTTGCAATTTTAAGCAGAGGTTTAGATAGACCTAGGTATGTGGTTGAAGCACATTTGAATCCAAAACTTACTGCTCCTAAAGAACTAATAGCGGTCGCAACTTCAATGTGTGATATCAGCGATGGAATTGCGACAGATGGCTCTAATATTGCTATTGCATCTGGGGTAAATATTGATTTGAGTAAGCAACTAATATCGAATGCAGATGGATTTAAAGATTTGTTAGAGCTAGCAAATGAACTTGGCGAAGATGTCTTTGATTGGATTCTTTCTGGTGGAGAGGATCACTTCTTTTTAGCAACGGTTAATCCTAAAAATGCTAATAATGACCTAGGAATTCAAATTGGTGTTGTAAAAGAAGGCAAAAACCAAATAACAGTTGATGGTGAAATTATTCAAAAGGCTGGGTACCAGCACTTTTAATTAACGAACTGCTTTACCTGCCTTAAGGCATGAGGCACAAACATTCTTGCGCTTAGTTTGTCCGTTAATAATTGTGCGAATTCTTTGAATATTTGGATTCCAACGACGGCGGGTAGCACGCTTTGAGTGGGAGACATTGTTGCCAAAGCTTGGTGCTTTTCCACATAGATCGCATACTGAAGACACTTTAAAACTCCCTTTATTTCGCTGGTTTCTTATTTAGAGGCGAAAGATTACCTCGCAAAGGTATTAAATGGCTAATCCGGTGGGTAATTACGCGCAGTTGGCTAGTTGGTCTTGGATACTTCCACCATGGCCTCCCTCTCTACCCGATTAACAAATATCGTCGGCGATCGCACTGCGCAGGTATTAGAAAAGTCATTTGGAATCACAACCGTCAATGAACTGCTTAGACATTATCCACGTAGGTATGTGGTTAGAGGTGAGTTAACTGATATTTCAACATTATTAGCCGATGATGAAGTAACTATCTTGGCCGAGATTCAAGCAGTTAATTTAAGGCGAGCTAATGGCAAGAATATTCTTGAGGTAGTAGTTACAGATGGAAGTGCAAAATTATCATTAACTTTCTTTAACCAAGCCTGGCGTGAGAAAGATCTAAAAGTTGGTCGGGTTGGGCTTTTTGCGGGCAAAGTTGGAGTTTTTAAAGGCAAACGTCAGTTATCGCATCCTGATTATCAATTAATTCCAGATGGAAATGATGTTGATGCAGCAGTTGCCGAATTTGCTGGAAAGTTTTTACCGGTATATCCGGCTACGGCAAAGTTACCTTCTTGGAAAGTAATGCAGTGTGTGAATTTAGCGCTTAACTCAATGGATGATTTGCCAGATTATCTTCCAGTTGAGATAGCACAGGAGTTTAAATATCCAAGTTTAGAAAAAGCTTTTCATGATATTCATCAACCACCAGATTTAGATTCAGCTGAAAGTGCCAGGCAGCGGCTTACATTTGATGAGGCACTATTGTTGCAATTACTACTTGGTCAGCGACGAAATGAAATTCTTAAGCTAAGTACTAAATCACGCACCCCTAATACACCGGTCTTAGTTGCAGCCTTTGAAGCTAAATTGCCCTTTAAGTACACATCTGGTCAAATTGAGGTAAATGCGGAGATTGAAAAGGATTTATCAAATAAATACCCAATGCACAGGCTTTTACAAGGCGAGGTAGGTTCTGGAAAAACTGTAGTAGCCCTTCGAGCAATGTTATCTGTAGTTGATTCATCTGGTCAGGCAGCACTGCTTGCACCTACTGAGGTTTTAGCACAGCAACATTATCGAACAATTACAAAACTTCTTGGTGAATTAGCCCAAGCAGGTACGTTGCAAGCCGGTGCGATCGGTACACAAGTTGAATTATTAACTGGCTCATTATCTGCTGCTGCTAAAAAAGAGATTCACGCAAAGCTTGCAAGCGGACAAACTGGAATTGTTATCGGTACCCATGCACTTATATCTGATGGTGTTACCTTCAATGATCTTGGATTAGTAATTGTTGATGAGCAACATAGATTTGGCGTTGAGCAACGAGATGCGCTGCGCATGAAGGCAAAGCAGCCACCTCACCTACTTGTAATGACTGCAACACCAATTCCTCGGACCGTTGCCATGACAGTCTTTGGTGATTTAGATATTTCAACTTTACGTGAATTACCAGGTGGTCGAGTTGCGATCACAACTCATTTAATTCCAGTACTTGAAAAACCTCATTTTTTAAATAGAGCATGGGAGCGAGTTAAGGAAGAGGCAGCTAAAGGACATCAGATTTATATTGTTGCCCCTCGGATTATTAATCCCAATAAAAAGCTAACCGAACGAGAAATTGCCGCCGCTCAGTTATTAGGTGAGGAATTATTAGACAACGAAGAAATGACTGCAGTTGAGGAGTTAGCACCACAACTAGCAACTGGTGCGCTTAAAGGATTAAAAATTGCTGTCTTGCATGGAAGGCTTTCAAGTGAGGTTAAAGAACAGACCATGAGTGCATTTGCTCGTGGTGAGATCCAAGTATTAGTTGCCACAACTGTAATTGAGGTTGGCGTTGATGTTCCAAACGCATCAATGATGGTAATTATGGATGCTGACCGATTTGGCGTTTCTCAACTTCACCAACTTCGTGGTCGAGTTGGTCGTGGCAGTGTTCCAGGTCTTTGTCTATTAGTAAGTAATGCGCAAGAGGATTCACAAAGTATGAACCGCCTTAGTTCTGTCGCTGCAACATTGGATGGGTTTGAATTAGCCAGAATTGATCTAGAGCAGCGAAAAGAGGGTGATGTACTGGGCCGATCTCAATCTGGTGGCAGATCACATCTAAGATTACTTCGAGTTTTGCGAGATGAAGATTTAATTCAAAGAGCTAGAGAGGTTGCACTTAAAATTTTAGCAATCAATTCAAATCTAGATCACTTACCAGAGTTAAAAAATGAGGTTGCAAAATTACAAAGTGATGAAGCTGCAAGATTTATGGATAAATCATGAGTATGCGAATTATTGCCGGTATCGGTAAGGGAAGAAAATTATTTTCTCCTCCCTCAATTACCAGGCCAACCTCTGATCGTGCCCGGGAAGGATTATTTTCATCATTGATTTCAACATTTACTTCATTAGAGGGACTGCATTTCTTAGATCTCTTTGCTGGTTCTGGTGCAGTTGGAGTAGAGGCACTCTCACGTGGTGCTGCTTTGGTAGAGGCGGTGGAAAGCAATTCAGTTAGCGCAGATGTTTGTAAACAAAATTTCGAATTGCTAAATAATCAGCCTGAAGTCGGCAAATTTAAAGTTCATTGTAAAACTACCTTTGAATTCTTAAACCATACCGCTAGTGAACCTTATGAAATTATTTACATAGATCCACCATATGAGGTAGCAAATTCGGAAATTGAGAAAATACTGAAAAAAATACTTACTTTAAATTTGTTAAATAAACATGGAGTAGTTGCAATTGAGCGAGATGGAAAAGTTAAATCATTTATCTGGCCTGATGGATTTACTGAGGTGAAGGTTCGCTCATATGGTGCCGGCAGTATTCACTATGGCGCGCTAACTGAGCGCACAGCGTGAGAGAAAATGGCTAACTTAGCAATTAGTTGCTAGCGTTTTAACCATGAGACGTGTTGTTTGTCCTGGATCTTTTGATCCAATCACCAATGGGCACCTAGATATTATCGCTAGGGCCTGTACATTATTTGATGAGGTGGTAATTGCTGTTTTAGTTAATCAAACAAAGAGCTCTTTATTTACCGTCGAAGAGCGAATTGAAATGATCAAAGAGGTAACTACTCGGTATAAGAATGTCACGGTAGATTCTTGGTCTGGCTTACTTGTTGATTACTGCAGAGCGAATAAAATTCCAACAATTGTTAAAGGATTGCGGGCAGTCAGCGATTTTGATTATGAGCTTCAAATGAGCCAGGTAAATCTTCAACTACAAGGGGTTGAGACACTCTTTATGTCCACCGCCCCATCACATTCATTTTTGTCTTCTTCTCTAGTTAAAGAGATTGCAAGTTATGGTGGGGATGTATCGGCATATATGCCCGCTGCGATCGTTGATAAGTTAAAATCTAGACTTGACCGGAAGGAATAGCGATGGATGTAGTTGAGAGTTTAGAATCAGCAATTGCTGCTGTTGAGGAAGCTCGTTCTGTTCCACTTTCGGCTTCCTGCGTTATAAATCGAAGTGAGATGCTGCAGTTATTAGATCGAATAAAAGTTTCTTTTCCAAACGATCTAGCAAAGGCAATATCTATTCAACGTGAAAAAGAAGATATTTTAGAGGATGCGCATGAACAAGCAGATGCAATTATTGCTCAAGCACGGGATGAAGTAGCAAGACTGGTAGAACAAACCACAATTGTTTCATCTGCCCGTAAAGAGGCAACTCGTATTTTGGCTGATGCTAATGCTGATAGCAAGAAGGATCGAGAAGAGATTGAGGCATATATTGACTCAAGACTTGCAACTTTAGAGGTTATTCTAAATAAGACTCTAGATGTTATTAGTAAAGGCCGAGATCAATTAGGTGGAGCTGATACAAAACACGCACTCTCTACTTTAAATAAGTAGTTCATGGCTCGTTCAATATTTATCTTCAATACCCATGATCTGCCACACCGCGCTGGTGAGATGCGTGAGTACGAGCTTGATCTAAAGATTACTGAAGCGGTAGGTGTTGATTTACTTTCAGTAAAGCCTGGTGAGGTAATTGAGCTAGAGCTTAGAATCCAATCTGTCGATGAAGGCGTGCTTGCAACTGGGCAGGTAGTAGCAACTGCTACCGGTGAGTGCACCAGGTGTCTTGAACCGATCCAGTGGCCAATTAATGAGAGCTTTACTGAGCTTTACTACTACGAGAGCGCCGCTAGTAAAAGTGGGGGAAAGAAAAAAGGTAAAGAGAGATCTCGCAAAGAAGAGGAAATTGATTTAGAAGAAGATGATTTAAGTTTTATGGTTGGCGATGAGATTGATTTAGAACTTGCTATCAGAGATGCAGTTATTTTGAATTTGGATATTAATCCGCTCTGTACTGAAGATTGTGCAGGTCTATGCCCGGGATGTGGTGAGAAATGGATCAATCTGCCAGTAGATCACGCCCACACCCCAGATGACCCGAGATGGTCAGCCCTGAAGGATTTTCCGCTTAAAAGCTAAGCCGTTTTTACAACTACGAACTTTTCGTAGATAATTCTCACCTGCACAAAGTGCATTCATAAAGGAGTAAAAACCATGCCAGTACCAAAGCGAAAAATGTCGCGAGCACGCACTCGCTCTCGTCGCAGCATGTGGAAGACAACTCCAGCACACCTTGCAACATGTGAACAATGTCAGCAACCTAAATTGCAACACACTGCATGTCCTACCTGTGGAACTTATAACCGTCGCCAGGTTTTAGAGGTCTGATCTGTACTCTGGCCTAACCGAGCAACTCGGAATTTCGGTTAAGGATGAGTTGCTTGAACTTGCACTAACTCACCGCTCTTTTTCTTATGAAGCTGGTGGAATCCCAACAAATGAGCGCTTAGAGTTTTTAGGTGATTCAGTTCTTGGATTAATTGTTACTGACGAGCTTTATAAAAAGTTTCCAGATTTAGATGAAAGTAGATTAAGTCCACTGCGCTCTGGGGTTGTAAACATGAGAGCACTTGCCCAAATTGCCCGTGATCTTAAATTAGGTGAGTTTCTTCGAATTGGTAAGGGAGAAGAAAGCACTAACGGTAGAGATAAGAATTCAATTCTGGCAGATTCATTAGAAGCATTAGTTGGTGCAATTTATCTAGAACATGGTTACACAAAAAGTGCACAAATTGTTTTAAAGTGGATAGCACCAGCAATTGCTAATGCGACTACACAAGGTGCTGGCCTTGATGGCAAAACGGCACTACAAGAACTTGCTGCGACTTTAAATCTTTCTGCACCCGAGTATGAAATAACCGAGTCTGGGCCAGACCATGACAAAAGTTTTGTTGCTGCGGCGATCTTAAGTGGTGAAAAATTTCCAACTGGACATGGAAAAAGTAAGCGAGAGGCTGAGCAAGCGGCAGCAAAAATTGCTCATGAACTTTTAAGCATTAGAAGTAATAAAAAGTAGTAAATTCTAAAAAGTAATGCCAGAGTTACCAGAGGTTGAAACCGTCCGTGCTGGACTAGAAAGCTATGTAATTGGCAGAAAAATAACTGAAGCAAGTAGCTTTCACTCACGGGCAATTAAACCTGACTCAATCGCACCTCTTTCAGCTCTTGTTGGAGCGAAAATTAAGTCGGTAAACCGACGGGGTAAATTTCTTTGGCTCGGACTCGATCGAGATTTCACCTTAGCTGCCCACCTTGGAATGAGCGGTCAATTACTTGTTCAACCTAGCAACTACCCAGCCCAAACACACCTAAGAGCAAAGTTAAGTATTAGTAGCCTGAAATTTAGCAAGGGGAAAGCAGATGAGATTAGATTTATTGATCAACGGACATTTGGTTGGTTGTCAGTAGAGGAACTAAATAATGGTGTGCCAACTTCAGCCTGCCATATTGCATATGATCCATTTGAACCAGAATTTAACCCTAAGCAAGTAGTTGCAAAAATTAAGGCGAAAAGAACTTCAATTAAAACCGCAATTCTAAATCAAGAGGTCATAAGTGGTATTGGAAATATATATGCAGATGAGTCACTTTGGCGGGCAAAGATACATCCGGAGATTATTTGTGAAGATTTATCTGATGGAGAGATAAGAAAAGTAATTTCGTCAGCAGTTTCGGTCATGAAATCTGCAATTAAAGCCGGCGGCACATCCTTTGATGAGCAGTATAAAAATGTAAATGGTGAGAGTGGTTACTTTTCTAGGTCTCTGAGCGTTTATGGGCGCCAAGGTGAGCCATGTTCCAGGTGCCGCACACCAATTGCCAGAATCGCCTTTGCTAATCGCTCCTCCCATTTTTGCCCGCGTTGCCAACGTTAGGTAGCACCGATTTCAACCCATTTTTAGATAGGTTTGCGCCTATGTACAGTGATTGGGCGAAGCTATGTATTTAAAGAGTATGAACCTAAAGGGGTTCAAATCCTTTGCCTCATCAACAACCCTAAACTTTGAGCAAGGTATTACCTGCGTGGTTGGACCAAATGGTTCTGGTAAATCAAATGTAGTTGACGCACTTTCTTGGGTTATGGGAGAGCAAGGTGCTAAATCACTGCGCGGTGGAAAAATGGAAGATGTTATTTTTGCCGGTACCTCAGGTCGAGCACCATTAGGTCGCGCTGAAGTTTCAGTAACAATTGATAATGCAGATGGGGTACTGCCAATCGATTTTTCTGAAGTAACTATTACTCGTGTTTTATTTAGGAACGGATCATCTGAGTATTTATTAAATGGCGAAACCACCAGGTTATTAGATATCCAAGAACTACTGAGTGATAGTGGAATTGGCCGGGAGATGCATGTAATTGTTGGACAAGGACAGTTAGATGCAATTTTATTAGCAAACCCAGAGGAGCGAAGAGCATTTATTGAAGAGGCAGCAGGTGTGCTTAAGCACCGAAAGCGTAAAGAGAAGGCGCTGCGGAAATTAGATTCAATGCAGACAAACCTTGCGCGTATTCAAGATCTAACAGTTGAACTTCGTCGTCAACTTCGACCACTCGGCAAGCAAGCTGAGGTTGCACGTAAAGCAACGGTAATTCAATCTGATGTTAGAGATGCCAGATTACGTTTGCTGGCTGAAGATCTTGTTCGGATGCGCTCTGAGATGGATGTTGAGGTTGCAGATGAAACTGTATTACGTGAGCGAAAAGAACAGGTTGAGCGGGAATTAAATACCGCACGCACTCGAGAGATTGAATTAGATGCAATTGCCGCAAGTGAGAACCCACAGTTAATCACTGCTCAAGAGAATTTTTACCGATTGACTTCACAACGTGAGCAAATACGTGGTGTGCAAAATCTATCTTCAGAGCGAGCAAGATTTTTAGCCGAAGAGGCTGAAGAAGCAAAAGCAACTGGCCGTGATCCAAAAGCATTAGAGGATGAAGCAAAATTACTGCGCACTGAAGAATCAACTTTGGCAAGTCAGGTTCGAATTTCCCAAGAGCAGCTAACTGTTGATTCAAACTCACTAAAAGCAATTGAAGATCAATTAGCACTTGAAGAAAACCGAGTTTCAGCATCTCTGCGAGCGATTGCAGATCAACGTGAAGGAACAGCACGCCAAGAAGGACATATCAATGGTTTGCGTTCTCGAATTGATGCAACAATGGGAGAGATAAATCGTTTAACTGAGGCTAAGAATTCAGCAGAGAATAGATTAAAAAGTTATCGAGAAAGTTTTGCAATAATTGAAACTCAAATTTCATCCTTAACAGCCTCTGAACCTGGCTTAGATGGGATATTTAATAAATTAAAGATAGATTTAAAAGCGGCAGAAGGTGAAATAAAAGTACTTACTGAAAAACTGCAATCAACTGAAAAACTACGTGCTGGCTCACTCGGTAGATTAACTGCATTCAAAGAAATTACTGATTTGGTTCAATCATCTGCGAATGCTGATTTGATTGAAAAGATCTCAGTTTTGACCTCAAATTGTGAGGTTGAGGTAACTAAAGTTTCAGCAGATTGTGATCGAATTAAGTTTGAGTTAAGTACCTCTCAAGATAGCTTTAATAATGTTAATAAAGAGTATGAAACAGCACTTTCAAAACTAAATGATTCAGATGCGGCAATGACTGGCTATGCTGAACAATTAGCAGTTGCTGGCCAAAATGTTAAGAACTCAAGTGAGGAAGCGGACCGATTAATAACTGCATTAAATGCTGCAAATGAACAACGCACCTTTGATGAACGAGATCTCGCCGCAGCAATTGCTCAATTTGAATCACACCAGACTCCGGTGGAGCCAGATTTAACTCATCTAGAGGATCTTCGCTCACAGGTCTCTGCCGCAAGATCCAAAGAGGTTGAAGCAAGATTAAATCTTCGAACAATTGAAGAGCGAAAGGATGCGGTAGAGCAGCGCGCTATTGCATTAGAGAATCAAGCAAGGTCAGAGCGAGAGGCAGCATCTAAATCAATTTCACGCCGTGAAAATCGTGCTCAAGCGGCGATAACTGCGCAAGAGATTGCAGACACCGCTTATGAAGCACTGATTCAAATTGAGCTTTCAATTTCACGTGCTGGAGCAGAGCGCGAGCGGTTAGAGATTTCAAGATCACAACGTGAGGGTGAGATATTAAGTTTGCGCACAATTAGTCGAGAATTAGCAATTGAATTAGAACGACTAACTTCAAGCGTTCATAAGGATGAGATTGCTCGAGCGGAGCAGCGTCTACGCATTGAGCAACTTGAAACCAAGGCGGTTGAAGAGCTTGGAATTGATGTGCAGACGCTTATGAATGAGTATGGACCAAATAATGATGTACCAACATTTTATGAAAATGAAAATGGTGAGTTTGTTCCTGGTGATTTGATTCCATACCGAAGAGACCAACAGGAAAAGAGATTGGCACAAGCTGAACGATCCTTAGCCTTACTTGGCAAGATCAACCCGTTAGCACTTGAAGAGTACTCATCCCTTGAAGAACGCTTGCGTTATCTTGCTGAACAATTAGAAGATTTAAAGAAGACTAAGAAAGATTTGCTAGATATCATTAAAGAGGTTGATGATCGAGTTCAACAGATCTTTACTCAAGCATACGAAGATACTGCTAGAGAATTTGAACTCGTATTTGCCAGGTTATTCCCTGGTGGTGATGGCAAATTAATACTTACAAACCCTTCAGACATGTTGACATCTGGTGTTGATGTTGAGGCTAGACCTCCTGGAAAGAGAGTTAAGAGGTTGTCATTGTTATCAGGAGGCGAAAGATCTTTAGTTGCGGTTGCATTGTTAATTGCAATTTTTAAAGCTAGACCTTCACCGTTTTATGTAATGGATGAGGTTGAAGCTGCTCTTGATGACACAAACTTAGGCCGCTTACTTGGAGTTTTCGAGGAGTTAAGAGAGAAATCTCAGTTAATTATTATCACTCACCAAAAACGAACTATGGAAATTGCTGATGCACTTTACGGTGTGACCATGCGCGGTGATGGAGTTAGCGAGGTCATCTCGCAGCGTATCCGTGAAGTTGACGCTGTTTCTTAAATAGTAATGAGTTTATTTAAACGTTTAGTTTTATCCCTTCGTTCTGGATCAATATCCGCTGATGAGTGGGATCAAATTCGCTCAAATTTGATTTCATCAGACTTAGGTGTGAAATTAGTTGATGAGGTAATCGAAAAAGTGAAATCTGCTAAGTCAGATGATGCAAAGACTGCTATTTCCCAGGTTGTAAATAACTGGTTAAGCGATAAAAATAGAAAGCTACCTGAAAAATCTGCTCGAGTTAATACAATATTAGTTGTTGGCGTAAATGGAACTGGAAAGACAACATCTGTTGCAAAATTAGCAAATAGATTAAAAAATGATGGGAATACAGTTTTATTAGCTGCGGCAGATACCTTTAGAGCAGCTGCAACAGATCAGTTACAAACTTGGGCAACTCGAATAGGAGTTGAGGTTGTAGCAGGTGCAGTAAATAGTGATCCGGCATCGGTGGCATTTTCAGCCATCGGCAAGGCTTCTGAATCAAATATTAATTATTTGATAGTAGATACAGCAGGCAGATTACATACTAAGCAGAATCTAATGGATGAACTTGGCAAAGTTATTCGAGTGATAGAAAAAAACTCACCAGTTGATGAGATTCTTCTTGTCATTGATGCCACTACTGGTCAAAATGGGATTAACCAAGCGTTAACATTTTGTGAAGCAGTTAATGTAACTGGCTTAATAATTACTAAGCTGGATGGATCTGCAAAGGGCGGGGTCGCTCTAGCAATTGAAAAACTAACCTCTGTTCCGATCAAATTCATTGGTACGGGGGAGGCTATTTCAGATTTAGCCCCGTTTGATCCGGTGTCATATATCGCCAGCCTATTTGACTAAGTAACATACATTTAACAATCAAGGTAAAACTGTCACCCGCCTGAAATCTAATTAGGCACCTGATTTAACTTAGCCTGAGCATAGTTACTCCATCTCAATGGCGAGGTTTCTATTTAACAATTATTAATTGATTTAATAATTAAGCAACGGAGATTTAATGGGCGAAATAGTACTTAATACCGGGGACACTGCTTGGGTTTTAGCAAGTACTGCGTTAGTTCTTTTAATGACGCCAGGTCTTGCCCTCTTCTATGGTGGCATGGTCAGAGCAAAGAGTGTTCTAAATATGATGTTAATGTCGATGGTAACTATTGGAATTGTAAGCGTGCTGTGGGTTATCTATGGTTTCAAATTAGCTTTTGGTTATGAAGCAAATTCACAATGGTATGGCGCAATTTCGCTGTCAGGTTTAGGTAGTGCCGTAAATGAATTAACAAATAATGGCGGCGTATATCCTATTCCATTACTTGCATTTGCAGCCTTCCAGTTAATGTTTGCGATTATTACCCCAGCACTTATCTCAGGTGCTATCGCGGATCGAACTAAGTTCACTGCATGGGCAGTTTTTGTAACTATTTGGGTAACAGTTGTTTACTTCCCAGTTGCTCACTGGGTATTTGCCTTTGGCAATAAAGTTGGCGATACCGTTACTGGTGCAGGATTTTTAGCAGCAAGAGGTGTTGAGGACTTTGCGGGTGGAACTGCGGTCCACATAAACGCAGGTGCTGCTGGCTTAGCACTAGCAATAGTTTTGGGTAAAAGAGTTGGTTGGCGCAGAGAGTCGATGCGACCACACTCAATGCCTCTAGTTTTAATTGGTGCTGGTCTGCTTTGGTTTGGTTGGTTTGGCTTTAATGCTGGATCTGCCCTTGGTGCAAATGGAGTAGCAGCGCTTGCGCTAATGAATACTCAGGTTGCAACTGCAGCTGCAGCACTTGGCTGGTTATTAGTTGAAAAAATTCGTGATGGGCATCCAACATCATTAGGAGTAGCTTCCGGTGCAGTAGCTGGATTAGTTGCGATTACTCCGGCGTGTGCATTTGTTGCTCCATGGGCAGCGGTAGTAATCGGATTACTTGCCGGAATATTCTGCGCATTAGCTGTTGGACTTAAGTACATGTTTAATGTTGATGACTCTCTCGATGTTGTTGGCGTTCACCTAGTTGGTGGATTATGGGGCTGCTTATCAATTGGCCTATTTGGTAGTAGCACAATAAATAGCCTAGGACTAGATGGAATCTTTTATGGCGGAGGAACCACTTTGCTTGGTAAGCAGGCATTTGGTGCTTTCTTTGTGCTTGCATACTCATTTATTGTCACTTTAATTATTGGATTTATAATTAATAAGACAATTGGCTTTAGAGTTAAGCCAGAGGCAGAGGTAGCAGGTATTGATTACGATCAACATGCTGAGACTGGTTACGAATTAACATCTAGTTCAAGAGGGGGGTTTTAATACATGAAGCTAATCACTGCAATTATTAAGCCACAAAAACTTGATGAAGTTAAAGAAGCTTTGGTAGGTGCCGGAATAACTGGCATGACCGTCTCTGAAGCAAAGGGATTCGGCCGCCAGTTAGGTTTAACTGAGGTTTATCGTGGCGCACAATATAAAGTTGATCTAATTCCAAAGATCAGGCTTGAAGTTTTAGTGAGTTCTAAAATTGCTGATAAAGCAATTAAAGTAATTACTGAAGCTGCCCGGACTGGAAATATTGGTGATGGCAAAGTATGGGCTACACCAGTTGATTCAGTTACTCGTGTTCGCACTGGAGAAAGTGGCGAAGAGGCTATCTAAATAAAATGTAAGATGCCTCCATGTTTGAAGCGTTAGGCCAGAGACTTAGTTCAATATTCTCTGGCCTGCGCGGTAAAGTCTCAGATTCAGATCTAATCGACTTCACCGCACAGATCAAGACCGCTTTACTTGAGTCAGATGTTGCACTTGAGGTCGCCGAAAGTTTTTCAAATAAAGTATTAGAAAAATGTAAATCACAATCTGATGAAATAAATAAGAGCACTAATCCTGCAGCTAGAATCTTTGAAATTGTTAATAGTGAACTAACTCAAGTATTAGGTGGCTCAGCACGTAGACTTAAGTTTGCTAAAACAGCGCCAACGGTAATCTTACTTACCGGTTTGCAAGGTGCCGGTAAGACCTCTTTGGCTGGGAAACTTGCTTACTATTTAAAATCACAAGGTAATACACCTCTATTAGTTGCTTCAGATCTACAAAGACCAAATGCGGTAACTCAATTACAGGTTGTTGGCGAATCAATAAAGGTTCCAGTATTTGCACCTGAGGGTGGGAATGGCTCAGGAGATCCAATTGAGGTTGCAAAAGCAGGAGTTAAGTTTGCTAAGGATAAGTTACATAACTTTGTAATTATAGATACTGCTGGTCGCACCGGCGTTGATCAAGTACTTATGCAACAGGTAATTGATATAAGAGATTCAATCAAACCTGATGAAATCTTCTTTGTGGTCGATGCGATGATCGGACAGGATGCAGTTAGAACAGCAAAAGCATTTCTAGATGGTGTTGGTTTTGATGCTGTGATATTAACAAAATTAGATGGTGATGCCAGAGGTGGAGCAGCATTATCAATTGTTGAGTTAACTGGTAAGCCGATTATTTTTGCAGCGACCGGTGAGAAAGTTACCGATTTTGATCTTTTCTATCCAGATCGGATGTCTTCGCGAATCCTTGGGATGGGAGATGTGGCTTCCCTTGCTGAGCAGGCACAACGAGCAATGCCACAGGAAACTTCTAAAAAATTAGAGGATAAATTTATAAAGGGCGAAGAGTTTACATTTGATGATTTTTTATCCCAGCTTGAAGCGATGAAAAATATGGGAAGCATGAGTAAGTTAATGGGCTTATTGCCTGGTGCTGCTGGCATGAAGAAACAAATCGAAAACTTTGATGAATCTGAATTGGTAAGAACTCGAGCAATTATTGAATCTATGACCCCACTTGAAAGAAATAACCCCAAAGTCTTAAATGGTTCACGAAGGGCTCGAATTGCACGGGGAAGTGGCAGAGCAATATCTGAGATTAATTCTTTAGTTGAACGATTCTCACAAGCACAAAAGGTAATGAAACAAATGCGGGGCGGAGCAAATATTCCTGGTATGGGTTCGCTAGCTGGAATGAGTAATTTGCCTAAACCGCAGCAAACAAATTCACCTAAGAAAAAATCACGATCAGGCAACCCAGCAAAGCGGGCAATTGAGGAGGGGATCTAGGCCAATTTGGGTTTGTAGCCCACTGCTGGCAAGATTAGCCCCCTGCGAATGGGACCCTCTAACCCATAGCAATATTTATCCGCAAGGTTAGCTCTGGATGTAAACGCCCCCGCTGTTTACGAAAGAATAAGCCGATTAATTTTCTATAGGGAGTTCTGTGTCAGTAAAGATTAAGTTAATGCGTCTTGGCAAGATCCGCACACCACATTATCGAATTGTGATTGCAGATTCTCGTTCTGCTCGTAACTCAAAAGCGATTGAAGAGATTGGTCGTTACTCACCCGCATCTGAGCCATCATTAATTGAGGTTAATTCAGACCGTGTGCAGTATTGGCTAGGTGTTGGTGCACAACCAACTGAAGCAGTTACTGCTCTTCTTAAGATCACTGGTGATTACCAAAAAGCGAATGGCCTGCCAGGTAGCGAGGGAACATTAAAGCCACAACCAGTTCGAGTTGATAAGCGAGTTGCTTACGAAGCAGCTGTTAAAGAGGCGATGAATGAACCTGCAGATGGTGCAACAACTTTAAAGAAGAAAGCTGCTGAGCGTTTAGCTGCAAAGGCTGCACCAGTTGTTGAAGAGACTCCAGTTGCAGAAGCTGCACCAGTTGTTGAAGAGACTCCAGTTGCTGAAGCTGCACCAGTTGTTGAAGAGACTCCAGTTGCTGAAGCTGCGCCAGTTGCCGAAGAGGTAGCGGTAGAGGCTGCAGTAGAAGAAACCCCACAAGCTTAAGTAATTTAATACTCATGCTTAAGAAGGGTTCATTCCTTCGAGAATTACCAGTAATAGTTGTTGCTGCTCTGATTGTCTCAATTTTAGTTAAAACCTTTTTAATTCACTTTTTCTATATTCCATCTGGATCAATGGAAAATACTTTGCAGGTTGGCGACCGAATTGCGGTAAATAAATTCGGCGCTTTATTTACCGATATAAAAAGGGGTGAAGTTGTAGTTTTTGCCGATCCTGATAATTGGCTTGGGGGTTCAGATAACTCAGGTAATTCTGGAATAAGTGGAGTGATTAAAACCGGATTAATTACCGTGGGCGTATTGCCAGATCCAGCAAAACAATTTCTGATTAAGCGAGTAATCGGCGTTGGTGGAGATAATGTAATTTGCTGCGATAAGGCTGGAAAACTTCAAGTAAATGGAGTTTCAATTACCGAGCCTTATATATATGCCGGAGATAAGCCAAGTGAAACTCAATTTAATGTCCAGATTCCAAACGGGTTTATCTGGGTGATGGGTGATCATCGCTCAGCAAGTGCCGATTCAAGATTTCATCCAGATAGTGCAAATAATGGAATGGTTCCACAGAGCAAAGTTGTTGGTAGAGCTGTATTTATTGTTTGGCCATTCACAGATATTGGTTTATTACCTAAAGGTAGTGATTTAAAGAAGATTCCAGTAAAATAGCTTCCTTAATTTAATGATTGAACAAACTCTGCTTAAGGCAGGAATCAAAAATATTGCAGGCGTTGATGAAGCAGGTCGTGGCCCTTGTGCTGGCCCATTAGTTTTAGCATCAGTTATATTAAAAGATCCACTATCTAAGGCATTAAAAGAAGTTAGAGATTCTAAAGAGTTGAGCGAAGCTAAGCGTGAAGAATTATTTGACGTAGTAATTGATAATTCACTTGCTTACTCAATAATTGAGGTTTCAGTAGATGAAATCGATACTATTGGTTTGCATAAATGTAATATAGAAGGAATGCGCCGAGCTATTAATGCGCTAGAGGTAACACCAGATTATGTATTAACTGATGGATATCCAATTCCCGGACTGACTACGCCAAATCTAGCTGTTTGGAAAGGTGATCAAGTCGCTATTTCTATCAGCGCTGCCTCAATTCTGGCCAAGGTTTATCGTGATCGCATAATGATTAAGTTAGATAAAGAATTTCCAAAATATGGCTTAGCAAATCACAAAGGGTATATAACTGCGTCACACACCGCAGCAATAAAGGAGTTTGGGGTGCTTCCAATTCACCGTAAATCCTTTGCAAATATTGCCGCAATTCTTTAAGAACAAGTAATTCACAATTTAATCCTTACTTACCTGAGCATCGCAATGTTTAGGTAAGTTACCTACGTGCTAAGTGAATCTGAAGCAAGATTGATCTTGTTCTCATGCATTGAGCCTGCTGATAATTTCTGGAGTAATGAGATATCCAATTTCAGTGCAGTAGATGTATTACAACGCATTTTGAGTGGTAAAAATTATTTCAAGCGAGCTGATATTTTAGGTCTGCAGGCAATTATTTCAAAGATTGATCTATCTAACTTAAAGAAAGAGTTAATTGACGCAGGCTCCACATTACTAACACCAGAAGATTCAGATTGGCCCATACCCCTTAATGATCTTCAATCACCTCCAATTGCGTTAGTACTTAAAGGCGATAGAGGTATCTTAAATAATCTTGATAAATCAATCTCAATTGTTGGTAGTAGAAAACCAACTAGCTACGGAGATCAGATTGCAAAGTCTTTAGCAATTGGGGCAGTTAAGCAGGATTTAATTGTAGTAAGTGGTGGTGCCTATGGAATTGATACCGCATCCCATATTGGGGCGCTAGCCGGTGGTGGTAAAACTATTTGCGTGTTGGCTGGGGGAATAAACCACTTATACCCACCCGAAAATAAAAAATTATTTAATCAAATCACTGCCTCTGGCCTTTTAATATCTGAGGTAATGCCAAATGTTAATTCCAAGCCGCACAGATTTCTGATAAGAAATCGTTTAATCGCTGCATTATCAAGAGCAACTGTTGTAGTGGAGGCTGAGTTTGTCAGTGGGTCAATTAGAACAGCACGGGATGCAGCGGAGATATTTAGGCCAGTATTTGCAATTCCTGGCGAAGTTACATCTTCCCTAAGCGCAGGGTGCCATCGCTTAATTGCCGAGCGAATTGCAGATATTGCTACCAACTTAGATGAGATATTGGAGATTATTACGCCACTGCAATTAAGGTAATCAAAAAGGTGAGAGAATAGCTCTGATGAGTGATTTCAAAGCAGGCTTTGTTGCAATTGTTGGCCGACCTAACACTGGTAAATCTACCTTGGTAAATGCTCTAGTTGGCACCAAGATAGTTATTACTTCACACCACCCAAATACAACCAGAAATCCAATCCGAGGAATCATTAACAAAGAAAATTTTCAAATGATTGTTGTGGATACACCTGGAATGCATAAGCCAAAAAATGCCCTTGGAAATAGATTAAATACTATGGTTAATGAAAACATAGCCTCAACAGATGCAGTTGTCATTTGCATGCCAGCAAATGAAGATATCGGGGCAGGTGATGAATATATTGCAAAGCAAATTAAATCTCACATGCCAGTATTTTTAGTAGTTACCAAGGTCGATACGGTTTCAAAGTCAGATCTTGCCGCAAAGTTAGTGCAAGTAACAGAATTTACCGATCGTTTAAAACTCTCCCGTGCTGAGATTGTGCCAATATCAGCAAAAAATCTTGAACAAACTGATTTATTACTAGATTTGCTCTCGAAAAAACTACCCTCCTCACCTGCTCTTTATCCAACTGATATTACAACTGATCAGGCAGAGGAGTTAATGTTTGCAGATTTAATTAGAGAGGCAGCGATTGAAGAGCTTTATGAGGAGTTACCTCACTCAGTTATGGTCACAATTGATGAGATGGCTGAGCGAGATGGTGGAAAGATATTTGATATTAATGCCACATTACATGTTGAGCGTGATAGCCAAAAGGGAATTATTATTGGACCCCAGGGTAGTAAATTAAAGGCAATCGGCACCCTTGCTCGTAAATCAATTGAAAACTTAGTTGGTATGCAAGTTTTTTTGCAAATTCATGTAAAGGTTTCTAAAGAGTGGCAGAAGGATCCAAAGTTACTAGCCAGACTTGGATTTACCGACTCACTTTCCGACTAGCAAAGTAAGAACCAATAAGTACTAATGGAAGACCAAGAGCAATTCCAAGCGTTAGTGGCTCACCAAGCAAAATTACGCCAAGTAAAACTGCTACAGCAGTGTTTAGATAGGTAACAAGGGAGGCTCTAGGAGGTCCAACCTCCACAATTACTTTAAAGAATAAAATAAATGCAGCTGCAGTACATAAAATACCTAAACCTAATACTGAACCGATGACTTCAATTGACGGTGTTTTCTTTGGCCAACTAATAATGGCAAAAGGCAAATAAACAAAGGATGTAATGATCATTGCCCAGGTGTTTAGTGCTAAGCCGGGAACTTGCGGAATCTTGCGATTAACCATATTAATTGCATAGGCATATCCCATTGCGGCAAGAAGCACCATGCTAATTGAAATAATGTCTTGTCTTCCACTTAACGATTCAATACCAACGACTGCGACTACACCGATGAATCCGATAATTAATCCAAAGAGTCTAGATTTGTGCCAAACTGTGTGGTCGCCAAATATTGAAGCAAGTATCGCTGCCCAGATAGGCACAGTTGCAACAAGTAAGCCGGTTAGACCAGAGGTTATTTTTTGCTCAGCATTTGTAATCAGATACCAAGGGCCAATTAACTCTGTGACTGTATAGAGAAGTAAAAGTGGCCAATACTGCCTAGCAATGAAAAAAGTTCTCCGCTTTAAAGCTATCGGCAGCAGAACAAGTGCACCAATTAGAACTCTTAAGAAGACAATAGAGGATGGTGACATCTCTTCTACTGCAACTTTTAAGAATAGATAGGGGATTCCCCATAGAAAACCAAGTAGAGCAAATCGGCCCCATCCAGATTTAGTCAATTAATTTCCTCTTCCTAAAATCGCATTTATTTCAAAGGCAATATCTGAATAAAGTAAATTTGCATCTTCAGTAACTCCACTTAAATTGAAGAAGCCATGTATTTGGCCACCATACTCCTTATATATAGCTGGCACCGAACTTGCCACCAATTTCTGGTAATACTGTCTTGCATCATCAGTTAATGGATCAAATTGCGCTGCGATCACAATCGCAGGGGCAACTCCTTTAAGATCTGTCGAGCTGGCTGGAACTGCATAAGGGTTACTGTGGTGATCTTTATTTGGAAGATATTTATCCCAAAACCATCTCATCGATTTAGTTGTTAAACCAAACCCTTCTGCAAAATCAGTTGCAGATTGGTACTCCATCTGGATCTGATTACATGGGTAAATTAACAACTGAAATGCCAGGGCAATTAAATTTTTATCTCTTGCTTTAATTGCAACCGCAGAGGCAAGGTTGCCACCGGCGCTATCACCGGCAACACCAATGGATTCTGAATCTATGGCTAGCTCTTTTGCATGTCTTACTACCCACTCCAATGTGGCATAGCAATCGTCAAATGGTGTGGGATAAGGATGCTCTGGTGCTTTTTGATATTGAACGGCAATAATTACAAAATTTCCAAGCTTTGCAATACTTCTAAGAGCAGGCTCATATATATCTAGAAAATTTAATACCCAGCCGCCACCATGAAAGAAAACTAGAGCAGGCAGATTCTTTTCATTAGTTGGCCGATAAATTCGAATTGGCAGGTCCGCCGTAGGACCGGGAATAAATTTATGCTCAACTGCAAATAGATCAATTAATGGTTGTGTCAAAGCTATATGGGTATGGGTATTTTTCCGGATCTCATCTAATGGTGCTTGCCATACTTGAGGTTGCCCTAATGCTGCCCGTTCAGCCAGATGCTTAATGATCTCGGGTTTTAGTCCCATTGCGGCAGAGTAGACTTAGCCGTCGGCGTTGACCAATTTTAAAAGATTTAAGGCTGGAGTTTTCTAAATGCGTATCGGTGTTCTAACAGGTGGCGGGGATTGTCCTGGATTAAATGCGGTCATACGCGCAGTTGTTCGCAAAGGCGTCAAAGAGTATGGCTATGAGTTCATAGGATTTCGTGATGGTTGGCGAGGACCACTTGAAGGTTTAACAATGAAGCTTGATATTGCTGCAACTAGAGGAATTTTGCCAAAGGGTGGAACCATTCTTGGTTCATCTCGCACTAATCCTTTTAAAATTGAAGGTGGTGTTGAGAAAATAAAAGAGAATTTAGCAAAGATGGGTGTTGATGCTTTAATCGCAATTGGCGGTGAAGATACCTTAGGAGTTGCCACGAAACTAGACTCACTTGGTGTTAAAGTAATTGGAGTTCCTAAAACTATTGATAATGATTTAAATAATACTGATTACACATTTGGTTTTGATACTGCGGTAAATATCGCAGTAGAAGCAATCGATCGCCTTCACACCACCGCAGAATCACATCATCGGGCATTAATTGTTGAGGTAATGGGTCGACATGCTGGTTGGATTGCGCTGCACTCTGGCCTTGCTGGCGGTGCTTCATGCATATTAATTCCTGAGGTTAAGTTCTCAGTTGAGCAAGTTTGTAAATGGGTGGAATCAAGATTTGAGCAAAGTTATTCACCAATCATTGTTATTGCTGAAGGTGCTATTCCGCAAGATGGCGATATGGTCACAAAAGATCAAACCCTTGATTCATTTGGCCATGTTAAGTTATCTGGAATCGGTGAGTGGCTTGCTGGTCAGATTGAATCTAAGACGGGCAAAGAGGCTCGTACATCGGTACTAGGACATATTCAACGAGGTGGCACACCAACTGCATTTGATCGAGTTCTTGCTACTCGGTTTGGCCTACATGCGATCACTGCTGTCCATGATGGTGATTGGGGCAAGATGGTGGCTCTGCATGGGACCAAGATCGAGCGAGTTCCATTGGCATCTGCAACTACAAAATTAAAGACAGTTGATCCTGAGCTATATAAAGAGGCGGAGATCTTCTTTGGGTAATGATGGGTGCTTAATTAGCCACATCAATACCAATAGATTGCCTACCATTATCTAATGAGCGCTAACTCGATATTTAAAGCTGGGCTAGTTGCTGCCCAACAGCCAGCCTGGCCAGATACTGCTGCCGTTAAATCTGCTGTATCTGAGTTAGAGAGTTTTCCGCCGCTAGTTTTCGCCGGTGAGTGCGACAACCTAAAGAAACGTATCGCCGAAGCAGCCGCGGGTCGAGCATTCTGGTTACAAGGTGGAGATTGTGCTGAGACATTTGTGGGGGCAACGGCTGATTCAATTAGAAATCGAATTAAAACAATATTACAGATGGCAGCAGTTCTTCAGTACTTCTCATCCCTACCAGTAATTAAGGTTGGGCGGATGGCTGGTCAGTTTGCTAAGCCACGAAGTAATGACAATGAAACACGAGATGGAGTAACCCTGCCGGCATACCGAGGGGATGCAGTTAATGATATTGAGTTCACTAAAGAGGCAAGAACTCCTAATCCAAAACGATTAGTTCAGGTTTATAACACCTCGGCAGCAACCTTAAATCTTGTTCGGGCCTTTACCCAAGGTGGATTTGCAGACCTGCGCCAAGTTCATAGTTGGAATAAGGGTTTTGCTGCTGACGCCCGATTTAGCGCTCGCTATGAAGAGATGGCAAATGAAATCGGACGGGCAATTCAGTTTATGCAATCTGCCGGAGTTGATCCAGAGTCATTTAAATCAGTTGATTTTTATTCAAGCCATGAAGCGTTGATTTTGGAGTATGAAAAAGCACTAACAAGAATAGATTCACGTACAAATAATCCATATGATGTTTCCGCCCACTTTGTTTGGATTGGTGAGCGCACAAGACAATTAGATGGTGCGCACATGGATTTTGCTGAAAAAATCCACAACCCAATTGGTGTAAAGCTTGGGCCAAAGACAACGGCTGAGGATGCACTTTCAATAATTAAACGATTAAACCCAAGTAATGAACCAGGGCGATTAACTTTTATTACTCGTATGGGGGCTGGAACTATTCGCGAAAAACTCCCGGCATTAGTTGATGCAGTTACAAAATCTGGCGCCTCAGTTTTGTGGGTATGTGATCCGATGCATGGCAATACCTATGAGGCACCAAGTGGGTATAAGACTCGTAAATTTGATGATGTACTTGATGAGGTTCGTGGGTTTTTTGAGGTTCATAAAAAGCTTGGTACCCATCCAGGCGGAATTCATATTGAGTTAACTGGAGATGATGTTACAGAGTGTGTTGGTGGTGGCGAACAAATTAGCCATGAGGATCTTTCTACTCGCTATGAAAGCGCCTGCGATCCAAGACTTAACCATACTCAATCGCTGGAATTAGCATTTTTAGTTGCTGAAATGTTACGAGATCATAAAAAATAAGTATTCCCTTTCTCTCTATATAGGTTTAGCCTCAGAGGGTGCTTTCTAGGACCTCTTTTAAAACTCCCATTGGCCTTCTTTATTTAATAGCAGATCAGCAGATTTTGTTAGCAGCTGGCTTTACTGGTTTTGAAGATTTAATTCCACGCCTATCTCCAGAGGATTCAATTAGAGAGATTAAATTAGTAACTGAGATACCAGTAATTAGTGAACTTATTTCTGATTACTTTAATGGTGATACTTCAGCACTTAATTCAATTAAGGTTCGTCAACCTGGTGCCCCTTTTTACCAATCAGTTTGGAAAGAGATGCGTAAGGTGCCAGTTGGAAAAACTTGGTCATATTCAGATCTAGCAAAACGAGCCGGATCAGCCAGTGCGGTTAGAGCTGTTGGCAGCGCATGTTCGAGTAACTTAATTGCAGCAATTGTTCCGTGTCATCGAATTGTTAAAAGCGGTGGATCGCTTGGGAATTATGCTTATGGTATTGAGGTTAAGGAGTGGCTGTTAAAGCACGAGGGCGCGCTGCAGTAGCTGAGGCAATACTTGATTCACAGTTTCAATATCACCATCTGTTAGGTCTAAATGTGTGACAAGTCGTAAGTATTTTGGACCTAGCGCGCTAGCTAAAACTCCCTTTTCCTTTAATTGAGCCGACAAGTCACTTGCAGTAATTTTCAGCGAAGTAATATCCAATCCCACTATGTTTGTCTCAACAGTAGTTGGATCGATAATTTTTGGTGCTACAGCTGAAATTGCATGGGCGAGTGACTTTGCTCTTTGGTGATCATTTTTAAGAAGTGGCAGATTATTATCTAAGGCATAGTGGCCGGCAGCAGCTAAAATTCCTGCCTGACGCATCCCGGCACCATATCTCTTGCGCCATTGGCGAGCTTTTAATATGCGATCTTTGGTGGAGAGCATTAACGAACCAACTGGGGCACCAAGTCCTTTAGAAAGACAAATACTTACCGTATCAAAGTATTTTCCATACTCTTTAAAATCTACTCCACTGGCAATATGAGCATTCCAAATCCTTGCACCGTCGAGGTGTAGTGCAATTCCAAGCTTTTCACTTTCTTGTCGTAATTTCTTTATTTCTTCGAGGGGTTGAACAGTGCCACCACCAAAGTTATGAGTATTCTCAACTGCAATTGCAGTCGTTGAAACTAGATATGGTCCGGAGTCTGGTCTTGCAATATTTAATGGATCATCAGCAGATAAAAGTCCTCTGTCTGCTAGCCAGGTCCGAGTTGTTATACCGCTAAACACTGCACCAGCACCCAGCTCAGCTCTAACAATATGTGAGTTAGTTTCAGTAATTAACTCTTCGCCAGGATTTACCAACATCCGGATTGATAACTGATTTGCTAGCGAACCACTTGGGCAAAATAACGCCGCTTCCTTACCAAATAAGTGTGCAACTCTTTCCTCCAGTGAATTTATTGTTGGATCTTCACCGTAAACATCATCACCAACAGGTGCGGATGCCATCGAATCACGCATGCCAGCAGAAGGCTTAGTGACCGTGTCAGATCTAAGGTCGATTACTGGATTAGTCATGGTGGAATGTTCTCATATTTTCTTTACGTGCATCAGACCAGATAACTAAGCCCATTGCAACCATTACAAATAACCCGCCAGATATGATTTTTAAGGTCAACGGGTCATTGTGGAAATAAAGACCGAAAATAACTGCAAACGGTGTTTCCGTTGCCAGTAACACGCTTGCCGCAGTTGCACTCATTACTGATTGCGCTTTAGTTTGAACAAGAAAAGCTAGGAAGGTAGCAAAAAAGGCAGTGAATAACACTGCTGACCAAACGGAATAATCTGGCGGAAGTTGGAATCCATCTCTAACAGTAAATAAAGATGCCATAACTGCTAACGTAATTATTTGTATGAGCGTTAATGCATAGGTATTACCACCATCGCTCCACTCACCAAGTGCGACAAAGTGGGCTCCATATAAAATAGCTGAAATTAAAACTAAAGTTTCACCTAAACCAATTGAAACTCCATTAAAGGAAATAAGGAATAGGCCAATAGTTGCCAGTAATACAGCCAGCCATTGAATTTTTAGCACATGTCGACGAAGAATAATTAATGAAATTAATGGGGTAAAGACTAGATATAGACCAGTGATAAACCCAGTGTTTGAAACCGTTGTCTTGATAAGTCCAAAGGTCTGGAATATATAGCCACTTCCAAGAAGTATGCCGGCAAAAATTCCTCTAATAATAAATTGCTTGCTAAGTCCTCTTAAAACAGTAGGTCTGTACATAAACATTAAAATCGCTGCAACAATGAATCTTGACGCTAGAAATGAAAAGACATCTTGCTTCTCAAGGGAATCTTTCATAATCACAAAAGATCCACCCCATACAGCCGCAGCACCTAACATAGCTAGGTATAAGAGATTTTTACTCTTCATTTTTTATCCCGCATTTTTTTAAGGAGCGCTACTTCACTTCCATGTTCTGGCTCAGATCCAGGTGTCTCTAATATCAATGGGGCGTTGGCAATTGCTGGGTGCGAGATGAGCTCTGCAAATGGCTTGGTACCAATTTCACCCTTACCAATATTTTGATGACGATCCTTTAAATTTCCGCAAATATCCATTGAATCATTTACGTGAATTAATTTAATTCGATCGATTCCAGCAATTTTTACCAATAAATCTAAGGTCTCAGTCATGCCCCCAGGCTTTTTAATATCATGTCCAGCTGCAAAAACGTGGCAGGTATCTAGACAAACTCCTACCTTTGGGTGCCATTCAAGTGCTTCAAAGTATTTAGTTAGATCATCAAGTTTCTTAACAAGTGATTGCCCTTGCCCGGCAGTTGGTTCAAGCAGGAGCCATGGGTCATCATCTTTAAGATTATTTAGAATTGGCATCATTCCTTCATGAATCTGCTTCCAGGCCTGATCGACATGTGATTCATCAACTGCTGAACCGGTATGGACAACCACACCATGAGCGCCAATCTCGCGCCCACGTCTTAATGAGTATGCAGTAGCGGCAAGAGAGTTTTCATATGTTGAAACTGTTGGTGAGCCTAAATTTATTAAAAATGAAGCGTGTACGTATGGCTTAATGTCATGTTCTTTGGTTTTTGCTTTGAAAGCTTCATCCATTGCTGGATTAGGTGCAGAGGTGGCCCAAGTCCGTGGACTGGATGCAAATACTTGAATGGTTTCAGCTTTGATTGTTAATGCATACTCAATTGAGCGAGTTGCCATGCCACCAGATGTGGGTACATGGGCGCCAATTCGAATCGAGCTTTTAGCAGCGGACATTTGGCGAGCCTACCTGAGAGTTGGCTTACTTACTCTATCGAAGAGTAATAGTGATTACCGTGCCCTGCTTAACCTTACTGCCAATAGCTGGAGTTATGTTATTCACCTTACCAGAACCTTTAACGCTAACTTTTAATCCAAGATTCTCTAGATCAACACTTGCATCATTTTTGTTCTTACCTAGTACATTTGGAACAAATACAAACTCTGATCCCTTTGAGATGACTAATTCAATTTTGCTTCCTTTACTAATTAGATCAGACTTTTCTGGAGTCTGGGTAATAACCTGACCTTTAAATATATTGTCACTAAAACTGTATTTAACATTAACATCAAATCCTAAGTCGTTTAATTCAGAAAGCGCTTGCTCTCCGCCCTTACCAACATATGAGGAGAGTGATAATTGCTCAACTCCCTTACTAACAATTAAATTTACAATTGATTTTCTTCTTACTTCACTACCGTCTTTTGGATCAGTTCCAATTACAAAGCCAGCTGCAACTTTCATGTCAAAACTTTCATTTACTTGACCCACGCTTAAGCCGAGATCAGCAATTTTCCCCGACGCTATATCTGGAGTTAATCCATTCAGTATCGGAATGACAATACGCTCTTGGCCTTTTGAAACTATCAAACCAACAGTTCCAGCGGGGGATACCTTGCCACCTCCACCAGGTTTTGTTGCAATTATTTTTCCTTTTGGTACATCTTCGCTAAATACCTCTTCAACTACTTGAATGCTTAATCCAAGATTTTTCAAACTACTTTTAGCTTCGCTTTGACTCATTCCAACTAATGATGGAACAGAAATTTTATTCGCGTTAAGAACTTTATAACCACCAAAAAGTATCGCTAAAAGTAAAAATAAAGCAATAATTCGATTACGACGCACTCTTCTAGAAACCTTGCGCTTTTTAGTTCTGATTGAATCTTCCGGCTTGTTTATGTTAATTGGTTTACTAGAAATTAGTTGGGATGTTTTCTCTTTTATCCCACCAAAAGCCGAAGTTACCGAAACTTTTCCTCTTTTACTTTTTTTGCTAACCACTGGAGGCAGATCAAGCTCTAAACTCATCTGGCGACGTTTTGGATCAATTTTGGCTTGAATCTCTTTTAATTTACTTAATAACTCTTCCGCATCCTTTGGCCGCTGATCTGGATTTGGTGCGGTCACCTCATAAACCAACTCCGCAACAGAAGCGGGAATTGCACTATTAATGGTTTGAATATTAGGTATTCGATCATTAACGTGGCGATAAGCAATTTGAATTGGTGTTTCACCGCTATAAGGTTTATCACCAGTTAGCATTTCAAATAAAACTATTCCAATCGCGTAGATATCACTTCTGGCATCTGCAACACCGCGCTGGACCTGTTCGGGGGATAAATATGAAACACTACCCAGGACAACACTTGACTCTGCCGTCATAGTTTGTCCCATTGCAATATTCCTTGCTAAACCAAAATCGGCAACCTTAATTCGACCGTCTTTTGAAATTAAAATATTTTCTGGTTTGATATCTCGATGAATAATTCCAATTCTATGTGCAGCCGAAAGGGCGCTTAGGACTGGAGTGATTAGTTGAAGCGTTTGTTCAACTGTTAATGAACCATTTTCATTTAAATAATCTCGCAGAGTACTTCCTTCAACTAACTCCATCACAAGAAATACTGCCGGTGGTCCACCCTCATTCCAACCTTGATCTTGTATTGAAACAATATTTGGGTGTGATAGTGCTGCAGTTGCTTTAGCTTCTTTTATGAATCTAGATACGAATGCTTCATCATTAGCAAGATGAGCATGCATAATTTTTACCGCAACCGGGCGGTCTAGGCGAGTGTCTAAGCCAGCATAAATGGTGGCCATGCCACCAGATGCAATCTGACGTTGCAAAAGGTAGCGATTATCAATTAGCTCACCAGTTAAATCAGACACGATGAAAGTTTAGAGAAAAAATCTTAAAATTAGAGATTATGGCGCGCCATTCAGGGTGTAATCCGCAGCATTCTTACTTAATTCCATCAAAAAATGATTATTTTGATCAATCAAAAATTTCAACATTTCCTCTTTTACCTGATCACCATCTCGGATGATTACTCGCTTATAACCAAGATCTGGGTCGCACTCAATCCAGATAATCTTATTTATATATGGACGGAACTCTCTTTGAGCAGCACCGACTCCTTCGAGAATTAAGTATCTAGATTTCGGAACAGCTTTAAAATCTGTGAATCTGTTTAATTTCCAATTAAATATTTGATAAGAGACTGACAGTTGTTTACTTAAGGGGTCAAGTAATTGAGATATAACGCGAGCAGTTAGCTTTTGCGATAAAGGGTTATTCCAGCCATCATAAAGATCATCCATATGTACAACATGCGAATTATCCAGATCATTTGCTAACTTAAGAGCCAATGTAGTTTTACCAGAGCCGGCAACACCATCAATCGCAATTACGGTTGTACCATCATTTTTAATACTACTAATTTCTTGCAAAATACTTTGATAATCAATCATTAGTGAATTTTTTCGATTCCCTATTCCAACGAATCCAACCCCAAATTGCAATTGCAGTAAATATTAAATATAGAAAGCTTGTTAAATATAGTTGTCCGTTAAAATACTGATATGTGTATGCTGAATCAACAATTAGCCAGAGCGGCCATGCTTCAAACCTTTGCCAGATCATAAGTAGTTGAGCAATTACACTACCAACAAAGCCAAATGCTTCAATTGCCGACGAAGCCGCGCCAATTTTAGTAAGAATTGGCCACAGAGATGTTGTTGCTATACATAAAACTAGAAATACAAGAAGCCGTTCTTTATTATTTGATTTTCTCGGTTTTGCCCCAGTTATTCCCCAGCCAAACCATCCCATTACTCCGCCAGCAATAAATATAAATTGAAGTGCGCTACTTGCATAGTATGCAGATTGATAAAAAAGAACTGCGTATAGCAAGCTACTGATCGACCACCATGGCCAGGTTGTACGTGGACCTAATACACCGAGAATTACGCCCACCAATGAGGTAATAAACGCAATTGTTTCTAAAATAGAAATAAGTAACTCCCTTCCAATTCGCATTACCGAACTGGTCAACCGGTCGGTCTGAAGATCAGACCCTCTCAGCTAAATCTCTTAGCTCCCGTGTTATTTATCCTAGCGCAGGAAACTTGGAAAAAGTTGTCTATAGTTACCGTGTGCTTAAGTTTGGTTATATGGCAATGCTCCTTTTCACAGTCTTTGGTTCATTCTGGCTTGAAATCGTATTGAAAATTGGCGTCCTAAAAAGAATTAAAAGAGTACTTCTTAGCATTCTTCCGGTAATAATTTTTTTCTTGATCTGGGATGCATATGCAATTGATCGTGGCCATTGGTATTTTGACCATAATCAGATTCTTGGAATATTTGGGCCGTTTAAGATCCCACTGGAGGAGTTCCTTTTCTTTCTTATCGTCCCAATCGCTGCCATTATGACAATTGAAGGAGTTAGAACGGTTAAAAAGCATTGGAAAGTTGGAGACGAGTAATGATCTATTCAGATATTGCTATCTTCGCACTCCTATTTGCTGTTTTTTTTGATCTGTTTCTAATTAAAACTCAATTACTTACTAGGGCTGTTTTTTGGACAAGCTATGCAATTATTTTGCCATTTCAATTACTAACAAATTGGTGGCTAACCTCTCGCAATATCGTTATGTATAACCCGGATGCAATAATGGGCATCAGGGTTGCATCTGCTCCAATTGAAGACCTTTTATTTGGATTTGCCTTAGTGCTTTCGGTTATGGCTATGTGGATTTATTGGGGTCGCAAAGGAATACAAAGAAAATAACTACCGAGAGTTTCGCGCTTTGATGTACGCCGGAAGTGCAACCTTTAATCTTCGCCAATTTGATGTCTTGGCCCGTTTATTAAATATTTGATAATCAATTTTTTCAACTTCATCAACTATTCCACAATACAATTCACTAGCAGCTTCTATACATGCCCTGCTTTCAACGCTTAGTAAATTGATACCAGCCTTTGATTCTGCTTGTAAACTTCGAACTCTTTTAATTTGTTCTTTTAAGGCATTTTTAATTTGTGGTGTAACAATTCTCTCTTCCAACATTTCCCTCGTCACTCCGTGGGACTGAAGCTCAGTTACTGGAAGATAAACTCGACCTCGAGTTAAATCTTCACCAATATCCCTAATAAAATTTGCTAATTGAAATGCGGTACCGAGTTTTTCAGCGGCAATATTTGCTTCAATCATTGATTGCTTTGACACTGTTCCTAAAATAGGCACCATTTGTAAACCAATAACAGCCGCAGATCCGTAAACATACTCGTATAAATCTTCATAGGTGTGATATTCAGTAACAGTTAGATCCATAGTCATTGAATGAAGAAATGCTTCAAAATATGAAATTGGAATACTAAACCTGTTTACAGTATCTACCAGAGCAGCACCAATATGATCATGGCTTTTTCCTGATTTAATATTTGCCAGTACTTCATCACCCCAACTCTTTAAAGATTGTGCTTTTTCATTCTCACTTAAAGTTGAAGCTAAATCATCAACTATCTCATCGGCATATCTGGCAAATCCATATAGAGCGTGAACAAATGGGCGTTTTTCTGGCGGTAGCAATCTTGTTGCTAGAAAATAAGTTTTACCATGTAAGTTGTTAAGCCGTTTACATTCAAGATATGAGTTGCGAAGTTCTGGATCAGTAATACCAGCTGATGTTAATTCATCCATATTCTTACTTGACAGGTCCAACTATTCGTTCTGCAGCAAGGCGGCCAGAGATTAATACCATTGGAACACCAACCCCTGGTTGAGTTCCAGATCCAGCGAAAACAACATTTTCAAATCCTTTTGCTAAATTTCGTGGCCGAAATGGTCCAGTTTGGAAAAATGTGTGTGCACTTGCAAATGGTGCACCTTGCGCCATTCCTTGTTTCTGCCAGTCAAGGGGAGTTGTTAATTGCTCAACTTCGATCCCATCTCCAAATCCTTCGTAGCCTCGTTCCTCCAAAGCTTTAATCATTTCTGCCTTATATTTTGGACCAATTTTTTCCCAATCAATATCAGCAGTTAAATTCGGAGTTGGAAATAGTACGTAGTAAGAAGATTTTCCAGCCGGTGCAAGAGAAGGGTCATCTTTTGATGGCACGGTTACCAAAATGCTTGGATCACTCATTAAAGTTTTCTTTTTTATTAATTCATCAAAGACGCCATCCCATGATTTACCGAAATGAATATTGTGATGTGCAAGATGGTCATAACTCTTATTGGATCCAACAAGCAATGTGACGCATGAAGGGGAGTACTTGAGGCGCTTGACTGACAAAGGTTCTTTGCCAAGCAGGTCGCGCCAAGCAACCGGAAGATCTGGGTTAAGCACAAAAACATCTGCGGTAATTCGTTCGCCACTTTCAGTTATTACGGCAGTTGCTCTACCATTTTTCTTTTCGACTGAAGTAACCGTTGTATTGTATTTAAATGTAACTCCATGCTTTTCAGCAGCTGCGGCAAGTGCTCGTGGGACAGCATGCATTCCACCTTTAGGAAAAAATACTCCGTTAACCGAATCCATATAAGCAATGACTGCGTAAATTGCTAAAGCTTGTTGTGGACTTACACCGGCATACATAGCTTGGAAAGAGTAAACCTTTTGTGTTCTTGGATCTTTTAGGAATTGGTTTACCTTTGGCGCTAATTTACGAAAACCACCAAGTGCAACCAAACGAGCTAAGTTTGGTGTTAGTAAATTAAGCGGGGAATCAATATTACGATCAATAAAGTCATTCATCTCATACTTATATAACTTAGTAACAAACTCTACATATCGGCCATAGCCAGCCGCTTCCTCTTGACTAATCGTTTTTGCAATCTCAGCTTGCATTTGATTTGTATCTGCGTGCACATCAAGTTGGGAACCATCATGATAGAAAGCACGATAAAGCGGCTTTAGTGGTACTAAATCAAGCCAATCCTTAATATCTTCCCCTACGCATGCAAGGGCATCTGCAATTAGATCAGGCATAGTTAGCACTGAAGGACCTGTATCAAATGAGTATCCAGATTTATTCAGTAAACCATTTCGCCCACCTGGAACACTTTCTCGCTCTACGACTGTGACTTTTCTGCCAGCACCAGCTAGGCGTAGCGCCGCACTTAAGCCAGCAAGGCCGGCGCCAACAACTACAACATGATCTGTTGGTCCCTTAACTTTTGCAACCAAAATTAAATCTTTCTACTAGTAGCAATTACTGCCAATTGAGTTAGTAACTCTCTGCCAATTGGGTGGATCTCTTCAAAGTTTAGCGCGCTAAGTGATGTATTAGTTAGCTCTTCAATCATTAATTCAATGTGAGCAAGGGCACCTGTTTGAGTAATTATTTCTTGCATTTGTTCAACCTGTGAGGTGTTTAGATTTGAATTGCCTAAACCACTTTTAAGTTCTTTTTCCTGGACTTGATTTGCTTTATCAATAGCAACAGCCATTAAAACTGTGCGCTTGCCCTCTCTTAAATCATCACCTGCTGGCTTACCAGTCTCAGCTGGATCACCAAAGACACCAAGGACATCATCGCGTAATTGAAAAGCTTCCCCAAGTGGAATTCCATATTTTGTATAGGAGTTAATTAATGCATTTGAAGCTCCACCAAGTGTTGCACCAAAATGCAGCGGGCGTTCAATTGTGTATTTTCCAGATTTATATCTGGCAACTTTTAATGACCGCTCGATACTTTGAGTGCCAAGTGATTGTTCATAAACATCTAAGTACTGCCCTGCCATTAACTCAACTCTCATCTCATCGTATACAGGCAATATTTTGATAAGTTGTTCACTCGCTAAACCTGCTGTGTGTAGCATCTGCGCGGACCAAATAAGTGCTAAGTCGCCCATTAAAATTGCAGATGAAACGCCAAATTGAGATGGGGAACCTACTAAGTTTTTATCTCGATGCATTTTTTCAAACGCCTTGTGGATACTTAAAGCTCCACGCCTAGTATCTGATCCATCCATAACATCATCGTGAATTAATGCGCAGACGTGAACAAGTTCAAGACTTGATATCGCTTGAATAATTTCTGCATTTGAATTAGATCCAGTGCCAAGTAGGCCGACATATGCAAAAAGTGGTCTAAGTCTTTTGCCACTATCTAATAGGAATTTTTCAATTTCATTTGCTACTGGGTCTAACTCTGGTCCGATTTGTGCTAAGTATTTGTTTTCGCCTCGAATGAATTCACCAAGGGAGTGATTTATCTCAGAGCGCATCGATTTAAGATCGAAAGAAGAGGAAAAACTCACGGCGCAACGGTACCCTGCCTGCTGTGAGCCAAGATCTGAGAACCACCACCTTCTCCCTTGAGTTCTTCCCGCCTAAAGATGTAGCAGGTGAAGAACGGCTATGGCAGGCCCTTGGCCAGTTACAACCGTTGAAACCTGATTTTGTATCGGTCACTTATGGGGCAGGTGGGTCAACTCGGGATAGAACGATTCGAGTTACAACTGAGATAACAGCTAGAACGTCTATTCCAACCGTTGCGCATTTAACATGCGTAGGTTCAACTCGATCAGAATTAATTGAAATTCTAAAACAGTATAAGAGTGCTGGGATTAAAAGTATTTTGGCACTTAGAGGAGATCCACAAAGTGGTCCAAGAGGAGTTTGGCAAGAGAATATTGATGGCTTCAACCATGCTGATCAGTTAGTTGAATTAGCAATTCAAACCGGAGATTTTAAAGTTGGCGTTGCAGCTTTTCCAGATGGGCACCCAGCCTCAAATTTTGACTTCGAAAAAGATGTTGATGTTCTAATACGCAAAGAAGAGTTAGGGGCAACTTTTGCAACTACTCAGTTTTTCTTTGAAGTAAGTAAATGGCAAAAGTTAGTTGACCGATTAGCTAAACGCGGATCGACTCTTCCAATAATTGCAGGGGTATTGCCAATTACTAATTTAAAACAATTAAATCGAATGAGTGAATTGAGTGGAACCCAGGTGCCATATGAAATTTTAAAGCACTTTGAAGGAAAAGAAGATAATCCAGAAGAAGTGAAGAAAATTGGAATAGATATTGCTACTTCGCTAGGTGAAAAATTGTTAGAACTTAAAGCACCCGGAATCCATTTTTATACGATGAACTCATCTGAATCAACTGTGGCTATTGCAAAAAATTTAGGACTAATAAAACCATGAGCAGAGAGGAGTTTTTCTCTACTTGGAGTGACCTACATGGGAATGCAAAAATTTCTGGAATTGTTAAAGCCTGGCTAAGTATTTCATATTTAATTGTTAAGCCAATTTCGAGAGTTAGAATTACGCCTAATATTTTAACAATGTTCGGACTTTTTTTTGGCGTGATTTTATTTTTAAATGCTAATACATCTTGGGCATCAGTATTACTTGTTCTCTCCTTAATTTGCGATGGTATAGATGGAAGTTTGGCGATACTAACCAAAAAATCCACAAAGTGGGGAGCGATTTTAGATTCAGTAGTTGATCGGCTAACTGAAATTTTTTGGGTATTAGCACTTTATAAAATTGGTGCAGATTTAAAGCTACTGGTTTTAGTCCTACTCACTGCGTCACTACAAGAGTATGTAAGGGCTCGCTCTGCTGGCTTAGGTGTTTCTGAAGTTGGCATTGTCACCTTTGCCGAGCGCCCAGTTAGAGCCTCCTTTGTATTTATTGTATTCATTTCTTTGCAGTTTGATTTTATAATTTATAACCAAATTATTTTATTTTGGTTACTCCTTCAACTATTTAGCTTATTTACACTAGTTAGATTTACTTACTCTAAATTGCTCTAAGCCTTACCAATAGCATTCGCAACAATCTCTGCACTTATCCCTACTAGTGGTAATCCGCCTCCAGGGTGAGCAGATCCACCAACACAGAACAACCCATTAATTTTTGATCTATTTTTAGCCCGCATAAAAGCAGACGCAGGGGAGTTACTTGATGTTCCATAGATAGATCCACCAGGTGCTAATGCATAATTTTCTAAATCTGCTGGTGTTCTAAACTTCATAAAATCTAATCGGTTTGAAACATTTAAGCCAAGTTGATCAAGTTTCTTAATAATCTTTTCAGCATACTTATCGCCCCCATTGTTCCAATTCCAGCCATTTTCTACATCATGCCTTGGCGCATTTACTAAAACAAACCAGGCTTCTTTATCTATTCCCTTAACCATAGAGTTATCTTTTGGTGCGCATACATAAATTGTTGGATCTGTAACTGGTATTTTTTTTGTGAAAATATCATCGAACTCTGCATCGTAGTTTTCCGGGAAATATACGTTGTGGTGTTCCAGATTAACCTTATGACTCTTTGTATTATCTAAGCCAAGAAGCAAGGAAAATCCAGCTAAAGATTTAGTTGCAATTTTAAGTTTACGGCGCTCACTTTTCGCTTCTGATATCTCTTTCTTAATTAACCTGTTATATGTGTACTCGGCATCAGAATTTGAGACAACAAGATCTGAGTTAATTTCTCTGTTATTTTCTATCTTTATTCCTGTTACTTGTCCAGCTTTTACTGAAATCTCAGTAACCAAAGTGTTGAATTCAAATTTAACTCCAAGGTCTAAGCATCTTTGCTCTAGTGCAACAGCAAGTTGTCCAATTCCACCTTTAATATGCCATGCACCAAATGTGCTCTCAACAAAAGCAATGGTGAGTAAAACTGCCGGTGCACTTCTTGGGTCACTTCCCGTATAAGTTGCATAGCGATCAACAATCATTTTAAGGTGGGGATCAACTTCAAATTTATTACTCAATTTTCGCAGAGATGTAAATGGGGAAATTTCCTTAATCTGTTTGATTAAGTCCCACCGTTTAAGAAGTGGCCAAATTGAACGCAACTCAGATTCAACAAATGGCTCTCGTGATACCTCCCACATGCGTTCAGATCTTTCAATCAATTTTCTCCATGAATTTGAAGCGTTTACTCCAAAAGATTTTTCAATTTCAATGTATGTCTTAGGGTTGGATAAGTTTGGAAAGGTTACGGACTTACCATCAGCAAACTGATAATTAAATGCTGGGTCTACTGGCTCGATATCAATTATATGTTCAATTCTTTTTCCGGTCTTAAGAAATAAGTCTCGATAAACTGCAGGTAAAGTGAGGAGTGAAGGACCAGTATCAAATGCGTAATCTCCAAACCATTCAGTACGACATTTACCGCCGGAGCGGTCACTATTTTCATAGATCGTTACATCATGGCCATTTTTAGCAAGTCGGGCAGCTGCGCTCATTCCACCGATACCGGCGCCAATAACGGAAATGTTTGCCATTTAGGAAAGTTTCCGATCTCGCCAAGTTAATCTGTTTGTTAACTTACCAATCCATGAATAAATAATTAATCCAATTAAAAAAATTATGGCTACTGGGTGGAGCAGAGCAGTGTTTGGAATAGTTCCAGTTCTAATCGATGAGATAACTCTACTTAAGACAATAAATCCAAATGCTAACAAACCTATTTTTGATCCAAAGATTGCACAGATAAATGGAGCTACTCCAGTAATGAAGAGAATTAGGATTGCCACAAATGTTCCAAAGATGGACCCAAAGGCCTTCCAAAGAGATTTACGGTAACCATTTACTAATTCACCAGCTGTTTTATACATCTGGCAGATTGCAACTTGGCTAGCCTCAGCAACACCGCCAGAAAATCCAGTTGCTAAAAGCTGTCGTGCCAGCATTATGTCGTCTATTACTTCCGATTTTACAGATTGGTGGCCGCCGGATTTAAAGTATGCATCCCTCTTAATTATTAAAAATTGTCCATTCGCCACTGCCATGCTTTTAATTCCAAGTTTTTGGCTGATAAATAATGGAACAGAGGCAAGCCATGACCATTGTAATAATGGTTGAAATAATCTTTGGATAAAGCCAGTCATAATCTGTCTTGGGTATGGAGATATAAAATCCCATTTTCCCATTTTTGATATTGCAGAAGCAACAGCATTATTGCTTAACCTCACATCCGCATCAATAAATACAAGGTATTCACCAGTACTTGCATTAGCTAATTGATGACAAGCCCATAGTTTTCCCAACCAACCATCTGGCAAATTTGTGCCATCCAGTTTTTTAATATTTTTAAACTTAGATATAAGAATTGAAGTCTGATCTTCAGAGTTATCATCAAGGACAAGGACTTCAAAATTCCTTAGCCCCTCTTGGGAAGTAACAGAATTTATACATTGGACAACATTAGACTCTTCATTACGCATTGGGATGAGTATTGAAACTGAGCTTGTTACTGTTTCTGAACTATTTTTAACTACTTTAATTGTTAGGGCGTTTAATAAAGTTAGAGTCAGGGCTAACCCAGATAGAATTAAAGATAGTTCCATTAAGAGTTAGCAGGTGGGCCAAAGCGTAATAAGAAGACGTAAGGAATTAGAAATACTCCAAATACAACTCCACCAATTACTGCAACACCGGTGCGATCAAAGAAGAATAAATTTCCTACTACGCCAGAAAACCAAGTCCAAATTAAGAAGAAATCCGGAATCGAGGTTGATGCAGTTGCTTTCCTACGATCCCTGCGGAGAACTTTATGCAAGATTGCCATTAAGCCAATACCAGTTAATAGCCAGCCAAAAGCATTTGATAGTGGTATTTCAGGTTGTAGCGGTACGTGTGAGCCAGTAAATTGCCATTTCCATCTTTCAGCCGCAACCATCTGGGGATCTAAAAATAAGTCCCAGGCCATCAATCCAAATCCACCATATAGAAAAACCCAATTCTTAGTAACTTTTCTAGCAGCAATTAAAATTGGGTGAGCAATCATGATCCATGCAAATGGGACTACTAAGGGAACACCATAAATTTGGTAGCCCAGTGATCCAGAATATTGGTAATCACCAAATGGCCAACCAGTTCTACTTCCAATTTGTTCTATAACCAACGCATAAGTAAAAGTAATTGACACAAATATAGATGTATAGGAAATTCCATACGCTAATAAAGCATGAATTATCATTGCGGCTGCAGCCCAGTAAACCGTAGCAATTGTTACGAGTCTTAAAGATTCTCCAGTAATCAAGGGATAAGAAATTTGAAGGCCAATTGCAATAATAAGAGTGGCATAAAGAACTAGTAGTTTTCTAGCTGAAACCTGACGACGGTTATTTCGCCTTGGGTAAAACTGGCGTAGCGACATGGGTTAATTGTGCCGTATTAGATGAGCAACCCTCGCTCATCTATAACCGCAAACCGAGCGAATAACTCCTCTGAATACCACTGCTGAGCCGAGGTAGCTTTAATTGCCTCGGAATGGGCCTCACCTTTATAGGCGAAATTGCGAAGTGATGCTGCATCTTCCCAGACTGAGAATGTTCCTTGTAATCCAATCGGCGCCTCACCAATTCCAATTGCGTTCAATAGACCAGGAGATTGGTGCAAACTTTCTGTTACTGGTGGGACTGCGCGCCAGAAAATTAAATTTTTTCGCCAAACTATTCGAGCTCTGGTCACCGCGGCTATTTTCCCATTCCAATCAATTTTATCTACTAAAAAAGGTTGCTTGCGTGACCAGAATCCATGCGATGAAATTGGTTTCAAAAGTACCCGATACTCTTTTTTACAGATTTTTTGCCAACACTTAATAACAAAAGTTTTATCAAGATTACTAATTTGATTTTCATCTATTGTGACCAATATTCCCCAGCGAGTCGGGTCAGCATCTCTAGGAGTAAAGCTCTCGCCCTTGCCAGTTCCGAGCATCTTAATAAAAGAGATACCAGGAAATCTTTTTAATTGCATTTTGTTTATCGCCATATAAATTATTGCAAGTGGAAGGAATATCGTTTTTATACGCCAAAAGTAAACCGCGGTAATCATAGTTTTACTTTCGTAGTATCGAAGATTTCAGATATTACTTCACCTGGGCTATCCCACATTGGTGCATGCCCGGTTTGTGGCAAGACCACCCATTTGGCATGAGCGGGTGCAAGTGACCGTTCTTGGCAGGTCTTCTCCGGCAAAGTGTGGTCACTATCGCCAAAAACTATTGTTATTGGGATCTCATTACTTATCTGCTTATCAAATCTTTTCCCTAGTAATGCATCCCATGCCGGGAAGTATCCAGTTGAAGTTGCCATTGCATTAGTAGCATCTAGGCAAACTTCATAACTTAAATCTTTCCAGCGCGGTGAAACAGTTTCAAACCCTATTTTTTTTGCCCAGGTATAGTTCAAAACTGAAGGTGCTATTTTCCCCACTCCACCCGCCATAATCCTTAGTGCAATTTCACCGGGATAACGTGAAGTAAAGGGAGTAAGCCATAAGCCGGCGGGGGCAAGTGCAGTAATTGTTTTTACTTGAGATGGGTTCAAAACTGCTATTTCAAGTGCAATCCAACCACCAAGAGAGTTTCCTACTAAATGAAAATCACTAATACCGATATCACTTAAATTTTTCATTACCAATTTTGCCAGGGATGTGGGATCCATAGACTGCATTGGAGAGTATGCAGACCGGCCATGGCCAGGCAAATCCAACGTAATAACTTTGAAGTGTTTTGCAAGAGATGGAATTATTGGTTTCCACGCGGTAGCGGCTGAGCCCATGCCGTGTAGAAGCAAAACTGCCGGCCCTTGGCCATAAGTTTCAATGGATAGCTTCACGTAGGTAAGATTACCTTCAAATGATAAATCTTGATGCGCCTAAGTTTGCAGAAAAAATAGCCGAACTAGATGTTGTGGTGCTTGATGTTCGTACTCCAGAGGAATTTAACAGTGGTCATATTCCAAATGCAATAAATATTGATATCTATAGTGATTACTTTAGGGCTGATATTTCAGCTTTGGATAAATCAAAAAGTTATGCAGTTTATTGTCGATCCGGTAAACGCTCCGTAGATGCTTCTAGTGAAATGGATCTAACCGGATTTAAAAATACCTTTAACTTAACTGGTGGAATTATTGAATGGGTTGATTCTGGGAGAACAACCGTTAATTAAATAAAGTAGGGATTAAATCTTCAACTAGTTTTCGGATTTGTTCTCGAATTGGTCTGACATCTACAACACCTTGACCTGCTGGATCCGGTAATACCCAATCAAGATAACGCTTACCAGGAAAAAATGGGCATGCATCCCCACAACCCATTGTTATTACTACATCAGATTGTTCAACAGCTGAGGTAGTTAAAACCTTGGGTTGTTCATTTGAAATATCGATGCCAACCTCTTTTAGTGCTTCAACAACTGCCGGATTAATTGAATCAGCCGGAGCAGAACCTGCTGATCTAACCTCTACCTTGTCGCCAGCAAGGTGCGTTAAAAATGCAGCTGCCATTTGAGATCTGCCAGCATTGTGGACGCAAACGAAAAGTACGGAGGGTTTATTCATTATTGAGTGCTTCCTTAGGATTTGTAATATTTCGGGCAACCAAAAGTCCAAGTGCAGCCCCAATTAGTTGCGCAACGATAAATGCAAAAATTGATTCAGGTGCGATTCCGGTTATCGAAGTGGTGAAGACTCGGCCAATTGTTATTGCTGGGTTTGCAAATGAAGTACTTGAGGTAAGTAAAATTCCGCCAAATATCCAAAGAGGTGCGTAAATGGCAACTAAATCATCACGTTTTGGAAACCGCAGAATAATCCACAGCAATACTGCAGTAGCAATTATCTCGGATACAAATAAATTAGATCCGCTACGGACGATCATTGAGCGATAAAGGACCTTTTGGTCAAAAATAAAGTTAGCAGTTGCAACTCCTGCAATAGCGCCCAAGATTTGCGAGCTAATATAAAAAAGAGATGATCGAGCATCAATCTTCTTTATGAAAAGCATTACAAGTGTGACTGCTGGATTAAAGTGAGATCCACTAACTTTAATTCCAATTCTAATTACTACTGCCAACCCAACTGCGGTAGAAATTGCATTAATTAACAACCGAAGTGATGATTCTGAAGTTAAATTTGCTGCCATTATTCCAGAACCAACGATGGCAAATGCCAAAATTGCTGTTCCCAAAAATTCCATTGCAATTGCCCGCTTTAGTTTCATTTTTCTCCTTATTCTAAAAAACCCGCGTCAAAATGGTAAAGGCTGCGAGAGTAAATAGCAGTACCGCAAACCCACGTTTTAAGTGAACTGTTGGAACTTTAGGGGCAAGATTTGAAGAAACTCTTGAAATTAAAACTGCTGATAGTGCAATAACGGCTGGGTAGCGCCAGTTTATCTCTGTCCAAATAGAGTTTTTTGCAAAGAAAGCGGTAACGCAATTTAGCGCGATAATTAGCAACGATGTTCCTGCAGCCTTATTTTGTGGAGTATTGAAGAATAAAACCAATACTGGAATTGCTAGAAATCCCCCTCCGATTCCAAATAATCCAGTTAAGGTGCCGATCAATAACGACAACAGAACCAATGCTGGCAGCGACATCGAACGTTCCGGTTGATTCTTTATTGGTGCTCTTAACATCGAATAGCCAGCTGCAATTAAAACCATTGAGAACCCAATCAATATGACCTGATCGGCAATCTTGGTGATAATCAAGCCAAATCCGATATTTGTTACTAGTCCGAGCGCCCAAATTATTGAGGCCTCTCTGATCAAAACATCTTTGCTTTTAAATTTTGGTCCAAGCCCGGCGACTGCTGCGAGAAAAACAATTGCAAGTGCAGCGGTTGTGGCATGAATAGGAGTGAAATCAAATAGATATAAAAGTATTGGTACCGAGACCATAGCGCCACCTGCGCCAATAAATCCTAAAACCGCACCAATAAAAGCGCCTGAGGCGAGAGCGGTCAGAATTAAGGTCATGCTCATTGGTAGATACTTTCACAACAAATCTGATTTGGGCATAAAAAATCGCCCCTGAATATGAACATTCGGAGGCGATTTTCTAATTAGCTAATTAGCTAAAGAAAAGCAATGTTCCTACATGGTTTCCAAAATCAGCTCCACCGCGTAGTAGTGCGAAAATGATTAAAGCAGCACCAGCAAGAGATAAGTCTTTAAAGAACGCAATACTCTCATTTTGCTTAGCGGTTGCATCATTTTCTTTCCAGAATGCATGCATTAAGAAAGCAGTTGGAAGCAAGAAAATCGCAATTAATAGTGCGCCTAAATCTGCATAGAAACCCAGCACAATATAAATTCCACCAAGCAGGATCATTAATCCGCTTAAATAAACAGAGAACTTTGCCATTGGCACCTTCTTATATTGAGCATACCCAGTCATGGCTGCGGTCTTTGTGAAGTGGTTGATCCCTGAGCTAATGAAAAGCAGAGCAAATAGCACCCTGCCAGCGATTAACGCAATTTCAGTTACTGACATTTATTATCCTTACTATTTTCATGACCAAT
>JBAWYI010000002.1:0-63451 GCA_037143635.1 Actinomycetes bacterium
ATCATCCGCTCTCCCAGAGATTGGTGGATCTAAAGGATCTAAACCAACAATCGCAGCCCCTAAAGGCGCAGCGCCTAAAGCACTCGAGAAAAAAGATATCTTTGTCGGAACTGGTAAAGAAGCGGTAGCAACTTCCACTCTTGAAGTTCACTACACGTTAATGGCATGGAGTACTGGAACTTTAGTTGAGTCATCTTGGGATTCTGGTCAGAGCGCAACATTCCCTTTAAGTGGAGTGATCGCAGGTTGGCAACAAGGAATTCCTGGAATGAAAGAAGGCGGACGACGATTATTGGTAATCCCACCTGACCTTGGCTATGGAGCCACCGGTGCTGGTGGAGCTATAGGTCCTAACGAAACTTTAATCTTCGTAGTTGATCTGATTAAAGTAAGTTAATTACTCAATAACTCCGTAAGAACCTTTTGAAGGGCGTCTTCGCCTTTGTAATACTGGAACACCTGGTGCCATTCTGCGGGCAAAAATAAGAAATCCTGTGTGACCAATCATTCTGTGCTGTGGCCTAACAGCTAATCCTTCGTGATGCCAACCGCGAACAATAGTTTCGGAAGATTCTGGTTCAGTGAAGTTGCCACAATCCTTTATGGCTTCAGCAATTTTTGAAAGTTGTGTAGTTGTAGCAACATAAGCCATGAACACTCCGCCTGGAACTAAAGCATTTGATGCGGTCTCTACGCAATCCCAGGGTGAGAGCATGTCCAAAATTACTCGATCGTAATCAGTTCCAAAACTTTGTTCTTGCAATGCGCCAACAGTTAATTTCCAATTCTTTGGTTCATTCCCAAAGTAGTTCTCTACATTCTGTTTGGATATTGCTGCAAAATCATCACGTATCTCTACCGAATGCAAAAATCCGTTATCTCCTACCGCTCTTAAAATTGAAATGCTAAGCGCACCTGATCCAACACCCGCTTCTAAAACCCTTATTCCGGGCTTTATATCCGCAACCCCAAGAATCATTGCTGCATCCTTTGGATAAATAATTGTTGCTCCCCTTGGCATAGATAGAACATAGTCAGCCAAGAGTGGGCGAAAAGCTTGAAACTTTAAATCTCCATTTGTTGCAACGATCGATCCCTCTGGAAGGCCAACTAATTCATCATGCTTTAAAAGTCCTTTATGGGTATGCCATTCAGCCCCAGCTGCCAATGTAATTGAGTACAACTTTCCCTTTGCATCGGTTAACTGAACCCGATCACCATAATTAAAATTTCTATCTATCATTTGTAGCGATTCTACTTGTAAGAAATGGGTACCACGTAATTAACTTTTCGATGTTAATCTCAGATAAAGACTCAATAACTCGTAAATTTGGATTACTAGGCATCTGTACTAGATGAGGTAAGCCGATTACCTGAGCACCGGCAGTTAACCCGGATTGAACCCCGGTGAGTGAATCTTCTAAAACGACGCAGTTTTTAATTTCTACTCCTAAAGTTTTTGCAGCTAGCAAGTATGGCTCAGGATCTGGCTTGGACCGCTTTACGTCATCATAGGAAACAGTAGTATCAAATATTCCAGCTGGAAATCTTTTCAGTACAGCTCTCATTAATCTGCCAGTACTTGCAGTTACTAATGCGATCTTAATGTCAGATTTTTTACATTCATTTAAAATTTCTAAGGCATTAGGAATAAGATCCAATTTTGTTGCAAGTTTTTGCTCCATTACGTCATCAAGTTGCTTCGCAAAATATCCAAAAGGTTTGATGTTGTTGCTTCGTTCCTGCATGTAATTTTCCGTCTTTTCCATTGGCCCACCGAGACAATTAATCTGATCTTGCTGATCCCAATGACAACCTAACTCTGCCATTATTTCAATTTCAGATTCTAGCCAAAGTGGTTCTGAATCAATTAAAGTCCCATCCATATCAAACAAGATTGCACTCATGATGCGTTGAAATACTTTGCTTCAGGATGATGTAAAACTATCGAAGATGTTGATTGCTCTGGATGTAACTGGAATTCTTCAGATAACGATATGCCAATTCGTTCTGGCTGCAATAACTCACACATCTGTAATTGTTGCTCAAGATCGGGGCATGCCGGATAACCAAACGAGTAGCGAGATCCTTGATATCCCTGATTAAAGATTTCTTTTAGATCTTTTGAGTCTTTCCCATCAATTTTCAACTCTTCACGCGTTCTAGCATGCCAATGCTCAGTTAAGGATTCGGTTAATTGCACAGAAAGTCCATGAAGCTCTAGATACTCTCGATATAAGTTCGCATTAAATAGTTTACTGATTGCATCGCTAATTGACTGCCCCATAGTTACAAATTGGAAACTTACAACATCAATTTCGCCACTTTCTTTACTGCGGAAGAAATCTGATAAACATAGGCGACGATCACGACTCTGTCTTGGAAAAGTAAATCTAACTCGTTCCTTACCTTTTGATTCTCCCTCATGATGAAGCACTACTAAATCGTTTCCTTCGCTGTAGCAAGGGAAATACCCGTAAACGACTGCAGCATTTAACCATCCATTGGACTGAACATCATTTAAAAGTGAGCGAAGTTGTGGCCGACCTTCATCTTGTGCCATTGTTTCAAAATCTTTTCCCTTTAATCCCCATTGTCCGAGAAATAATGCTCTTTCATCCAACATGCCAACATAATCGGCAAGTGCTATACCTTTCACAACCTTTGAACCGTAGAAAGGAGCTGTCGGAACTGGATTATTATCTGCAACATCACTTCGCTTGGTATCAATTCCACTACTTTCAATCAGGTTAGTTCGAGGCGTTCGTCTCTCCTTAAGTGGTGGAAGCTGTGCGCCGGCAACTCCACGCTTAATCCCCATCAATGTATCCATTAGCTTCAAGCCTTCAAAAGCATCTTTTGCATATCTAACTGTTCCCGGAAAAATTTCATTAAGATCTTGTTCAACATATGATCTAGTTAGTGCAGCGCCACCTAAAACAATCGGCCATTTTTCAGAAAGTCCTCTTGATTCTAATTCGAGCAGATTTTCCTTCATTATTACCGTGGACTTCACTAGTAAGCCCGACATGCCAATTACATCAACATTATTATCTATTGCAGCGTCAATAATCTGGTTTACGGTTTGCTTAATTCCGATATTTACTGTGTCATATCCGTTATTAGATAAAATAATGTCAACAAGATTCTTGCCAATATCATGTACATCACCTTTGACAGTTGCAAGCAGAATTTTGCCTCTACCCTGATCATCAGTTTTTTCGATAAATGGTTCAAGGTATGCAACTGCAGATTTCATCACTTCAGCTGACTGCAATACGAATGGCAGTTGCATCTCCCCTTTACCAAACAACTCTCCAACAGTTTTCATACCTGCTAGTAAGTAATCATTAATAATAGTTAAGGCCGGAATCTTGGAGTCAATTGCGGTCTTTAAATCATCGGTTAACCCAACCTTCTCGCCATCAATTATTCGTCGCTGTAATCTTTCTTCCAATGGAAGCGCGGCAAGTTCAGCCGCTCTGCTTTCTTTTGTTGAGGTGACTTCAACATTTTCAAATAGCTGCAAGAACTTAGAAAGCGGGTCATAGATGACATTTCCTTGAGCATCAGATTCTCTACGATCATAAACAAGGTCAAGTGCCACATCTAATTGCTCTTTTGGAATTCGGCTTATCGGAGTGATTTTTGAGGGATGAACGATCGCTGAATCTAATCCATTTTTTACAGCTTCAGATAAGAAAACTGAGTTCAACACAATTCGAGCGGCTGGATTTAATCCAAAGGAAACATTACTCACGCCGAGCGTAGTTTGCACATTTGGAAACTCTGCCTTTAAAGATTTTATTGCATCCAATGTTTCAATTGCATCCCTACGAGTTTCTTCCTGCCCAGTTGCAATTGGAAAAGTTAAACAATCGATCAAAATATCATCAACTCTCATCCCCCATTTAGAGGTTAAATCATTTATTAAACGGCGTGCAACCTTCAATTTCCATTGAGCATCTCGGGCTTGGCCTTCTTCATCTATCGTAAGAGCGATTACTGCTGCACCATGTTCAACTACCAATGGCATTATTCGGGCAAACCTTGAAGTTGGTCCATCTCCGTCCTCGTAGTTGACAGAGTTGATAACCGATCTGCCACCTAACTGCTTAAGTCCAGCTTCTAGAACTGCCGGTTCAGTTGAATCTAAAACAATAGGTAGTGTTGATGTTGTGGCAAACCGGAAAGCCAACTCCTTCATATCAGCAACACCATCTCTGCCAACATAATCAACGGAAAGATCTAACATATGGGCTCCGTCGCGGATTTGATCTCTAGCTATTTCAACACAACTTTGCCAATCCTCTGCTAAAAGTGCATCCCGGAAAGCTCTCGATCCGTTTGCATTTGTCCGTTCACCAATAGATAAATAAGTGTTCTGCTGACGAAAAGGGGCAAACTGATATAGAGAAGAAGCACCGATTTCGCGAGTCACTTCTCTTTCAGAGATATTGTTTCCACTTAATTGCTTAACCACCTCTTTTAAATGCGCTGGTGTAGTTCCACAACATCCTCCTACTAAATTAACTTTGTAATCAATTACAAATTGCTTTAAAGACTTAGCTAACTCTTCTGGAGATAGTGGGTAATGAGCACCATTCTCACCGAGTACTGGAAGTCCAGCATTTGGCATTACTGAAATTCCAGCAGTTGCGCCTTTACTTAATACCCGAAGATGCTCGCTCATCTCAGCTGGGCCAGTAGCACAATTTAAGCCAATTAAATCAATACCCAACGGCTCAAGAGCGTTTAACGCAGCACCGATTTCAGAACCCATGAGCATTGTTCCAGTAGTTTCAACGGTAACTTGAGCAATTAAAACAATATCTTTTTTAGAATTATTTATCGCATTTCTTGCCCCGTTAACCGCTGCTTTTGCTTGAAGTAAATCCTGAGTGGTTTCAATTAATAGCGCATCACTTCCACCATCAATTAACCCTTTTGATGCTGTTTCATATGCTTCTTTAAGAAATTCATATGTGGTGTGACCAAGGGTTGGCAATTTTGTTCCTGGTCCTAGTGAGCCAAGTACCCATCGAGGATTCTCTTTAGTTGAGTATTGATCTGCCACCTCTCTTGCAATCTTTGCACCAGCGAACGCAAGTTCATAGATCCGATCTTCAATTCCATACTCAGCTAAATTAGCAAAATTTGCACCAAAGGTATTAGTTTCAATTGCATCTACACCAGCGTCTAGGTATTCAGCATGTACGGCTTTTACAATATCTGCTCTGGTTACGTTAAGAATTTCATTACAACCTTCATGATTTTGAAAATCCTCTAAACTTGGATTTCTAGCCTGCAACATCGTTCCCATCGCGCCATCAGCGATAACAACACGCTTTGATAAGGCAACACGAAGTGAGTTCATTTGGCTTAGTTTACCTTAGTAAATGGGTGCAAACTCTAATTAGAGCGCTAAACCCAATAGTGCATCAATTGCTCTAGATACTGCCCCACTTTGATTAACGTTTCCATCACTATTCGATTTTAAGGACCAATTCAACAATCTCTTCAAAGCATTTGGGGTATCAAGATTATTTGAAATGTCAGAAACTATATCGTTAATCATTTGTGTTGGATCTGTAACTTCACTCTGAGCCAAAGCAACGCGAATTTGATTGACTTCGTTTTCAGCTTTTATTAGTAATTGACCGCTCCATTGACGATCATCCTGATAGTGACCACTTAGAAGGGCCCATCTGATAACCATCGGATCAACCCCATCTGAAAGTAATTTTGAAACAAATACAAGATTTCCTTTAGATTTACTCATCTTTTCACCGTCTAAACCAATCATCGCGGCGTGAACATAATATCTAGCAAACTCTCTACCGAAGGCGGCTTTCACAATTTGTTCACTCATAAAATGGTGCGGAAATATCAAGTCACTTCCCCCGCCTTGTAAATCTATAATTGGATTACTTGTTTTATCATCCAAATACTCACATGCGATCGCAGTGCACTCAACGTGCCAACCAGGTCGGCCAAATCCCAATTCGCTATCCCACCCTGGGTCATCTCCTACATTCGCAAGCCAGATAACCGGATCCAACGGATGTTTTTTGCCTTCTCGCTTTGGATCACCACCTCGCTCAGCAAATATTGCGATTGCCTCCTCTATAGAAATTGGCAGAGTTTTAAGAAAAGATTCAACAGTGAAGTAAAAGTCACCATTCAATTCATACAAATATCCGTTATTAGATAATTTCTTTATAAATTTTTCAATTAGGTGCATTGAATCGGTGACTTTTATAAAGTTTTCAGGTGGTAATACTCTCAGAGATGCCATATCGGAACGGTAAAGATCGATCTGTGAGGTCGCTAATACCTGCCAATCTTGCTTGTCTCGCTTGGCTCGCTCAAGAAGTGGATCATCTATATCTGTAATGTTTTCTACAAACTTTACTGAGGAATTTTTCAAGGTTTGATAGCGATTTATTAAATCAAAACTTAGGTATGTTGCGGCATGTCCTAAATGGGTTGCGTCATATGGCGTGATTCCACAAACATACATCTTAAATACTTCACTATTGGCAATCTCCAACAAACCTTTACTGGAATCCTTAAGTATTAGATTAGGGAATGAAGTATTAGAAAGTGGTGGCAAGTAGAAACTAGGCCATGAGTTCATATCTAATTATCTCTCTTTAGACCGGTGGCCATGGCACTGCCGGCCAGCTTTGGCTTGGTTCTGGAAATATGCCGTTGGTGACTAACTGCTCAATTCTCCTGCTTAGTGCACCGATCTCATCCGGGGTTAAATATTCCTTAAATAAATCTAAATCTAAGCCCTTTACATTGTTAAGCAGGGCTATCTCATTAGTAGAAAACTTTTCGTTGGCAAATTGCCATAGGACTGTTCTTAGTTTGTCTTCAGAATGAAAAGAAACTCCGTGGTCACAACCTTTTAATGCGCCATTTATATCAACTAACAAGTGGCCAAATTTGCGGTCGGTATTATTAATAATTGCATCAAACAAGGCTAACTTACGTAGTTGGGCGTCATCACTTTGACCAAACTCGACAACATCAACTGAATCATCAATATGAATCCATTCTTGAACCATGCCGAACCCAAATGGACCTTCCCGTAGCACGGTATATGGAACTATATTAAATTTTGCTAAATCACTTAACAAATATGCTGAGTACTCACGGAAGGCAAGATTGCCATCTGGAAAATCCCAGAGTGGTCGCTCTCCGGCAACTGGTTTGTAGATGACCTCAATAATCGGATCTGAACCGACAACTTGTGCCAACAAAGTTGCATTAGATGCATCAACTAATCGGCCGACTACTGTGAGCTCTCCATTCAGAATTAAATCTGCTGCGCCTTTCATCTGCGATAACCATTTGCTCGTGGACATAGATGACCAAGCGGATCAATTGGTAAACCACAAAATGGGCAAGCAGGCCTTCCAGCGTTTACTAAAGCGGTAGCACGTTCACAAAAGCCTTTGACCTGAGAAATTCTAAGAGATGCAATCAAAAGATCTGGGCCATAATCAATATCATCTAGAACTAGTTCGTCATCCTGAGAGGCTGCTTGAATATTTACTACAACTAAACCATTCTCCCAAGTAATACTAATTATTCCGACCTGAAAATCCTCATCAATAGGCAACTCCATGGATTCATTATCAATCTCAGCAGCAGCCAATATATCTCCAGTAGAAGCGAGTTTTCCGCGCCTTAACTCACGAATTAAATCCTCAAATCTTTCAGTAAGTGCAATAACTTGATTCTTTTCCAAAGTTACCGAATTTAACCCATCAGCAGATTTAACTTGAATAAAGAACTGCCTCTGACCTGGCTCGCCAATGGCACTAACAATAAATCTAGTTGCTGGTTCATGCCTATAGATAATCCTGGGCATCTACTTCCACCACCATTGGCGAAGTGATGCCAAAGTATCACCACCGCCAATCTGATTGCTCTTAAATTTCTTTATTCCATTTTCAGCGAGTTTATAATTGCTTTGCAATATCGTAGATTTAGATTTTTCCAAATTAATAACTGTTAGCGATGCTGGTTCTGCGACGAAGCTTTGGAAGCGATCTATTGGCAAGCCAAGGCTAGAAGTAATCATCATTTTTATAATATCGCCGTGAGTAACAACCAGTACTGGACCCTTCTTTCCTGCTAAATCCGTTAGCATCAGGTCAACTCTCTTCCGCATACTTTTAAAACTTTCTCCGTCTGGAAATGTGAAGGTAGATGGCTTTGTTTGAACACTTCGCCACTTTTTGTCCTTACTCAGCTTTGAAAGTTTTTTACCTGTCCAATCCCCATAATTCATTTCAATTATTCTTTCATCGACCTCAAACTTTAAGTCTGGATTTTTAACCATAAATGGCGTGACCGTCTGAATGCATCTAGTCATTGGGCTTGAATAAACCTGGGAAAAATTGATGGATTTAAGGTATGGAATCAGAGCTTGTGCTTGTTTAAATCCTTCTTTTGATAACTCAACTGAATCATCCTGGCCAGCCAATATTCCTTTGACATTCGCCACTGATTGGGCATGACGCAAAAGATAGACAATCGGCATTTGGCAAGGTTACCGATCTTTTACCGCTCTTGTTGCTAGCCTGCCAGCCATGGAACGACGTAAATTAGGCGGAGTATCAATCTCCCGACTTGGTCTAGGCACTATGACCTGGGGGCGCGATACTGACGAAAATGAAGCTGCACAGCAGCTGCAGTACTTTGTTGAGGCGGGCGGAAATTTAGTTGATACCGCAGCTGTATATGCAGATGGTGATGCCGAACGCGTTCTGGGTGGATTTATTGGCACACTTATTAAACGAGATGATCTTTTTATTGCAACAAAGGGTGGAATAACTTTTAAAGATGGTTCACGCCAAATCAATAATTCACGCAATGAATTAATATCGGATTTAGATAGATCTCTAACAAGATTAAATGTTGATTACGTTGATCTTTGGCAAATTCATACCTGGGATAAAAATACGCCACTTGAGGAAACTTTATCTGCTTTAGATTATGCAACTAGCTCTGGAAAAGCACGGTATGTAAGTGTCTGTAACTTTAATGGGTGGCAATTAGCAAGAAGTACCACATTGCAAAATCCAATTTTTGGCAAAGCTGCAATTATCGCTGCTCAAAATGAATATTCGTTATTAAATCGCAAGGCAGAAGAAGAAGTAATCCCTGCTTCGTCAGCTTTAAATCTCGGTTTCTTAGCGTGGTCACCCCTTGGCAGAGGAGTTTTAACTGGAAAGTACCGTGGCGGGGTGCCATCAGACTCTCGAGGTGCGTCACCACACTTTGCTAATTTTGTTGAACCATATCTTTCAGAGCGGGCAAACCAGATTGTTGAAGCGGTTTGCGTGGCAGCTGAAGGATTGGGTTACTCACCTCTTGAGGTAGCACTCTCCTGGGTTCGAGATGCACCAGGTGTAACAAGTGCGTTAATTGGCGCAAGAACCGGTGCGCAACTTCGCGGAATACTTACCGTTGAACAAATTACTTTGCCAGAACAGGTTAGGCAGGCATTAAATGAGGTTTCAGCCTCTAATTAAACATTCTCCAAAAACTCATATAAAACTCTAACGCCAAATTTTAATCCTTCAATTGGTACCCGCTCATCCACACCATGGAATAGAGCAAAGAAATCCAAATCCTTAGGTAACTTAAGTGGAGAAAACCCATAACCAACAATTCCTAAATCATGCAGCGCTTTGTTATCAGTTCCACCGCTCATTAGGTAGGGAACTGGAATGCCAGCGGCATCTTCTCCATTAATCGCATCGCACATTGCTTTAACTAACGGGCCCGCAAATTCAACCTCAAGGGCTATATCTCGGGTTAAAATCTCAACTTCAATCTCATCACCTGCAAGTTTTTTAATAGTTTGATGCAGTTGCTCCTCATATCCAGGCAAGAACCTGCCATCAACTGTGGCACTTGCACTTTGAGGAATCACATTAACTTTATATCCAGCCTCAAGCATTGTTGGATTGGCGGTATTAGAAATGGTTGCACCCAGCATTTTTACTGCATCACCCAAATGATGGAGTAATGGTTTCACATTTTTAGCATCATATTTATCGCCGGTAAGTTCTGCAATTTTTCTAAAAAGTAAACTGCTGGTTTTTGTCTCAAGTTGCGGCCATTCATAATTACCAATTCTAGAAACTGCATCAGCAACTTTTGTAACGGAATTATCTTTATTTATAAAAGAGCCATGTCCAGCCGTTCCTTTAGCAGTAAGTTTTAACCATTGAATACCTTTTTGTGCAGCTTCAATAAGATACAAGCGGTGCTCGCCAGTAATAGTTATTGAAAACCCGCCCACCTCTGACACAGCTTCGCTGTAACCATCAAAAATCTCTGGTCGATGCTTAACCAACCAACGAGATCCATAGTTAGAACCAGCTTCCTCATCTGCAAAGAAAACAAGCAAAATATTTCTAGGTGGTTTATAGCCAATCCGTTGCCACATTCTCACCGATGCCAAGATCATGGCATCCATATCCTTCATATCAACTGCTCCGCGGCCCCAAATAAATCCATCTTTTATTTGGCCGCTAAATGGATCGACTGACCAATCATCGGCATTTACTGGAACTACGTCGATATGTCCATGTAAAACTAAGCCAGGACGTTTCGGATCGCTGCCTTCAATCTTTGCCACCACATTTACTCGGTTTGGGGCCGTTTCAATTAACTCACTTTTAATGCCGACCTCAGATAATTTACTTGCAACATATTCCGCCATTGCTTTTTCATCACCACGACCTTCGCCATGGTTAACGCTAGGAATACGAATCATTTCTTGGCAAAGCAATATCGTTTCGTTCTCTAATTCAATGATCTGATCAGCACTCAATTTCATGAGGCTATTCTCCTATATAATTTGGATTTCCATTGATTTCAGATTGCGTTAAAATAAAAGTAGGTCCGGGTGGCGGAATTGGCAGACGCGCTAGCTTGAGGTGTTAGTGCCCGTAAGGGCTTAGGGGTTCAACTCCCCTCTCGGACACGCCTAATATCCTAAAAGGTAACAATAAGATGCGCAGGTGGATAAAGCGGCCTCAAATCTGATCAGAGTAATTCCAGATTTCCCAAAACCTGGAATTATTTTCAAAGATATAACACCCCTCCTTGCTGACGCAAAAATGTTTAAGCAAAGCTGCCAAGAGATTGCTGATTTAGCAGAACAGGTTGATTATCTAGCTGGCATTGAGGCGCGAGGATTTATTTTTGCTGCAGCTGCTGCATCCCTTATCAATAAAGGATTTATCCCAATCCGTAAAGTAGGAAAATTACCAGGTGAAACAATTTCGCAAAGTTATGATCTTGAGTATGGACAGGCAACTCTTGAAATACATGCCAACATAATTCCAGCAGGTAAAAAGGTTTTAATTGTTGATGATGTATTAGCCACTGGTGGAACTGCTATTGCTGCCATAGATTTGATACTTCAGGCGAAGTTAATACCCGTTGGAGCATGTTTCCTGATTGAAATAGCTGAATTAGGTGGAAGATCACGGATCAATCAGGCCCATGGTGGTCTACAAATCAACACAATCTTGGCAGAATGACCTTATGGCCGAACTGATCTATTACTGCGGAACGATGGATAGTGGTAAATCCACTTTGGCTTTGCAAACTGCCCATAACCATCGCTCCCGTGGCAGAGATGGAGTTATCTTTACCAGTAAAGATAGAGCAGGCAAAGGTTTAATTTCTTCTCGTCTTGGATTGCAAATTGAAGCACTTGAAGTTGATACTGATCTAGACATACACAAATTAATTGTTGAAAGATTATCTATTGGCGGTCGAATTAGTTTTATTATTTGTGATGAAGCCCAGTTCTACACGCCAGAACAAATTGAGCAGCTTGCAAAAATTGTTGATGGCTTGGGAATTGATGTTTATGCATTTGGAATTCTCTCTGACTTTAGAACAAAGTTATTCCCAGGAAGTGCCCGCCTAGTTGAGTTAGCTGATCGGGTGCAAACCTTGCAGGTTGAAGCACTTTGCTGGTGTGGCGAGCGAGCAACCCATAATGCCCGTACTGTTGATGGAAAGATGGTAACTGAAGGCGAGCAGGTTGTAGTTGGCGATGTCAGCACCTCCTCCACGGTTGCTTATGAAGTTTTATGCAGACGGCACCATATGCGCAAAGTAACATCCAAGGTTTCAAATCCAGCAGCAGAACAATCTCTGCCGTTTAATAACTAAAGAAAGGCAAAATGAAAACTAAAGGATACGCCGCAAAATCAGCTGGAGCATTACTTGAAAGTTTTGAGTTTGAACGTAGAGAGCTAAAACCACGAGATGTAGCACTTGATATTTACTACGCTGGAATTTGTCACTCCGATATTCACCAAGCTCGTGAAGAGTGGGGTCCTTCGATATTTCCAATGGTCCCTGGCCATGAGATTGTTGGGAAAGTTATTGAGATTGGCTCCCAGGTAAGTAAATTTAAAGTGGGCGAAATAATTGGAGTTGGAGTTTTTGTTGATTCCTGCCGCAAGTGTTCTAGCTGTAATGCCGGACTTGAACAATATTGTGTTGAAGGAATGACTGGAACATACAACGCACTTGAGCGTGATGGTAAGACAATTGCGCAAGGTGGCTACTCGGATAAGTTTGTTATTGATGAGGACTACGCAGTGCATGTTCCTTCAAATCTAGATCTCGCTGGAGTTGCACCACTTATGTGTGCTGGAATAACACTTTATTCACCACTTAAGAATTGGAATGCCGGCCCTGGTAAAAAAGTTGGCATTATGGGATTAGGTGGCCTTGGCCATATGGGTCTTAAATTCGCTCATGCATTAGGTGCTGAAACTACAGTCTTCTCCCACTCACCTGAGAAGGAATCTGATGCGAAAGCAATGGGTGCTGATCATTTTGTTGTAACAAAAGATATGAAATCACTATCAAAGTTAAATATGAGTTTCGATTTGATTTTGAATACGGTTTCAGCAGACCTAGATCTAGATCCGTATCTACAATTTCTAAAATTGGATGGAACCTTAGTTGTCATTGGCTTACCTGGTAAGCCTTATGCCATTAATGCTGGAACATTACTTGGCCAAAGAAGATCCTTGGCTGGTTCAATGATTGGTGGAATTGCTCAGCTGCAGGAGATGTTAAATTTTTGCGGCCAACACAATATTGTTAGCGATGTTGAGGTAATTAAATCTGATTATATAAACAAAGCTTATGATCGAACTGTGGCAAGTGATGTTAAATACCGCTTTGTAATTGACGCGAAAAGCTTTTAAACAAATTGGTGGGCAGCCAGCGCCAGCAATGGCGCTAAAGCTAAAGCTGGAAGAAGATTGCCAACCGCAATTTGCTTAATTCTAAGTAGCCGCAAGGCAATTCCAACTAGCAATATGCCACCAACTGCAGTCATTGCTGAAACTTGGTAATCAGCCAGAATTGAACCTAAAAATAAGCCGATAGCTGTCCAGATAAATTGATAAATACCTACAGGCAAACTTGATAATGCCACTCCCCAGCCAAGGGATGCAGCAAACGCAAGGGATGTAAAACCATCCAGTGTGCTCTTCAAAACCAACTGATCAATACCAGTTCCCATGCCATCAGAGATGCTGCCAAGAATTGCAAGGGGTCCAATTGCAAAAATCAATGAAGCGGAAACAAATCCTTCAACAAAGTTTGAGCCGCCATCTTTGCTAAATCTCTTTTTAAGCGATACGCCAACATTCTCAAGTCGGTCTTCAATTTTTAGTAAAGAACCGATTACAGCTCCAGCAAGTAGAGAAAACACAACAACTAAAATGACCCAACCCTTTGGCATCGCATCATGAAGATCTTTATGCCAATAAGCAGATAAAGCATCAGCAGCCGAGATTATTGTTACGCAACCTAAAACATCAGTTATTAGGTTTCTAAGTTTTTCACTTATCTTCCCGCCAATAAAGACACCTAAGGTGCCACCAATAATAATTGTTGCGATATTTAAAACAGTTCCAAAACCTGGAAACACTAGGCGAACCTAACAAATGAGGAAATGCCAACTATAAGACAATAAATTGCAAAGGGATAAAGTGTCTTCGTTTTAAACCATCGAACTAAGAATGAAACACTGAAATATGTTGCAACAAATGAGACTAGTGAACCGACCAAGATTTGGCCGAGTAGCTGTTTAGCATCACTGGTGAATAATTCTGGTAATTTTACAATTGATGCACCAACAATTACTGGTAATGAAAGCAGGAAGGCAAAATCAGAGGCAACAGAGTGATTCAATTTGCGAAGTAATCCGGCGCTCATAGTGACACCAAATCTACTTATTCCGGCAAATAGAGCCAGGCTTTGTCCAAAACCAATTACGACTGCACTCTTTGCATTTACTCGGTGATCAATCTCTGCATCGGAATCATGATACTCATGAGCAATATCTCGCCTAGACAATCTTTCGGCAGAAATTAAAAGTAATCCGTTGATAGTGAGAAAAACTGCTGAGTACTGAGGTTTACCGAAAATACTTTGGAAATAATCTCCAAAGACAACCCCTAGGATTCCAACCGGAATAGTTGCAATAACAATATAGCCGAGTACTCTAAACGGAGTTGATTGAAAATTCCTGGACTTAAATGCTCTATAGGTCCCGCCAATTAATCCCATCCACCGTTTTCTAAATACAATAAATAATGCAATTGAGCTAGCAAGATGCATAGCAATCGTAATTAACAAATAAGCTTGATTTTCTTCGCTAATAAACTCTCTGAATGATCCGCCAATCCATGCTGGTATCAAAATCGCATGCCCAAGGCTTGAGATTGGAAATAACTCAGTTATGCCCTGAATAAATCCAGTTATAACTGCTTGACCATAGGTAAAACTCAAAATAACCCAATCGGTAGTTGTTGTGGGCTAGAGTTTAGCAGTGAGCATGTCAACAAACGGTGATAACCTGTCTAAAAGAATAGTTAATATGCTGCGGCCATCTAGAACAATTCCAAATACCCCATGGCGAGCTGATTCCACATGGTCACTTGGTACTGGCAAACATCACATTCAAAGACTTGCCATTCTTTTGTTTGGTTTAACAATATTTGGAATAGGTGAGGCATTTCTAGTTGTAACAGGCCTTGGTAACTCACCTTGGGTAGTTCTTTCAGAAGGAATATCACTTCACACCGTTTTAAATATTGGTGAATCGACATTTTTAGTTTCAGTGCTTGTGCTTTTACTATGGATTCCGCTTAGGCAAAAACCGGGATTTGGAACGATAGCTAATATTGTTGTAATTGCGGCCGCAATTGAGGTTGGATTGTTTTTTATACCGTCAGTTGATAATACTTTTGCAAAATATTTTTATATTTTATTTGGAATAGCGTTAGTTGGCGCCGGTTCATCTCTTTACATAACCTGCGGACTTGGAACTGGACCTCGCGATGGTCTGATGACCGGGTTGCATTACAAAACTGGGGTGCGAGTTGGAAGGGTGAGATTAGGAATAGAGATAATCGCCGCCAGTACTGGGGCGGCACTTGGAGGCTCATTGGGTATCGGAACCCTGCTATTTGCACTGCTTATAGGCCAATCAGTGGCAATTTCCCTCGGTGTCGTAGACCGACTTACCACCAAGTAACCAATAGATTTAAGCCATTCCCACGGCTTGTTAGACCGCATCTGACTACATGTCGAAAACACCATGTATAAAAAACAGAAAGGTACCTCCATGCTTGATAGCTTCTTTAAAATCAGTCAGCGTGGCTCAACTGTAGGTCGAGAAATCCGTGGCGGAGTGGTCACATTTTTCACAATGGCTTACATCGTTGCGCTTAATCCATTAATCATCGGTCTTGCTAAAGATGCTGATGGAAAATTCATTGGCGGAGGCGACGCACCTAATCTTGCATTAGTTGCTGCTGCTACCGCACTTATCGCAGGCGTTATGACCATCCTGATGGGCGTAGTCGCAAACTTTCCATTAGCTCTTGCTACCGGCCTAGGTTTAAATACCTTCGTTGCTGTTGGCATTGCCTCCAAGATGACCTGGGCAGATGCCATGGGTCTTATTGTTCTTGAAGGCCTAATTATTCTTGTCTTGGTACTAACTGGATTCCGTATTGCGGTTTTCAAAGCTGTACCTGGTCAATTAAAGATCGCTATCTCAGTTGGTATCGGCCTTTTCATCGCCTTAATTGGATTAGTTGATGCTGGTTTCGTTCGCAGAACTGGCTCAGGTCCTGTCCCTGTAACTCTTGGCGACAACGGCAATCTAGTTGGTTGGCCTGTACTTGTATTCGCATTTGGTCTGTTCTTAATGATCGGATTAACTGTGAAAAAAGTTAAGGGCGCACTTCTAATTGGAATCGTTGCAGCAACTGTGGTTGCTATCGCTGTTGAATCAGCATTCAAAATTGGTCCAAACTTTGATGGTGCAACTGGAACTGTAAATCCAAAGGGCTGGGGCTTAAATGTTCCTGCTATGCCTGATGCAATTGCAGCAACTCCTAAGTTTGACATAATTGGTGATTTCAACCTTCTTGGTGGATTTGACCGTATCTCAATCGTTGCAGCACTTCTTCTAGTATTCACACTTCTACTAGCTGACTTCTTTGACACTATGGGAACAATGACTGCAATTGGTCACCAAGCAGGCCTAGTTGATCGCAATGGCAATGTAGAAGGTGCTGAGCGCATTCTTCTTATTGACTCATTGGCTGCTGCTGCCGGTGGTGCTGGTTCAGTTTCTTCTAACACCTCATACATTGAATCAGCCTCTGGTGTTGGAGAAGGTGCAAGAACAGGTCTTGCTTCAGTTGTTACTGGAGTTCTATTCCTGCTTACAACCTTCCTAGCCCCTCTTGTTGCAATCATCCCTTACGAAGCTGCTACCCCAGCTCTTGTAATTGTTGGTTTCTTAATGATGAGTCAAATCAAGGGAATCGATTGGGATGATCTTGGAATTGCAATTCCAGCATTCTTAACCATTATCTTGATGCCATTTACTTACAATATTTCTGTAGGTATCGGAGCAGGATTTGTCTCATTTGTAGTTATTAGAGTATTCCAAGGACGCTCAAAGGAAATCCATCCTTTGATGTACCTAGTATCTGGATTATTCATGGTTTATTTCTTGCAATCACCAATTAATATCTGGACTGCATAATCTAAATCTAAGTAAAGGGGCGGACCTTTTGGTTCGCCCCTTTACCATTTAATAGGTTCTAATTTTTTTTCTATTAAACGATTATTAACTTTGCTAAATGGCTTTGATCCAAAAAAACCACGGTAAGCAGAAAGTGGGCTTGGATGGGCGGATTCAAAAAGATCATCCTTGCTGAAGTAATGTGATAACTTTTGTGCCTCATTTCCCCATAAAATTCCTAGAGCTCCGTTCTTCGCGCAATGTTTAATTACGGACTCTGTAAATACTTGCCAACCAATATCTGAATGGGAGTCTGATTTACCCGGCTCAACTGTGAGACTGCGATTAATTAAAAGAACTCCTTGGTTAGCCCAGTCTGATAAATCACCATTATTTCTTTTTATTCCTAAGTCACTCTCTAGCTCCTTATAAATATTTTTTAGGGATGCTGGTAATTTCGTAATACTTGGAGAGACTGAGAACGCCAAGCCATTTGCATAATCTGGGTTTGGATATGGATCCTGGCCGACAATAAGTACCCTGATTGAATTTGGATTACTTGAAAAAGCTGCAAAAATATTTTTCTCACTTGGAAGAAAAACACTAGGTAGTATTTCTGAGATATTACTTAGTGCTTGTAAGTCACTAACTTCATGCCATGGTTTTGGCAGTAGGCCCAATAAGTCAACGGGCACGGGCAAAAAACCGACCGCTCTCGGCCTGAACTGAAATCGCCAAACCATATGCATCTGAGAGATTTTGATCAGTTATTACAGAGTTAATCTCTCCTTGAGCAATTACAGCTCCACTTCGAAGCAGCAAGGCGTGGGTAGTTCCGACTGGAATCTCTTCAATATGGTGCGTCACAATCACTGTTGCAGGTGCTAGTGGATCTTTTGCAAAGGTTTCTATTCTCTTTAACAAATCTTCTCTTCCGCCTAAATCAAGCGATGAAGCCGGCTCATCTAAAAGTAGTAATTCCGGATCTGCCATGAGCGAGCGAGCAATTTGTACCCGCTTTTTTTCACCTTCGCTAAGTGAGCCAAATAATCGATCCCCTAATTCGCGCACGCCAAGGGCAGTAAGGAGTGCCATTGCTCGGGATTCATCCCATAAGTCATATCTTTCCTGCCAACGACCGAGCATTGCGTAGGCGGCAGTTAAGACAACATCCATAACCAATTCATCCGGTGGTAACTGTTCAACTAAAGCAGAAGAGCTCAAACCAATTCTGGTTCTTAACTCAAAAACATCTACTTTACCGAGTTGTTCACCGAGAATTTTGATAGTGCCAGTTGTTGGGTGAATCAGTGAAGAACATATCTGCAGTAATGTAGTTTTACCTGCTCCATTCGGGCCAAGAATTACCCATCGTTGGCCATCTAAAACATGCCAATCAACCGGGCCAAGGATTACTCGCTCACCTCTGCGAACGCTTATATTTGATAACTCTAATATTGCGCTCATAAGGATGAAAGATACCGCGCCAGATGGGGTAATACGGTTAATCTGACCCAATGCCGAATAAAAATCCCCCTGCCTTTACCGGGCTTATTCTGGTTTCAGGCGAAGACCGTCCTGGAATTACTCAAAGCCTGATGAATGTTCTTTCAGAGTTCGCGGTAAGTGTCGTAGATATTGAGCAACTAATAATTAGAGATCGACTACTTCTAACCGTCTTAATAACGCTTAATGAGGATCATGCTGAAGCGGTTGCCGCCGATCTGCAACTGCTGCAAGAGAAGATTGGCCTAGATATCGCTATCGATTTTGTTCATCATGAGCAATTAATAGCTGATTCAGAGCAACTTAACGTGGTAATTATTGGTGAAAGTATTAATCCGGCACCTATCGCAGCAGTTGCTGATGAAATTGGAAAACTTGGTGGAAATATTCTCGCAATTCGTAGAACCGCAACAACGCCAGTACTTGCATTTGAGCTAAATATTCAAATTCCTAATAAATCTATAAAGGATGTGCAGCGAGCTTTAGCAAAAGTGGCAATTACAAACCGTATCGATCTAGCAGTCGAGCCAAGCAATAGGAGTCGGGAAGCAAAAAGATTGGTTCTACTTGATATGGATTCCACCTTAATACAGCAAGAGGTAATTGACCTTTTAGCAAAGCATGCCGGTAAATTAGACCAAGTTTCAGAAATAACGGCAAAGGCTATGTCCGGTGAATTAGATTTCTCTGAAGCACTATCTGCCAGAGTCGCACTATTAACTGGATTAGATGAATCGGTAATTATTGATGTGCGCAAAGAGATTACTTTGACTAACGGAGCCGAGAAATTGATACAAACTCTTCATAAGCAGGGTCACAAGGTCGGCGTAGTTTCTGGTGGATTTATAGATGTAATTGAGCCAATTCTTAAAGATTTGAAGATTGATTACTACCGAGCAAATAAACTACAAATTGCCAATGGAAAATTAACCGGAAAATGTGAAGGTGAAGTGATTGATCGAGTTGCTAAATATAAATCGTTGGTTGAATTTGCAGAAAAAGAAGGTGTTGATCTTTCGCAAACTGTTGCAATAGGTGACGGTGCAAATGATTTAGACATGATTGAGGCGGCAGGTTTAGGCATAGCTTTCAATGCAAAACCAAAAGTGGCTGCTGCTGCTGCAACTACAATTAGTACTTCTGATCTTTCAACAGTCCTATTGTTAATGGGTATTCAACCTAATTCTTAAAACTTTTCTGAGCAAGGTTGCGTAATTTATTCACCATTTCGGCTGGATCACTAGATTTATAAACTGCACTACCAGCCACAAAACAATTAGCACCAGAATTGGCAGCAATTTCAATAGTAGATTCAGATACTCCCCCGTCGATCTGAAGAAGAGGAATCGGATCTTTACATCTATTGATTCGAGATCTTGCAATTACAACTTTACTCATTTGCTCACTCATAAATGATTGACCTCCGAAACCAGGTTCAACTGTCATAATTAATAACATATCTATTTCCTCTATGAACTCCTCAACAATAGAAAAATCTGTCGCTGGCTTTATCGCTAACCCAACTTTCGAACCGTTAGATTTAATGTCTAAAATAGTTTGGCGAACATTTTTGGCAGCTTCATAGTGGAAAGTAACCGAATCACAACCATTTTGCGCATACTTAGGAGCGAGATTATCTGGATCTTCAATCATAAGGTGGGCATCAACAGGTAATGATGAGAATTTGATAATTTCAATTGCTTGCTTAAAATCAAAAGTAAAATTTGGCACGAACTTGTTGTCCATAATGTCTAAATGCAACATATCGGAGACTTCTTTTACTTTATTAATCTCATTTTCGAGATCATCAAAATTGGCGTTGAGAATACTTGGACAGATAAATACTTGGTTCTTCATATCTAATTTAACCAACCTTCTCGAAAAGAACCATAAACATTCCGTCTGATTGATCTAGGTGTGTCCAAAGCTGCATACTTCCATCATCTTGAAGACCTTGCAGATGGGCAGTAGCAAAAGTAGGGATAGGCAGAATCTTCATATCTGAGTGCGCATCAAGAAAATCAATTACTTGGGCTTTAGTCTCCGCTAAATGAGGTGAGCATGTAACGTAAGCAATAAGTCCACCAGGGTTTAGTAGTAGGTAAGCACTGCTTAATAAATTGCGTTGCAAAGTTACTAATTCCTTCAAATCCTTCAAAGATTTTCGCCACCTAGCTTCTGGCCTTCTTCGTAGTGCGCCAAGTCCAGTGCACGGTGCATCCACTAATATCCGATCAAATCTCTCATTAAAATTACTTGAGTCAGTACCATCAAAACTAACAACTTGTTGATTGTTTACAACTCGTTTTACCAACTCTGCACGATGCGGGATTGGCTCATTCGCAAGAAATTTCGCCGATGGATCCTGCTCCCTTAATGAATTAAAAAGGTATGCAGCTTTTCCTCCAGGACCAGCGCACATATCAAGCCAAGATAGTCCAGGTTGCATTGTTGCTAGAAAATTTTCAACGACAGCTTGCGATCCGCGATCTTGTACGCCTGCCCTTCTTTCAATTATTGGCGCAAACTCAGATGGTACGCCAGATATATTTGCTCCGTTTTGATACCCAGATAATTTAGTAGCACCAGCCTCACACAACTCAGTAATTGTAGATTTACCTGGCCATGCAACTACATCAGGTTCTGCTGGCAAATTATTGGCTTTCAATAGATCTTCTACTTTCTGCCAATCTTTAAGTTGATCATAAAAGGAGGAGATGATCCACTCAGGATGGCTATATTCAATAGAGAGCCTCTGCAAATTTGGCATACTGGTTAATTCAGACAAATCATTTGTATCGGCTGAAACTTTCCGTAGTATTGCATTCACATAAGATGCCTTCGATTCACCAGCCACCAATTTTGCAACCTCAACTGTTTCAGATACAGCGGCATGATCAGGAACTCGCATTTGCGTCAACTGGTGTATTCCCATTCGAAGAAGATCAACAATTTTTGGGTCAAGATCATTAAATGGGCGATCAATAAACTTGGTCAGTATGTAGTCATGGCGACCTTGCATACGTAGTGTTCCATAGGCTAATTCAGTTGTGAAGGCTTTATCGGCAGTATTCATCTTTGATTTTGATAGTAACTCAGGCAGCCTAATGTTTGCGAATGCACCTTCTCGATTTACTTGATGCACTAATTCATATGCTGTAAGGCGAGATGGGTTTGGATTTGGCTTACCCAAGTTGTAAACCAACTCTGCTAGGTAATCCTCTAATGAATTCTGCAGCACTCATCTGTGAGCGGCCTGCAGGAGTTAGCCTCAGAATTTCAATTGCACCATCTAATACACCTACAAATAAACGTTCACCATCAACAACAATTTCTGCTGGTTTAATTTGGTTTGGGACTGAGACTGTAACTAACGAATCTATTTTAATTCTTGACTCTCCCAGCAAACTCCATACCCCAGGATTACTAGATAGAGCGCGAAATCTATTCACAACTTGATTAGTATTCTGTCCCCAATCTAACTTTCCATCGTTTTTACTTATTTTTGGTGCCAAAGTAATTCCATTAGATGCTTGTGGTATTGGAGTTACACCCTCAGAAATGAGTTCGATGCTCTTTAATGCAAGATCGGAACCAATCTGACTTAACCTATTTAGTACCTCATCTGAATTTTCTTTTTCATCAATTGGCGTTGCTTGTTCTAAATACACCGGTCCAGTATCCATCCCCTTATCCAATTTAAAAACAGTTATTCCAGTTTGTTTATCACCACTAAGAATTGCCCACTGAACTGGCGCAGCTCCTCGCCAGCGAGGTAATAAGGAGAAATGAACATTAATCCATCCAAATTTTGGTATGTCAAGCAATCCAAGTGGAATTATTCGTCCGTAAGCAATTGTTATGACAATATCCGGTTTAGTATTGTCAATTATTTTTTTAAGGTCATCGTTATTAACGGGTTTTTCTATATTAATATCCTTTTTATCAGCCCAGATTGCTAACTCGTTTGCAACTACATGCATTCCACGTCCAGTAGCCTTGTCTGGATTAGTCAATAAAAAAAGTAATTGATGATTATTGCTTGCCTCTAATGCCGAGATCAACGGGATTGCTACTGGAGAAGAAGAAGCGACTACAACCTTCAATTTACTACAGTCCTAAACCGAAAGTTGAGTGAGGTGAGACTTTAATTGTTGGCGATTGACCAGATTCACTTGCTAACCCAAACCATTCAGATTCACGTATCTCTTTCATCGCAATTTTACGCTGTTCAGATTTCATACGATCGATGAAAAGAACCCCATTTAAATGATCAGTTTCATGCTGAAGGCATCTTGCAAGTAACTCAGTTCCTTCCACAATTATTGGTTCGCCATGCATATTAAAACCTTTAGCAACTGCTCGAAATGCTCTTGGTGTTTCATAAACTAGATCTGGAAAAGATAAACAGCCCTCCTCACCCTCTTGCATCTCATCACTTAAATCTAGGGATGGATTAATAAGGTGACCAATTTCATCATCTATATCCCAAACGAAAACTCGGAGTGGAACACCAATCTGTGGTGCGGCAAGACCAGCGCCAGGTGCGGCTTGCATAGTTTGAGTTAGGTCTTCAACCAGCTGCCTTAACTCTTTATCAAAATCAACTACTAAAGAAGCTGGAGTAACTAATACCGGATCCCCGAATAATCTGATTGGTTGAATAGCCATAAGTAAATGATACTTCAGTTCGAGGGGCTATAAATCAAATGGGTCAAATCGGATCTTGAATATTTTCCGTCGTTTTACTGCCTGCACCTTAGCTACATCATCTAAAAGGTCAACAAGAAGTGACCCTTCAACTAGTTTTACTCGAATCAATAATTTACTTTTAAATCTGTCAATTGCTACCGGACCAGTAATTTCATAGCTTTTACTATTTCTTAAATTTTCTGCAAACTTTGAAATCTCTTCCTTATCTCCTTCTACTACCGCTACTCGATAATATGGCGGAAGTTTTGCTTTCTCTCTGTTACTTAAATCAGAGAGAGAGTTCGCCATTGAATCTGCTCGTAGTAAAGATTGGACTGCTGGATGATGGTTTGGAAGTGATAAATAGATCTCTGCAGTACTGCTTGCTTTACCCAACAGTGAAAACCAATGAAACTTAGCAAATTCTTCTGCTCTTAATGAAGGTCGATTAAAAATCTTCTCACCATCTAACATCACAATAGCTGAATAAATCCCATTTGGTTCAGACCCAGTTGTTGCAATAACTATGTGCCGCCCACTCGGCACTACATCAATCTGTTTATTTCCAGATGAGACAAGAATTGGAATTTTTGGTATCGCCTTACCAATTTCCTCCGCTGTTCTTTCAATACCTTTCGCAATTACAAACGGTCGAGTATCGCCACAAAATGTGCATTTCCAGTCATTGAATTCCTTTTTACATAGATAGCAGGTAGGAATCTTCCTCGAACCATCGATTTGTAGCTTTCCACCGCACTCACAATTTGCAGTATTTCGACATCTAGAGCAGAGAAATAGATTTGCATAACCTTTCTCTGCAACTGATACAAGTGCATTGCCAGAAGAGATTCCCTTCTTTATCGAAAATATATATGAGTTGCCATTTTCATTAGTGAAGAATTTTTGGTTACTCTTTCTTCGGTACATCTTTTTATCCAACCACCCGATTTCAATCAATCTAGCAATCTCAAGTGAGTGAGAAGCAGATATAAATATTAGAGAGGTATTGTTGTCACGTAATAAAGTAACGTCACGGGTATTCCAACCCGGAGCATGAATTTCGTAATGAGATTCATCTAGATCTGAAAGAACAATTACTGTTGCGTTTTTCTCTAAGTGAGTAAATGCGCCACTTCTAGTACTTATTATTACTGAAGGTGAGTTGTATCTACTTCTCAAAAAGTTACGATATCGAACACTCTTACTTAGATGAGAGCCTAACTCAACTACTCCTTCGCCGAATACGCTACTAAGCAATGCTGTTAGATAGGTAATATCTTTCTCATCCGGGACTAATAAAAGAACTTGGCTAACTTGGGCTCTAAGTTTTACAACCTCAACTAGAAACCAGTTTGGGTCTACAGCTAAAGGAAAACTAATCCCCCATTTAATACGTTGCTTTCCTAATAACTGGCCATAATCCGCTCTGCCAATAATTTCCCGAATTTCTGGTGATTCATATGGCGGAAGTACTCCATTTATTTCATTATTAACTAATACCTTCTCCTCTTTTAAAACACGTCCAGGTATTGATGAATTTAAAATCGACCAAAAACTACCGCCAAATCTATTTCTCACACTTTCGACATGTTCGAGCATGCTTTTGCTGACTAATCCACTTGGCGCTACTAATTCAAGTATAGGTTTGAGTTTCTTATCTTGATCGCTTTTATCCTTTCGCTGAATAATGATTCCTTCAGCTTTTGCATTTCCAAAATCAACTAATACTTTGCTACCTACAACTGAATCAGCATCTAATATCTCTGGAACCAGATAATCATAAATACCTTCTAAATGTGAAACGGGAGTATCTACTAAAATTGATGCAATTGGTAAATGTTTTGCTATAGGAGAAGAACCTTGCGGTACTTTTGCAATGGCCTGCCGTTTAAGTTTAAGTGGAGCTGCCACTGCTTATTTAACTAGTGCCTTAAGCGCGTTAGCTCGATCTGTTTTCTCCCAAGAAAAATCTGGTAACTCTCTTCCGAAGTGACCATAAGCAGCAGTTTTCCCATAGATTGGGCGTAGCAAATTTAAATCGCGAATAATTGCGGCGGGACGAAGATCAAAAACTTCTTTTACTGCATCACTTATTTTACCAAGATCAAATTTCTCAGTCCCAAATGTTTCAATAAATAATCCAACTGGCTGAGCCTTACCAATGGCATACGCAACTTGGACTTCACATCGATCTGCTAAACCAGCAGCGACCACATTTTTTGCAACCCAGCGCATGGCATATGCTGCAGATCTATCTACCTTAGATGGATCTTTGCCTGAGAATGCGCCACCACCATGGCGAGCCATACCGCCATAAGTATCAACAATTATCTTTCTTCCAGTAAGTCCGGCATCGCCCATTGGTCCACCAATAACGAAACGACCAGTTGGATTAATAAGCAATCTAACATTTGAAGAATCAATATTTAAATCCTTAATAATTGGATCAATTACATACTTTTTAACCTCTGGAGCTAACTTCTTTTCTAAATCAACATCTGGTGCATGCTGAGATGAAATAACAACAGTATTAAGGGCAACTGCCTTGTCACCTTGATACTCGATTGTTACCTGCGTTTTTCCATCAGGTCGAAGATATGAAAGCGTGCCATCTTTTCTAACTTTGGTAAGTTGCTGAGCTAATTTATGAGCCAATGAAATAGGAAGTGGCATTAACTCTGGCGTATCAGTGCACGCATACCCAAACATTAATCCTTGATCACCGGCTCCTTGTAGATCTAAAGGATCAGCTGATGATGAGACTCTGCTTTCAAATGCATCATTAACGCCTTGTGCAATATCTTGGGATTGTTGACCTATTGATATAGAAACTCCACAGCTATTTCCATCAAATCCCTTTTCGGATGAGTCATATCCGATCTCTAAAACAGTATCACGAACTATATTCATTACATCTGCATAGCCATTAGTAGTTACTTCACCAGCAACATGAACTTGACCAGTCGTTATTAAAGTTTCAACTGCAACCCGACTCTTGGAGTCTTGAGATAGTAGTGAATCTAATATGGCATCTGATATCTGATCTGCAATCTTGTCTGGATGTCCTTCAGTAACTGATTCAGATGTAAAAAGGCGATTTTTCATGGGCTTAACCTAACTTACTTACTAATTGATCCAGCAATATATCCGAGAGCGTGTCTTTAGATATTTCAGGTACTTCGATCACATTCTTCTCTTTATCGATGATTAATCCCTGGGTTTTGTCACTGCCGAAGATTGCCCCACCGGAAACATTATTAACATAAATTAGATCAAGTGATTTACTAGCCAATTTTGTAAATCCGCTTAGCTCAAGATCTTTAATATCGGTATATGTTTCAGCAGCAAACCCAATTATTACCTGTGAATCTTTTTTTGATTTTGCAAGCGATAATAAAATATCTGGATTCTTATCTAACTCAAGAGTTTTCAATGAATCCTTCTTAACTTTTTCATCTGAATAATTAAGTATTTTTGCATCCGCTACTGCTGCGCTCATAATCAATGCATCACAGTGTGGGAACTCAACGGCAAGAACAGCCGCCATTTGTTCTGCCGTTTCAACTGCAGTTGTTGTTATACCCTCAATTAAAGGTAAATCGGTATTAGCTGTTACGAGATGAACTTGCGCACCTCTACTGGCAGCTGCCATCGCTAACGCAAAACCTTGTTTACCAGAGGATCTATTTCCAATAAATCTAATTGGATCAATTGGCTCTCTAGTGCCACCCGAAGTAATAAGTAGGCGTTTGCCAACTAAATCAGCTGTTTGTAGCGCAACTTTGCTAATTTCTGAAATAATCTTTGAACTATCTGGGTACCTACCAACACCATAATCTGCACCAGTCATCCGGCCTTCATCAGGTTGGATAATCACAAAGCCACGTTCGGTAAGAATCTTTACATTACTTACGGTGGCAGGATTGCTCCACATTTCTGGGTGCATTGCTGGAACTAAAATTTTCGGTGAGGTAGATGCTAAAACAATATTTGTTAACAAATCATCTGCTCGGCCGGAGGCTAATTTTGCTAACAAATCTGCAGTTGTTGGCGCGATTACGATTAAATCACTCTCTTTAGCCATAGATATATGCGGAACGTTTTCAACATCAGACCATAGATCTGTAATTACTTTACGACCAGATAGCGCTTCCCAAGTTGCTTTACCAACAAAATTTAGGCTTGCAGCAGTTGGGACAACATCGACAATAAATCCTTCATCCTGCAAGCGACGCAGTAGATCGCATGACTTGTAAGCCGAAATACCTCCGGCTACACCAAGTAGTAGTTTGCGACCACGGGGAAACATGGGCAGATAATTAGCTGGCTGAATCAGCTGGCTTTGGTTCCAAATTTTCGATGGTTAGTAAGCCTTCATTAATTTCACGAAGTGCAATTGATAATGGTTTCTCATGAACATAGGTTTCAACAAGGGGGCCAACATATTCAAGTAAGCCTTCGCCAAGTTGTGAGTAATAAGCATTGATCTGACGAGCACGCTTTGCTGCATAAAGAACTAGGCTGTATTTTGATCCAGCTTTATCTAACAGGGCATCAATTGGTGGATTAGTTATTCCATCTAATGCTTGATTGGTCATTGAAGTACCCCTTAAAAGTAAGCTGATTAGCGAAGGGCTAAAGATACCAGTTCTTCAACTGACTGCTCTACCTGGTGATTTACAACCACATGATCAAACTCAGTTGCCGCTTTCAGCTCCTCCCGCGCACGATCTAGGCGGGTTTGAGTGGAGTGCTCAGATTCAGTTCCTCGATTTACTAGCCTGGTAGTCAACTCCTCCCAGGATGGAGGTTCGATAAAGACCAAAATAGCATTTTTTGAATTTTTGCGAACCTGCCGTGCACCATTTAATTCAATCTCTAGTATTACATTTTTTCCAGCCAAAAGTGCTGCATCTACCGCTTTCTTAGGCGTTCCATACTTTGCTCCGGCAAAGTTTGCCCACTCAAGAAATTCATCTTGCTTGACCATTTGCTCAAATTGTTCCTCTGAAACAAAATGATAATCAACTCCGTCTACTTCACCGGTCCGCATCTTTCTGGTGGTTGCAGAGATTGAAATCCAAAATCGCTCATCGCCTCTTAATTTATTTGTAATTGTACTTTTGCCAACACCACTAGGTCCGGACACAACTAATAATTTTCCGCTTTTGCGAGAGTTCTTAATCAATAGAAACTCCTGCCTTAATAGCTCTAATTGTCGATGCCCGACCCCGCCAATTCTACGCGATGGTGAGATACCAGTTCTTTCTAAAATAATCTCAGCCCTAGATTGACCTATACCGGGAACAGATTGTAGTAAATCAACTAGTTTCATACGAGTAATTGATTTTCGGTCATCGACAAATAGATCAAAAAAGAATATCTCACCCTTTGTAATCTGCTCTTTTACCTTAGCCCGTTCTTGTCTAGCTGCCACAGCTCGCTGCCCAGCTTTACGTCTTGACCGACGGCTTAATCGAGGTGGCAACATATTAGCCAAGGGTACTGGCGATTTGCTCAATCTTTTTGCGCATCATTGTGTCAGAACCATCCCACATAGAGGTGATCGATCTACCAATCACTACAAAATCAGCACCAGCTGCTATCGCATCCTTTGGTGACATGATCCGAACTTGATCGCCCGCATCATCACCTTCAACCCGCACGCCCGGTGTTATTAATACTGCATCTTTTGAAATTGCACGCAAAGATCCAACCTCAAATGGCGAACTTACTAATGAAGTAGCTCCTGACTTAAGTGCCATCTGTGCCCAATTTTTTGTGGTCTCTTCAATCGTAGATTTCTGACCCATTAAATCAAACTCTGATTGAGAAAAGGAAGTTAAGACAGTTACCGCAGTGATTGATCCATTTGGCAGTGCATCTGATGCAGCCTTAATCATTTTACTTCCACCAGATGCATGAACTGTTAGAAATTTTGGCGCTAAATCACTAACTGACTCAACCGCACCCTTAACTGTATTTGGGATGTCATATAACTTTAGATCTAAAAATAACTCGAACTCTGCAACCTGGCGCAACCGCTTAATACCATCGCCACCATGACGTAGATAAAATTCAAGCCCAATCTTGTAGTGATCAATAAAATCATTTGAAGCTTTAATCCAACATGCTGCCTGAGATAGATCCTTAGTATCTAGGGCAAGAATTATCGGTAGCTTCATTAAATTCCCCGATGGGCAAAACCGATTGCATCTCGAAAATCATTAAACCCTTTTTGAGTAAGTAACTCTGCTAATTCTTCTTTTATTTGCATAGCTGCATTTGGATTTCCAAAGGTTGCCGTTCCAATGGAAACCGCACTTGCGCCAGCCAAAATTAATTCAAGTGCATCCCGACCACTTGCAACTCCACCCATGCCGACGATTGGTATATTGGGAAAAGCTTGGTGAACTTGATAAATAGCACGAACTGCAACAGGCCTAATGGCAGGGCCTGATAAACCGCCAGTCTTTCCGGCCAACTTTGGCTTCATGGTGTTTGTATCAATAACCATACCAAGCAATGTATTTATTAATGCCAGCCCATCAACTCCAGCATTAATTACAGATGCCGCAATCTCAACAATATCGGTTACATCCGGTGATAACTTTGCAACTATTGGTAGCTCCCCACCGATATTTCTTCTAACTGCCTCAATCACCGCAACAGCTGTGTCAGGATGACAAGCAAAAACCTGTCCACGATTTTCCACGTTAGGGCATGAGATATTTACTTCAACTGCACTAATGCCAGATACCGCTCGCAATCTACGGGATAAGACTCCATACTCATCGACAGTTTCACCCGCAATTGAAACTATTATTTTAGCTTTCTGTTCAACTAGCCATGGAATATCTTTCTCTAGGAATGTGTCTATACCTGGGCCTTGTAAACCAATTGAATTAAGCATCCCACTTGGTGTCTCTGCCATTCGTGGTGTTGCACGGCCAGTCCTAGGTTTAGTCATAATTGATTTAGTTACGATTGCACCGAGTTCACTCAATGGAAAAAACTGCGATAATTCTTGACCAGAGCTGGCGCATCCACTTGCGGTAAAGATTGGGTTAGAAAATCTCTTGCTACCAATCTTTGTTGAAAAATCCAGTGTTGACATAGTTATAACCCATCCAAAACTGTTTTTTTATCCCAGATAATCTCAGCACCATCCATTACTGGACCATCAATACAGGTGCGTACCATTTTTATACCATCTTCATGTTTTATTGGTACAACACAGGTCATACAAACCCCAACACCACATGCCATCGCTTCCTCAACTGCGCACTGATGCGCCAAATCAAACTCATCAGCAATTTTGGCAATTGCACCAAGCATTCCCATCGGTCCACAGGAGTAAATAACCTCAGTCCCAAACTCACGAATTAAACGCGGAATTGCCTCACTTATCTGGCCATGTATGCCAGTGCTTCCATCATCAGTGGTTAGAGTTAAAGAAGAAACACTTCGCTTGCCCTCAAGTGGGGCGTAAATTTTGTTAGCAGTACTGGCACCTAAAACCATATCAACCCGACAACCACGATTTTTTAGCAGCTCAGCAAGAGCAAATAATGGTGCAGAACCATACCCGCCACCGATTAACATTGTGTTCGCATTTGTGGTTGGGATTCCAAATGCAGTACCAAGTGGACCAATTAGATCAATGAAATCACCAACAATTCTTGAACATAGCCACTTACTTCCCTCGCCATGGGGGGCAATCACTAATTCAATACTTCCACCCATTGGGCCCTTATCAATTGCTCGATAAATCGCAAAAGCTCTTCTTAGTATTAATGAAGAGTGGGATCCACCAACAGATATTGCAACAAAATTACCTGGCCGACAGTGCACTGCCATATCACCAACAGCAAAAACCATATGATGATACGGTCCAACTTTTTTATTGCTAATTACTTCTGCACTTATTTGAACTGCATTTTTATTTATCTTCTGGGGAATCATTACTTCATCCATTCTTGAAGTGATTTAATTCCAAAATCATCTTTCTGAAGAGCAGAAATCCCCGCAACAGCTGCTTTAAATCCTGGAATTGTCGTAATGCATGACACTGATCTTGATACTGCAGCTGTTCTAATTAAGAATCCATCATGGCGGGATCCTCTACCCAGCGGAGTATTAATCACAAGCTGCACTAAACCTTTAGTAATGACATCGTTTGCAGATAATTGATTTGAATTTGTGTCAGAGTTTTTTCTCACAAGCTCAGATGGAACACCTTTTTGAGCTAGAAATGTGTTTGTGCCAGATGTGCTATAAATTTTAAAACCAAGTTCATGTAGATCCCTTGCTGCTCTCCAACCAGGTTCTTTATCCCGCTCTGAAAGAGAGATAAAAACTGCACCTGATTTAGGTAATGGCCCAAAAGCTGCAGTTTGGCTCTTTGCAAATGCCAGACCAAAATTACTTGCAATACCCATAACCTCTCCGGTTGATTTCATCTCTGGCCCAAGAACCGTATCGATTCCGGTTCCATCGATTCTTCTAAACCTGTTGAATGGCAAAACTGCCTCTTTTACTGAAACACCATTTGCGTGACCATCACCAGTCTTAGGCAAAATCTCTTCTGCGCGAAGCTGTGGAATCTTTACTCCAGTTGCAATTAACGCTGCCGCTTTTGCTAGTTGCACTCCAGTTGCTTTAGCGACAAACGGGACGGTTCGAGATGCGCGTGGATTAGCCTCTAGAACATATAATTTTTTCGGGCTACCACTAACAGCAAATTGAATATTTATTAGTCCTAAAACACCAACATCTTTTGCAATCTTCTCAGTAGCTTGCCTTATTTCAACAAGTAACTCTTTAGTTAGCGATATGCTGGGAATTACGCAGGCTGAATCTCCAGAATGTATTCCCGCCTCTTCAATATGTTCCATTACTCCAGCTAAATACAGTTCAGAACCATCGTATAAAGCATCAACATCAATTTCTATTGCATCATCCAAAAACTTATCAATTAAAACTGGGTGATTTGGTGTTACCGCCGTTGCTGCTTCAATAAATCCTTGTAAAGATTCTTCATCATAAACAATCTCCATTCCTCGGCCGCCTAATACATATGAAGGTCGCACTAAAACTGGATATCCAATATCGCTTGCAATCTTTGTTGCTTCTTCGTATGAATTTGCCATTCCATATTTAGGCGCTGAAATATTATTTTGCTTTAGAATCTCGCCGAATGCTCCGCGCTCCTCTGCCAGATCAATTGCATCAGGTGAGGTGCCAAGAATTCTTACACCTGCCTCCATTAACCCTCTAGCTAAACCAAGTGGAGTTTGACCACCTAATTGTGCAATCACGCCAAGAATTGGACCTGCTTTACTTTCTGCCTCAATCACCTCTAAAACATCCTCAAGTGTTAAAGGTTCGAAGTAGAGGCGATCTGAAGTGTCGTAATCAGTTGAAACAGTTTCGGGATTGCAATTAATCATTATCGTTTCGTAACCGGCCTTACGCAGTGCAAATGATGCATGTACGCACGAATAATCAAATTCAATACCTTGTCCGATTCGGTTGGGTCCGCTTCCAAGAATTATTACTGCTTCTTTAGTGCGAGGTAGAACTTCACTCTCCTCATCATATGCAGAGTAATAATAAGGAGTTAAAGCAGCGAATTCACCTGCACAGGTATCAACAGTTTTATATACCGGATGCAGATTAAAGCTCAGACGCGTTTGTTTAATTTGTGATTCAGTAACATTCCGTAAGTTTGCAATCTGTAGATCGGAGAATCCCATCATTTTTGCAGATCTAATAATCTCTTTTGTTAACTCACCAGAGTTTTTCAATTCCTGAGCCTCAAGGTTAATCAAATTTATCTGCTCTAAAAACCATGGATCAATCTTTGTGGCTTGAAATACTTCCTCAATACTCGCGCCTAAATGCATCGCTTGTTGAACCTGCTGTAATCGAAATTCAGTTGGGGTGGTCATTTTTTTCATTAACTCTGAAAGATTTCCGTCATTCCAGCTGAAACTTGCCCCATTTTTTTCAAGTGACCTAAGTGCCTTTTGCATTGCCTCCGGAAAACTTCGGCCAATTGCCATAGCCTCGCCAACACTTTTCATAGTTGTAGTCAGTCGTGAATCTGCTTCTGGAAACTTTTCAAATGCAAACCTAGGAACTTTAACAACAATGTAATCTAGAGATGGTTCAAATGATGCTGGCGTAGATTTCGTTATGTCATTATCAATCTCATCTAATGTGTAACCAATAGCTAGTTTTGTCGCAATTTTAGCAATTGGAAAACCCGTTGCTTTTGAGGCAAGTGCTGAAGATCTTGAAACTCTTGGATTCATCTCAATAACAATTATTCGACCATCTGCTGGATTTACTGCAAACTGAATGTTGCAACCACCAGTGGCAACTCCAACCTCTCTAATAATTGCGATCGAAAGGTCTCTCAGCCTCTGATATTCAACATCAGTTAAGGTCATTGCAGGTGCAACAGTTATTGAATCTCCAGTGTGAACGCCCATTGGATCAATATTTTCTATACTGCAAACAATCACCACGTTGTCTTTATGATCACGCATTACCTCAAGCTCATACTCTTTCCAGCCAATAATGGATTCCTCAAGCAGTACTTCAGTTGTTGGGCTATGACGTAATCCAGCTCCTGCAATTTGCTGAAGATCAGATTCGTTGTAAGCAATTCCAGAGCCAAGACCACCCATAGTGAAGGAGGGGCGAACTACAACCGGGTATTTCAATTCAACAACAGCAGAAAGACAATCTTGCATCGAATGACAAATCTTTGATTTGGCTGATTCTCCCCCAATTGTTGCGACGATTTTCTTAAATACCTCACGATCTTCACCACGCTTAATTGCATCAATATCAGCACCGATTAGTTTTGTTCCAAATTTTTCAAAAGATCCCCGCTCATATAACGCCATCGCAGCATTTAATGCAGTCTGGCCCCCCAATGTTGCAAGTACAGCATCAGGTCTTTCCTTGTCTAGTATTTTTTCAATAACCTCTGGGGTAATTGGCTCTATGTAGGTAGCATCTGCAAATTCTGGATCGGTCATAATTGTGGCTGGATTTGAGTTGATCAAAATAACTCTAATACCTTCACTTCTAAGTACGCGGCATGCTTGTGTGCCGGAGTAATCAAATTCGCAAGCTTGTCCAATAACAATCGGTCCGCTACCGATTACTAAAACGCTCTTAATCGAATTATCTCTAGGCATTACTTTCCTTTAACCCCAATTTTGGTTCACCCATCAAATTAACAAATCTTTCAAAAAGGTATGCAGCATCATGTGGTCCAGCGGCAGATTCTGGATGATATTGGACTGAGAAAGCTGGAATTGAAATCATCTCTAAACCTTCAACGACTGAGTCATTCAATGAGATATGTGTTACCCGGCCATTGCCATAAACAGTTTTAAACTCATTCTCTTTAGGTGCGGCAACAGCAAAACCATGATTGTGGGCGGTGATCTCAACCTTGCCAGTGGTTAAATCAATAACCGGCTGATTAATACCACGATGGCCAAATGGCAACTTATAAGTTTCAAATCCTAATGCTCGACCAAGAATCTGATGGCCAAAACAGATTCCAAAAAATGGAATCTCCTCAGTTAAAACATTTCTAACAAGATCTACAACATCAACCATTGCTGCAGGATCACCTGGTCCATTTGATAAGAAAACTCCATCAGGTGAAAGTTTTTCAATATCTGCAAAAGTTGTTGAAAGCGGTAATACATGAACTTCAATTCCAAGATTTGCCATTGCTTTAGGTGTGGCACCTTTAATTCCCAAATCAATTGCTGCAACTTTAAATCGAGTTGTGACACCTTTCGGAGGGTAAACTACATAAGGCTCTTTAGTTGTGACATCGGCTGCTAAAAATGCCCCACTCATTGAGGTAGTTTTTCGAACCTTAGTTACCATCTCTTCACGAGTTAATTTAGTATCACTGAATATTCCAACACGCATTGCGCCACGATCACGCAGGTGACGGGTTAATGCCCTGGTATCAATCCCCTGTATACCAACAACCTTATAATCAATTAACTCTTGTTCTAAACTTTTTTCACTACGCCAATTACTAGAAATTGGTGAAGGATTTCTCACCACAAATCCAGAAACCCATATCTTTTTTGACTCCTCATCATTTTTATTCATTCCGGTATTTCCGATATGTGGTGCGGTCATAACCACAATCTGCTTGTGATATGAAGGATCTGTTAAAGTCTCTTGATAACCAGTCATGCCGGTTGAGAAAACAGCCTCGCCAAAGGTCTCGCCAATCTGTGCCCAAGAGAAGCCTTCAAATATTCGGCCATCATCTAAAACTAGATAGGCAGCAGATCGATTATTCATTACTACCATTTACTAATTTGCCACTTGATAAGACAAGTTTTCCGTTGTAGATAACATCTGAAATAACACCCGGAAGCGTCATCTGATCAAATGGAGTGTTCTTACTCTTTGACTTCAACTTATCTCGCTCAACCTGCCAGCTTGCAGCGGTATCAATCAGAATTAGATTTGCAGGGCTTAACTTGGAGATTGCTTGTCCCTGTTTTTCATAACCAGCAATTTGAGCAGGCTTTACTGACATACGATCAACTAAATCACTCCAGCTCATTAATTTACTTTCAATCATGGTTTTGATAACAACTGATAAGGATGTTTCAAGTCCAACCATTCCAAATGCTGCCGCTTGCCATTCACAATCTTTATCCTCTGCTGGATGTGGGGCGTGATCTGTGGCAACAATATCAATTACTCCCTCGGCTAAGCCTTCACGGAGTGCCATCACATCTTTTTGAGTACGAAGTGGCGGATTTACCTTATAAATTGGGTCATAGTTTTCAACCAACTCATCAGTGAGTAAAAGGTGGTGTGGGGTTACTTCAGCTGTTACCTGAATTCCTCTTTGCTTTGCCCACCTGACTAATTCAACACCGCCTGCGGTAGTTAGATGGCAAATATGTAATCTAGATTGAACATGCTCAGCTAATAAAATATCTCTAGCAATTATCGCCTCTTCTGCAATCGCGGGCCATCCCGGTAAACCAATTCGTGCTGAGACACTTCCCTCATTCATTTGGGCGTTAATAGTTAATCTTGGCTCCTGCGCGTGTTGGGCAATAATCCCATTAAATGTTTTTACATACTCAAGTGCTCTACGCATTATGAGCGGATCAGAGACACATTTTCCATCATCACTAAATATTCTTACCTTAGCAATCGAATCAGCCATTGCGCCTAATTCGGCAAGTTGCTCGCCATTTAAACCTTTTGTAACAGCACCAATTGGATTCACATCACATAAGCCAGCAGTTTTTCCTAATCTAAATATCTGTTCAACTACACCTGCAGTATCAGCAACGGGATATGTATTAGCCATCGATGAGATCGCGGTATAGCCGCCAGAAACAGCGGCTTGTGAGCCAGTTAGAACTGTCTCGGCATCCTCTCGTCCTGGCTCCCTAAGGTGGGTATGTAAATCTACAAAACCAGGTAATAGCATCTTTCCGGTCGCATCAATTCCATCCACTGATTTATTTCCGGAGGCCTTATTTATATTTGTTATAACCCCATTACTTATCTCAATATCAACCAAACTTGCATCAGCTAATTTAGCATTATTAATTTTTATCATTTGCTATCACCCAACTGTGCGCCACCAAGTAATTCATACAAAACTGCCATTCGAACCGCAACACCGTTTTTAACCTGATCAATAATTACAGATTTAAGATCATCAGCACTTTCAGCTGAGATCTCAAGTCCACGATTCATAGGACCTGGGTGCATGACAATTGCATTTTTAGAAAGTTTAGATAAGCGATTTGAGTTAAGTCCATATCTGCGAGAGTACTCACGTTCGGTGGGAAAAAATGAGTCCGCCATTCGTTCCAATTGAATTCTAAGCATCATTACTACATCACATTTTTCAATCTCACTATCAAGATCATATGAGATTTTTACTGGCCAATCACTTACCCCTACCGGTAATAAGGTTGGCGGAGCGACTAAGGTCACTTGTGCTCCTAATTTTGTTAAGAGTAAGACATTACTTCTAGCAACTCTTGAGTGAAGTATGTCACCGACTATTAAAACCTTAACTCCAGTTAAATCTTCTTTATCATTTCTTAAATGTTGCTTAATTGTGAAGGCATCAAGTAATGCTTGGGTTGGATGCTCATGAGTTCCATCACCAGCGTTAATTACCGCTGCCTGGATCCACTGTGTGTCTGCCAAACGTTTTGCTGCTCCTGAACTGCCATGCCTAATTACAACCGCATCAGCTCCCATTGCTTGCAGAGTTTGAGCAGTATCTTTTAAACTCTCACCCTTACTTACTGACGATCCTTTCGCAACAAAATTTATAACATCAGCTGATAATCTCTTTGCTGCGGTTTCAAAACTAATTCTTGTTCGAGTTGAATCTTCGAAAAATAGATTCACAACTGTCTTGCCTCTTAGAGTTGGCAGTTTCTTATTTGGTCCATCGGTAATGGCTGCTAACTCTTTTGCGGTTGAAAGTAGATTTAAAGCCTCATCTTTGGTCAGATCTGCAGCGGATAGAAGGTGGCCGGAGATCATTTGATCAACTCCACAAGATCTTCTTCGTCATACTCAGAAAGGTGAACCTTCACGCTCTCACTGATAGAGGTTGGAATATTCTTTCCAACATAATCAGCTCGAATTGGAAGCTCTCGGTGCCCTCGATCTACTAAAACCGCTAGTTGCACACTCTTTGGCCGTCCAAGTTCACCTATCGCATCAAGGGCAGCTCTAATAGTTCGACCTGAGAACAAAACATCATCTACTAAAACCAGATCCTTTCCTTCAATCCCACCTGGTGGCAGCTTGGTTGGAAGAAGTGGTTTAGGTGGCCGTAGTCTTAAATCATCTCGATGCAAGGTTATATCTAAAACACCGGTTGCAACTGGACCCTCAATTTCAGAAATGAATCCACAGATGCGCTCTGCTAAATATGCGCCTCGGGTTGGAATACCCATTAAAACTAAATTATTGATTCCTTGATTATGTTCAATGATTTCATGTGAAATGCGTTTAATAGCCCGATCGATATCGGCGCCCGATAGCAAAATACCCATTTACTTCTCCTTCGCCGCCTCTCTGGACGGATCGTTAAAGGAATCGCCGAATAGTAGCAGAGGCTCTGTGGATATTGAAAACGCCAAATTTCTGGTGTGGCTAACCTGCGGCTATGAACACATATAACCCAGCAGATAAGTTAAGAATGATAAGAAAATCAAAAGGGTGGAGCTTGCAAGATGTTGAGCGAAACTCAAATGGAAAGTGGAAGGCGGTTGTGATTGGCTCTTACGAGAGATCAGACCGAGCAATCTCACTTAGGAAAGCAATCTCCCTCATGGATTTCTACCAAGTACCAATAAGTGAACTTTTCCCACAGATCACTCCAGAGGTAAGAGGAAGGCGCATCTCATTGAATCTAACCAGATTGTCTGAGAACCAGGGAGAGATCGCCGAAAGATTAATGGCGTTTACAAGATCAATTAGTGATCGGCGTAAGGATTGGAATGGCAAGTTATTAACGATTAGAGCAAATGATCTGCAGTTTCTTGCTATTGTCTTAGGTTTAAGTGAATCTGCAACTTTAGATTACTTAGCTGAAACCGAGTTACTCTCTTCCTAAATTGCGATTGAATCCTTGAGTTTGATAATTCGGCCTAAAACCCCATTTATATAACTTGAGGATTCATCAGTTGATAATGATTTTGCAAGTTCAACTGCCTCATCACATGCAACCTGTAAATCAATATCTGCTGCCCAAAGAATCTCATATATTGCAATCCGCAAAATATTTCTATCGATTGGCGGCATTCGATCCATGTCCCAACCTTGAGCATAGGTAATAATTAATTCATCAATTTTAGCCAGGTGATCAGCAACACCAGTTATTAAGGTTAAAACGTAAGGTTCTTGAGATAGTTCAGTTGCGCCTCGGGTTTGAAAAAGATCTGCTGCTAAAACTCGCTTGATATCTGCTTCATATAAGAAATCTAAAGCTCTTTTTCTAGCCTTACTACGTGCTGACACTGTTAGTTTGCTCGGCCTAGATATGCACCGGTTCGGGTATCAACCAGAATCTTTTCATCTTGTTTAATAAATAAAGGAACTTGAACAGTGATGCCAGTTTCAACTGTCGCAGGTTTTGTGCCCCCAGATGAACGATCCCCTTGTAAACCTGGTTCAGTATAAGTAATTACTAATTCAACAGAGGCTGGTAGTTCAATAAAAAGCGGATTGCCCTCATGCATAGCAACAATTGCATTAGCATTCTCAAGTAAGTAATCAACTGCATCACCAACCGTTTGTTTACTGATTGAAATCTGATCAAAATTAGTTGAATCCATAAACATAAAGTCTTCACCGTCACGGTATAGATATTGCATGTCTCTTTTATCAACCTGAGCAACTTCAACTTTTACACCAGCATTAAATGTTTTCTCAACAACCTTGCCAGATAGAACTGATCTCATCTTGGTGCGCACAAAAGCTCCGCCCTTACCAGGCTTAACATGTTGGAACTCAATCACATTCCACAGCTGACCATCCAGATTTAAGGTCATGCCATTCTTTAGATCATTTGTCGTTGCCATTACATCCCAATCTAATACTTTGAACAAAATCCGACATTATTATCAGAAAATTATTGGGCTAGCCTACCTTGTTAGCCAAGAAGTTTTTGCATTGCAATTAATGCTAGGTGATAGCTCTCTACGCCAAAGCCTGCAATGGATCCCTTAACAACCCCACTAATTACCGAGGTATGACGAAACTCTTCGCGAGAAAGCGGATTAGAAAGATGGACCTCAATTACGGGGGCGGTGAGCATAGTTACGGCATCACGGATCGCATATGAGTAGTGAGTAAATGCAGCTGGATTAAAAATTACAGCTTGCTTCTTATCTGCTGCTTCATGCAACCAGGAAATTAATTCGCTCTCACTATCGCTTTGCTTTACTTCAACCTCAATACCTAGTCCTTTTGCCTTCTCCTCAATTGCTTTCTTAAGTTCGGGATAATCTAGATCACCATAATGTTTTTGCTCTCGCAAATCCAACCTAGATAAATTTGGACCATTCAAAACTAGAATTTTCATTTGGCTATTCTCTCATAAGTCTTTGTTAAGGTGCTGGAAGAGACATCCTCTAGCCAGACCGGCTTTCCAATTTTGCTAATTCCGATAAATCTAAGTTTAGACTGCTTAACTTTTTTGTCTTTAAGTAAAAGCGAACTCAGATTCTTCCATCTACCTTTTGGATAAGAGATTGGAAGATTAAAATTACTTAATAGCTCGCGATGCAATTGGACAGCATCCATTGATAGCCCAGCTAGTTCACTGCTTAGCTCAGCCGCGAAAACCATCCCAATACTTACAGCCTCGCCATGACGCAATCTATAATTACTATCCTTCTCTATTGCGTGCCCTAATGTGTGACCATAATTTAAAATTTCTCTTAACTTGCTCTCTTTGAAATCCTTTGAAACAACATTTGCCTTAACATTAATAGCCCGATAAATAAGTTGAGAATAGTCAAGTACATCATCTTGGACCAGATTTAAAATCTTATAATCAGATATAAATCCGCATTTAATGACTTCTGCCATTCCTGCCGATAAATCACGATCTGACAATTTTTCAAGGAATGTTGTATCGATAATTACTTTAGATGGAGAGTAAAAAGATCCAATCAGATTTTTACCACCAGCTGCATTTATTCCAGTTTTACCACCAACGCTTGCATCCACCATTCCAGCAAGTGAAGTTGGAATTGCATACCAAATAATTCCTCGTAACCATGTAGCAGCTGCAAAGCCGGCTACATCTGTGCTCGCTCCCCCTCCAAAGCCGATAATTGCATCTTGTCTATCTAAGCCGACTGATGCACATTTCTTCCAAATACGATCTAAGGTTGCAACTGATTTCTGACTCTCGCCATCTGAAGTTTCGAAAATACTTAGATTCTTACTTTCCTTAATCCGGAAGAGTTTAATTAGAGATCTTGGACCAACTAATAAGACCTTATTGTGATCTTGGCAGATTTGATTTATCGCTTTCTTAGCATCTATCCCTACTTCAACCACATAATTACGGTCTGACTTAACAATTATACTTTTCATAATTTACTCACCAATTTTTCACGAATAATTTTTGCAACTTCTGCTGGCTTATTACTATCGCTGGAAACCGTATCGGTCGCAAGCCGTTCATAAATAGGTCGTCGTTCGCTCATTAGGTTCATCCACTGTTGACGGGGATTAATCAGTAACAATGGTCGATCTTTGTTAAAACCAACTCTATTTGCGGCTTGAGAGATGGAAACATCTATAAAAATTACTGGAAAATCTGATTTTTCTAATTTGCTTTGGATCTCAGTATTCATTGGTGCTCCACCGCCGAGCGCAATCACACCAGAGAAATCTTTCAATAATTTACTAACTACTTCAACCTCAATTTTACGAAATGCTGGTTCACCATCATCAACAAAAATCTCGGAGATTTTCTTTTGTGCAATTTTCTCAATCTCACTATCACTATCAATGAAAGGCATATCCATCTCTTTAGATAACGATCTTCCTATGCTTGATTTGCCCGCACCGGGAGGGCCAATTAACACAATCTTGTTAAGCATTACTTTATTTCTAAAGTTTTAATATAGTTCTCAAAATTTCGCTTAGTTTCCTGCACGCTGTCGCCACCAAATTTTTCAAGAACGGCATCAGCAAGGACTAATGCGGCCATAGCTTCGGCAACAATTCCAGCCGCAGGAACTGCACAAACATCTGATCTCTGGTTAATAGCTTTAGCGGCTTCGCCAGTTGCAACATCAATTGTGTCCAATGCCTTAGGCACTGTTGATATCGGTTTCATTGCCACTTTAACTCTCAAAATTTCACCATTACTCATTCCACCCTCCGTGCCGCCTGCGCGATCTGTTCGACGCGCAATTGCACCGGCAGAATTCTTTTCAATCTCATCATGAGCAACAGATCCCCTACGTTTTGCAGTTGTGAAGCCATCGCCAATCTCAACACCTTTGATTGCTTGAATTCCCATCATTGCTCCAGCCAAACGAGCATCTAACCGTCTATCCCAATGAGTATGTGAACCTAAGCCGGGCGGTAAGTTGTAAGCCAAGACTTCGACTACACCACCTAAAGTATCTCCATCCCGATGTGCAGCCTCGATCTCTTTAATAATTGATTCACTAACTTTTTTATCAAAACAACGAACTGGATCCTCATCAATTTTAGCTTTGTCTTTCATAGTTGGTAATTGGTAATTTTCATCAACTGATACCTGTCCGATTGAAAGCACATGGCTTAGTAATTCAATTCCAACACTCTGCTTTAGAAAAGCCCGGGCAACTGCACCAAGTGCAACCCTAGCTGCAGTTTCTCTCGCACTTGCTCGCTCTAAAATAGGACGAGCATCTGAAAAATTGTATTTTTGCATTCCAACTAGATCAGCATGTCCTGGACGTGGCCTAGTTAAAGGTGCATTACGTGCTAAATCTTTTATCTCCTCATCAGGAACTGGATCAGCACTCATAACCTTTTCCCATTTAGGCCATTCAGAGTTTGCAATCTGAATTGCAATGGGACCACCTTGAGTTACTCCAAGTCGAATACCGCCAGTAATTGTGATTTTATCTGCTTCAAAATTTTGTCTTGCCCCTCGTCCAAAACCTAATCTACGACGTGATAAATCCGAATCAATATCTTTACTTGTAATCTGAACATGAGCCGGGACGCCTTCGATTATTGCTGATAGAGCAGGGCCGTGTGACTCGCCTGCAGTTAACCAACGAAGCACGCAACTCCCCAATCAATAATTAGAGAGTTATTATCGCAGATTGGCTACTTATCTCGCTTCTATTTAACCCTGTAATTAGAAAATTCTTGCTAGATATGTTCCGAAGATCATAAATGGCGCGAAGGCTACCGCTGATTGTCTGAAGAAAATTGCATAAAAACCACCAATAATCCAAGTTACGGATAGTGCATTAAATAGTTGAAAATATGAAGAAATTAGAAGACCGCATATAAATGATAGCTTGATATCCCCGGCACCAATCTTTCCTTTAACTAGAAGATTGATCGTTAAGTAAATAGATATGTTTAGGAGAGCATATTTATAACTAAATTTAATGTTTGGCGTAAGCAGAAGAAGAACTACTAGCAAATCAATATTACGAATCAAGTAATGCTTGATGTCGTAGATTGCAATCCAGGCAAGCCAAGTTAAAATAATGTAATCAGGTAGCACATGGGCAGAGTAATAACAAAAACTGCATCAGAAACTAAGGCTGTGGATTACTTCTTAATCTCCGCATGGCCGACCTTTAATAATTCTTGACGCATCTGATCGAAATCAAATTCTTTTTGTGCAAAGTAGTTAATCTGAAAAAGTGCTTGCTCGACCAGGAGTGATAAGCCGCCAATTACATTCCTACCAAGATTCTGGTAACGCTTTGCCAATTCAGTTGGCCAAGGATGGTAGATGACCTCGAAGAAATCTGCCTTGGTTGAGATGATTGATAACCCATCAGTGGCCCCCGCTGGAGTGGTAGAAATGATCAAGTCCCTATCTTGAATCTCTTCAAACCGGTGCCAATCTAGAAAATTTATATCTAGGTCAACTGCAGCAGCATGTAGCTGATCATGACGATTCATAGATCTAGTTAGAACTGTTACCTCCGTACCAGTTCCTTTAAGTGCACCAATTGCGGCCCTTGCTGTTCCGCCAGCTCCTAGTATCACAATCTTTTTGCCAAAATATGGGCGCAATAGGTTTTTAAAAGCTAATAAATCAGTTGATAAGCCGATACTTCCGGTTGATTCAAAAATAATAGTGTTAACTGATGATATCTGTTTAGCAACTGGATCTACTCTATCCACAAAACCAATTGAGATCTCTTTAAGAGGCATCGTTAACGCCAATCCCCTATAACCAGAATTTTTTGCTTCGAAATAGTAATCGCCAAATTTATCTTCAGAAATTTCATCTGCTAGAAACTCTGCTTCAATACCAAGTAATTGGTAAGCAGTTTTATGAAGGAGTGGTGAAAGGGAATGACCAATAGGCTTTCCAGCAACTGCCATCTTAATCATTTAAATAGACCAGCCTTTTCATTTTTTCTAAACTCATCAGCCCAAATATTGAACTGATCATACGACTTGGTAAATCTAGTGTCTTGCGGCTTAACGGTAATAAAGTAAAGCCAATCACCGGACTCTGGATTAACCGAAGCATTAAGTGCTGCCTGTCCTGGATTTCCAATCGGGCCAGGTGGAAGCCCACGATACTTGTAAGTGTTGTATTTTGAGTTTACCTCTAACTCTTTGTATGGCAGGCGGATTTTGCCGCGTAGGTTTGCAGCGTATTCAATGGTCGTATTCATCTGAAGTGGCATACCGATTTTTAACCGGTTATAAATAACCTGCGCAATCTTTGTAAAATCTTGCGGATCTCCTTCGGCTTGGATAATCGAAGCAATTGTCACCAGTTCAAGGGGAGAAAATCCTTTATAACCTAAATCAACCTTAGTTTCCTTAGCCGCTAGGTTAAACCTTTGCACCATTTGGTTAACAGCATCATCAATTACTGTTCCGGGTGAAAATGAGTATTGGGCTGGGAACAAAAATCCTTCAAGATTACTGGTTTTATACAAAGCATCGGGCTTAACTGCAGGCGATAATTTTCCAGAAGCTAACTTCGATTTAACCAATAAATCTAAAATTTCAGCTTTTCTTAAACCTTCAATAAATCCGAATAAACCACGATTACGCTTTGGATCAAGTAACTGATCAAGAGCGGATCTGGCTGAGATTTTTATATCTACTTCATGAATTCCTGGGGAGATTGAGTTGGATCTCTTATCATTAATTGCGACCTTATAAAAAACTTTACTAGCTTTAATTACCCCAGCTTTTTCTAGTTTTTGTGCAATTTGAGTTCCAGTTTCGCCATCTTTAATAACAATGTCTACTTGTGAACTGGAAGTTGTTGATCGATAATCATTAAGTAAAAACTTATTGTGGATTGTGGAGAGAGCAAAAGTAAATACAAGAAGCGCCACAAGTGGTGCAATTAAACGCTTCAAAGTAACTCACCTATCGAATTACCAGCCTTCTCGCTTAAAAGGGCGCTCTCCAATATATTAACCGCTGCTATTTGATCAATCACAGATTTACTTTCTCGCTCAGACTTTCCAGAATCTCGCATCTGCGAATATGCATTTGAGGTTGAAAGTCTTTCATCGACAAGATAAATAGGGCCAGAAAAAATACTTCGAATTAAATTTGCGAACTCACTCGCCTGTTTAGATTTGGCGCTATTTAAGCCAGATAAGTGCATTGGATTTCCAACTACAACGTAGACCGGCTCAAACTCATTAAGAATCTCAGTTAATTTAACTAGAAGTTTTTCATCATTAAGAATTGTTGCATGAGGTGAAACTAAAATTGATTCCAAGTCAGTAGTGGCAACACCAATTCGTTTCTCACCAAAATCAAAGCCGATTCTTCTTCCGCTCTTCATTTGCTCACTCATTTTCAGCCCAATTACTAATTGATTTTCCCGCTTACAAATTTCGTGATTTCTGCTATTGCTTTGGTGATCGCTTTAACATCAACACCGCCACCTTGTGCGAAATCATCTTTTCCGCCGCCGCCTCCGCCTAAAATTGTTGAACCAGTTTTAATTAATTCACCAGCTTTAATGCCTAATTTATTTGCTTCAGGTGAAACCGCTGCGACAAGCAAGGGTTTAGCATTATTAATTGTTGCAAGGACTACAACGCCAGACTTCACCTTACTTCGAAGATCAACAGCAATAGATCTCATATCATCTACTGAAATCTCATCTGAAAGTTGATCAATAATTAAATTAATACTTCCGATAGCTTTAGCTTTCTTCACTAACTCTCCCGCCGAAGCCATTGCTTTAGCACTTCTAACGGCAGATAACTCTTTTTCCATGCTCTTCATTTTTTCTACTAACTCAGATACCCGTTGAGGCAATTCTTCTGCCCGAACACCTTTAATAATCTCAGTTAAAGAATTAAGCAGGACATGTTCTTTTGCTAAATATTTGTAAGCATCGTAACCAACTAATGCTTCAACTCGTCTCACTCCAGCACCAATTGAAGACTCTGATAGCAACTTAACTAGGCCAAGTTGACCAGACCTTGATACATGCGTGCCACCGCAAAGTTCCTTTGCCCAATCTCCAACACTTACAACTCGAACTTCATCTCCATATTTCTCACCAAATAAAGCCATAGCGCCCATTGCTCGAGCTGCATCTTGCGACATTACTTCGGCATGTACTTGTAAATCAGCAATTAGCAACTCATTAACTCGGCTTTCTACATCGTTAAGTACTGAAACCGGCACTGCACTAGTAGAAGGAAAATCAAACCTAAACCGACCCGGTGCATTTTCAGAGCCTGCTTGAGTTGCAGTCTCCCCTAGTGCTTCGCGAAATGCCTTATGAACCATATGAGTGGCGGTATGCGCTCTTGAAATTGCTAATCTACGTTCTAAGTCAATATTTGCAATTACTTGTTCACCATTCTTAACTACTCCACTAACAACTTTCCCACGATGAACAAATAAACCAGGAAGTGGTGTTTGCACATCATCGATCTCAATTACAGCACCGCTTGCTAGTTTTACTACGCCACTATCGGCCAATTGCCCTCCACCTTCGGCATAAAATGGAGTTCTATCTAAAGTGATTTCAATATCAGATCCAGCATTTACCTCAGCAACACTTTTACCATCAAATAGCACTCCGGTTAGTTTTGCTTCCGCGGTAATATTTTCATAACCAATAAACTTAGATGATCCTGATTTATCAACAATTCCGCGGTATTCAGTTAAATCAGTATGCCCACTCTTCTTTGCCTTTGCATCAGCCTTAGCTCGATCACGTTGTTCATTCATTAATTTTCTAAAGCCAACCTCATCGACGCCTAACCCTTGCTCTCTGGCCATTTCAAGAGTTAAATCAAATGGAAATCCGTATGTATCATGCAATTTAAATACCGTATCAGCGGCAAGGGATTTGCTCTTTGCTGCCTTTAATTGATCTGCAGCTAAATCAAAAATAGTCGTACCACTCTTTAATGTTTGAATGAAACTATCCTCTTCAGCCTCTGCGATCGCTAAAATTCGATCTGATCCGGCTACCAACTCTGGGTACTGTGGGCCCATAGCTTTGATTGAACTTTTAATCAGTTCTCCCATGATCAAATCTTGAGATCCAAGCAAGCGCATATTTCTGATAGTTCGCCGCATCATTCGACGCAATACATACCCACGACCTTCATTTCCTGGGGTAACACCATCGCCAATTAACATCATCGCGGTACGCGCATGGTCTGCAATAACTCGCAGAGACACATCTGACTTTTCATCTTTACCATACTTAACTTTTGTTAATGCAGATGCTTTATCCAGAATTATCTTTGTTGTATCAATCTCATAAATATTCTCAACGCCTTGCAACAAAGCAGCGGTTCTCTCCAGTCCTAAGCCAGTATCAATATTTTTTGCAGGTAACTCGCCAACAATTGGGAATGAGTTTTTATCCCCACCTTCACCGCGAATATTTTGCATAAAAACTAAGTTCCAAATTTCTAGGTAGCGATCCTCATCTGCAATTGGCCCACCCTCTTTGCCGTATGCACTTCCGCGATCAAAGTAAATTTCAGAACATGGACCGCATGGACCAGGAACTCCCATTGACCAAAAATTATCTGCCATGCCACGTCTCTGAATTCGATTTTTTGGAACTCCAACTTGTTTCTCCCAGATTTGTGCTGCCTCATCATCATCTTCATAAACTGTTACCCATAGCTTGTCCTCTGAAAAACCATAACCACCATCTGAAGTTGATTTAGTTAGAAGCTCCCAGGCGAGTGAAATTGCGCCCTCTTTAAAATAGTCACCAAATGAGAAGTTTCCACACATCTGGAAAAAAGAAGCATGTCTAGTTGTTTTGCCAACCTCATCAATATCTAAAGTGCGAACACATTTTTGTACTGATGTCGCCCGCTTATATGGTGGCTTTACCTCGCCTAGAAAGAATGGTTTAAATGGAACCATTCCAGCGTTGACTAATAGTAAGTTTGGGTCATCTGCAATTAAGGAAGCAGATGGGACAACAGTATGCGGAAGATTTGCAGAATTTCCAGATTCAAAAAAATTTAACCAGCGGGAACGAATATCTGCGGAGTCCATCACTACGACTTCGCTTTGCTTTTTTTCTTACCCTTTTTCTTTAGCTTCGCTGCAGTAAATAAGGTCGCTGCTGCCTTCATGGCTAATGGGTTGTCGTCCAAAAAAGTTTCTGTTGCACTAGTTACTTTTTTAGTTAAATTCTCAATTGATTTGCCAGCATTTCCAATACTTTTCAAGGGGCTATTAACCATTGAAACCGTCTTAGTAATTTCATCAATTAGCCTTGAAGCTCGCACGACTGTGTAGGCGATCGCTATTGCAATAACAGCAAGAGATGCTGCTGCGATTATCGTTGCAATTCCACCTGGACCCATGTTGGGAAGAATACCTGAAAAGTTGGTAACTACTTGGCAGCGGCTGGAGTATCGACCCCAGTCTCTTTTCGTTGTGCTGGCGTAATAGGTGTTGGCGCACCTGTTAAAGGATCACCACCACTTGCCGTCTTAGGAAATGCAATTACTTCACGGATTGATTGAGCTCCGGCAAGTAATGCACAAAGGCGATCTAGTCCTAGGGCAATTCCACCATGTGGTGGTGGACCATAATTAAATGCTTCGAGCAAGAATCCAAACTTGCTTTCAGCCTCAGCGGCAGATAAACCAATAGTTTTAAAAACTCTTTGTTGAACATCTCGTTGGTGAATACGAATTGATCCACCGCCAATCTCACTTCCATTTAAAACAATGTCATATGCATATGCAAGTGCGTTAGCTGGATCTTTATCAAAACTTTCTGCAAACTCAGGCTTAGGTCCAGTAAATGGATGATGAACGGCAGTCCATCCTGATGCAGAATTATCTGCATCAACTGGTTCAAACATTGGCGCATCAACTACCCAAACAAACTTCCATGCCTTTTCATCAATTAGATTGCAGCGCATACCAATCTCAAGACGAACTGCGCCCAATAAACTTTGTGATGAAGCGATACTTCCAGCTGCAAAGAAAATAGCATCACCATTTTTTGCTCCAACTTTGGCAGCAATTCCGGCACTTTCCTTCTCGGAAAGGTTCTTTGCTACTGGTCCAGAAAGAGTTCCATCTGCACCAACTAAAATATAAGCCAAGCCTTTTGCACCCCGTGCCTTAGCCCAATCCTGCCACGCGTCTAACTCACGACGTGGTGTATCAGCACCTTTTGGCATGACCACCGCACCGACATACTCAACTTGAAAAACCCTAAATGAAGTCTCTTTAAAAAACTCTGTTACATCAACTATTTTATTATCAAAGCGTAAATCTGGTTTATCTGAACCATAATCCTTCATTGCATCTTTATATGTCATATGAGGGATTGGCAGTGGAATTTTATAACCGATTACCTTTTCAAAAACTGATGACAAAACCTTTTCAGCTATTAAAATAACATCGGCTTGATCAGCGAATGAGATCTCAATATCTAATTGAGTGAACTCGGGCTGGCGATCAGCTCTAAAATCTTCATCTCTAAAACATCTAGCTATTTGGTAATAACGTTCCATTCCAGCAACCATCAACAATTGCTTAAATAATTGAGGTGATTGTGGCAGCGCATACCAAGATCCAGGTTGAAGTCGAACTGGAACTAGAAAATCTCTAGCACCTTCAGGGGTTGAGCGAGTTAGGTATGGAGTTTCAATCTCTAGAAAATCAGAGCTTGCCATTACATCCCGGATGGCAGTTGTTACCTTAGAGCGTAACCGTAAATTTTTGGCTGGGCCTTCTCTGCGCAAATCTAAATACCGATACTTAAGTCGGACCTCTTCTGAAATATTCCCAATATCACCACTATCTACTGGGAAAGGAAGAGCGGCTGCTTCACTTAATACTTCAAGAGATTCACAAACAACCTCAATCTCACCCGTTGCAATATCTTTATTTTCATTACCAGCAGGCCTAAGTTTGACTGTGCCAGTTATTAATACACACCATTCAGCCCTTAACTCTCCGGCAATTTTTTCATCATTAATTACAACTTGAACTGCACCAGTTGAGTCTCGCAAATCAATAAATGCAACTCCGCCATGGTCACGTCGCCGCGCTACCCAGCCAGCTAAAACAACCTTTGTGCCAACACCTTTGGCATTAAGCGAGCCAGCATCATGGGTACGAAGCATTAAATTGAATTTCCTACTCTTTTAATTAGTTCAGATGCGGTAAGGCTACTAGAAATGAGTTGCCCGTTGCTCATCAATTTCAAATCACACTTTCCGTTGGAGATCTCATCATCTCCAATTACTAGGCTATATAACGCCCTGCTCTTATCAGCTGCCTTCATTCCGCCTTTAAGTCCACGATCACCATATGCCATATCGCAGGTGATACCAGCTGCCCTTAACTGCGAAAGTATTTTAAATCCTTCATTTTTACCTTGTTCAGTGATTGGCACTATAAATAATTTAATTTGATTAAGTTCTACAGGTAAAGAATTTTCTGCAAGCGCTGCCATCAGAATTCGATCAACACCTAGGCCAAATCCAATTCCACTGACATCAGATCCGCCTAGTGAGTTCATTAATCCGTCATAGCGACCACCGCCGCCAATTCCAGATTGAGCGCCAAGCAAGGCATGATCAAACTCAAATGTGGTTCCGGTGTAGTAATCAAGACCTCGAACCATTCTTGGGTTAATTGTGTACTCAATACCAATCTCTGTAAGCAATCGCTTTACCTCTTCAAAGTGAGATTTACTTTCACTGTTGAGGAAATCCAATAGAAGCGGGGCCTTTGCCATCGCCTGCTTTATCTCATCTCGCTTATCATCAAATAGTCGAAGTGGATTTAATTTAGATCTAGCAATAGTTTCATCATCTAGTTTTAATGTTGATATGAACTTAACAAGTTCAGTTCGGTGTGCCGCCCTACTGCTTGAATCACCAAGGGAGGTGATATTTAATTTATACTGCTTAAGCCCTAAAGCTTTAAAAGCTGAATCTGCGACAGCGATTACCTCAACATCTATCTCTGGATCGTTATAACCAATTGCTTCAATTCCTACCTGATAAAACTGTCGATAACGACCGGCTTGAGGTCGTTCTGCTCGAAAAAAGGGACCGGTATAGAAAAGTTTTACAGGCAGCTGCCCGCGATCTAAATTATGTTCAATTACAGCTCGCATTACACCAGCTGTGCCCTCTGGTCTAAGTGTTATCGAACGTCCGCCGCGATCTTCAAATGTATACATCTCTTTACTAACAACATCAGTTGATTCACCAACTCCACGGGTAAAAACTTCCGTATCTTCAAATACTGGGAGCTCAATTAATGAATAACCAGCTAATTTTGCGCTATTAATTAATTTATCTCGTACAAACTCAAACTGATCAGAGTTTGGTGGAAAGTATTCACTCACTCCTTTAGGCGCCTGAAACTTACTCAAGGTTCACCGCCCAATCTGATCTAAGAAATCACTTTGCAGGTAAGGGTTCCTTACGCGCTCTATGGCGATTGTAGTTTGCCCACCATGCCCAGGCAGGACATTTAGCTCATCAGGAAGTGTCAAAATTCGCTCCCGCAAGGTTTTGCGCATATCACTTGCTGATCCAGTGGGCAGATCTGTTCTACCAATACTGCCAGCGAATAAAACATCCCCAGAAATTAGTTGCTGATTATCAACGGTATACAAAACTGAACCCTTGGTATGGCCAGGTGCAAAGATCGCACCGATCTGCAAGCCAGCAATTTCAAAATGCGAAAAGTCTTCTACCTCAATTACATCTGATGGCTCCATAAACTTATCTCCACCAAAAGTAGCTATTAATTGCTCGCTTACTCCGCCTTTATCGATTGCGCCAGTTGGATCAGTTAGCAAAAATCGATCCGCACCAGTTATAAATGTGCGCATTGGTATTTCTTTAGTTAAGGGAAGCACAGAGAAAATATGATCTAGGTGGCCATGGGTAATTAATATAGCCACTGGCTTTAAGTTGTGCTCCGAAACTTTTTCGACAATGTTTTTAACTAAGTTTGGCTTTGCAATACCCGGGTCAACAATGATGCACTCTTGGCCAATGCCGGTAGCTAATATCCAGCAATTGGTTTCAAAATAGGGTGCTATGACGCGATCAATTAGCATTTATCACCCCTATTTCTGATCTCTTTTTAGACCAAATTTCCCTAAATTCAGGTGATTAGGCTATCTTTTAGCCAGCACCAAACCCAGTAATCAATGGCGCAAATGCGAAATTGATTACTACGCCACCCCACATAACGAAATCTGCGAAGCAGAGATCGCGCAACGAAAGGTAATTAATATGGAGAATACAACTACACCTAACCTTTCAAATACTGGGGCTGCAGCAGCACTTATTGGTGATCCAGCAAAATTTGGCCGAGTCGGCGAAGATGGAACAGTTTACGTAATTACTCCGACTGGCGATCGTGCAGTTGGTTCATATCCAGGCAAAACAGCGGATGAAGCACTTGCTTACTTTGTTAAAAAATTTGAAATGGCAGCATCTGAAGTTGCACTACTTGCCGCACGCATCAGGTCTGGCGCAATGGTCCCAAGTGATGCGCATGAGGCAGTTAATAAATTGCGGACTCAGATTTTAGAATTAAATGGTGTCGGTGACCTTGCAAATCTTGCTCAATCATTAGAAAAAATTCCAGCACTTATCACCGAGCATGAAGGTGCATATCAGGCCCGTAAAGCTGCACAGAATGCAGAGCGTGAAGCCCGTAAGGTAGAGGCTGCTGCAATAAAAGAGAAAATTGTCGCTGAAGCAGAATCTCTAATTGAATCTGTAGCATGGAAGGTAACAACTGCAAGATTAAAAGAATTGCTAGATGATTGGAAAAAGGCGCCAAGGCTGGATAAAAAGGTAGATGCAGCGCTTTGGAAAAGATTCTCATCTTCAAGAAATAAATTTGATAAACGCCGTCGAACTCATTTTTCAAACCTTGATTCTGAGCAAAAAAAGGTAGCTACTACTAAAGAATCTATAGTAAAAGAAGCTGAAAGCCTTGCTAACTCTAGAGAGTGGCTAAACACTGCAAAGAAATATAAAGAGTTAATGGATCAATGGAAGGCTGCTGGTCGAGGAAAGAAATCGGCCGATACCGCGCTTTGGAACAGATTTAAAACTGCTCAAGACACTTTCTTTAAAGCAAAAAATGCCGATATGGATAAACGCAAGGGATCAATGGTTGAGAACTTAGCAAAACGAGAAGCTATGATCGTTGAGTTTGAGGCATTGTTGCCGATAACTGATTTCAAATCTGCTAAAAAGAAGTTTTATGATCTGATGGGCAAATGGCAAAAGATCGGTATGACAGATCGCAAAAAGCGCGCATCATTTGACTCTAGAATTAAAAAAGTTGAAGATGAGATAAATGAATTAGAGCGTAATTTCCAACGCAAGAGTGATCCAAGTGCTAAAGCACAAGCAAATAAGGTTGTGCAAGGTCTTGCTGAAGCTATTGAAAATTATGAAAAACAAGCTGCAAAGGCAGAGGCTGCTGGTCAAACAGCAAAAGCTATGGTGGCGCGAGAAGCTGCTGCTGCTCGCAGGGGTTGGTTAGAAGAGGCTCAAAAAGGTCTTACTGAATTTACTGGCTAATTGTTAAAGATTCGATCAACATCATAAACGCCCTCAATACTTCTTACTGCTGCCAATACTGCATCTAAATGAGATGCATCAGCCATCTCAAATGAGAACTTACAAATAGCAGTTTGGTCCTTGTTTGTTACGACAGAAGCACTCAAAATATTTACATGTTGATCAGATAATGCTTTTGTAACATCAGAGAGAAGTCGGGCTCGATCCAATGCCTCAACTTGAATATTAACCAAAAATGTACTTTTTGCAGAAAGGTTCCATTTAACCCCAACCATACGATCACCTTGGTGAATCTTAAGATCGGTAATATTTATGCAATCTGCTCGGTGAACTGAAACGCCACTTCCACGGGTGATAAATCCGGTTATCTCATCCCCCGGCACCGGTGCGCAACAACGTGCAAGTTTTACTAAAACATCACCAGCTCCTTCAACATCAATTCCGGTAACACTTTTGCGCTCTCTTTTTACGGTATGAACTAGTGGTGTTAAATCATTCTCTGGGTGAGCATCAACTGTGCTTATTAGGAGTGTTAATTTCTCAATAATTGAGTGAGCAGATACATGACCATTACCAACCGCTTCATACATTGTTTCGATATCTTCATAGCGCAACTCATGAGCTAGCTCTAATAAAGCATGTCCACCAAGTATCTTTTGAATAGGTAATCCCGCTTTTCGCATTTGACGTGCAATAGATTCTTGTCCAGCTTCAATCGCTTCTTCTTTTCTTTCCTTTGAAAACCAAGCCTTGATCTTGGATCTAGCCCTAGATGATGTTACAAAGTTAAGCCAGTCATGACTTGGCGCAGCATTTATGCCTTTGTTAATCACAATATCTACAACATCACCATTTACTAAGTGAGATTCAAGTGGAACTAACTTTCCATTTACCTTAGCTCCAACACATTTATTTCCAACTTCAGTGTGAACTGCATATGCAAAATCAACTGGTGTTGAACCTGACGGTAGTGCAATCACACTTCCTTTTGGCGTGAAAACGAAAACCTCTGGTGTGCGAAGGTCATAGCGCAGAGTCTCTAGAAAATCGCCAACATCCTCACTCTCCTGTTGCCATTCATGTAATTGACGAAGCCATAGAACCTCAGGGCTCTTACCGGCCTCTGTATTTTTACTCTTATATTTCCAGTGAGCTGCAATACCAAACTCAGCTCTAGCATGCATATCAAATGTTCTAATTTGAATCTCAACCGCTTTGCCATTTGGTCCAATTACAGTCGTGTGTAGTGATTGATAAAGATTAAATTTTGGCATTGCAATGTAATCTTTAAACCGACCTGGAACCGGACTCCATCTTGCATGTATTGACCCTAAAACGCCGTAACAATCACGCACTGAATCAACCAGAATTCTTATTCCAACCAAGTCATATATGTCATTAAATTCTCTGCCACGTACCACCATTTTTTGGTAGACACTATAAAAATGTTTTTTTCGCCCATTTACCTGCGCAGTAATTCCCTCTATTTTTAAATCTGAGTCAATTGCAGAAATTACCTCAGAAGTGATCTGATCTCTTGCTGGTGATCTCTCCCCTACCAACCTTTCAATCTCTTCAAACTTCTTTGGTTCAAGAATTCTAAAAGATAAATCCTCCAACTCCCATTTAATTGCATTCATACCTAAGCGGTGTGCAAGTGGTGCATAGATATCAAGAGTTTCTCGTGCCTTGCGTTGCGCAGTTTCTGGTGTAATAAAATCCCAGGTACGGGCGTTATGAAGTCGGTCAGCTAACTTAATGACTAAAACTCGGATATCTCTAGACATTGCGACAACCATTTTGCGAAGTGTCTCAGCCTCTGCAGTTGGGCCGTAAGTTAATTTATCTAGCTTTGTAACTCCATCGACTAATGAAGTTACCTCATCGCCAAATTCAGATTTAATCTGCTCAATTGAGTATGTGGTGTCTTCGACTGTGTCATGTAATAGCGCGGCCATAATGGTCGGCAAATCCATACCTAGGTCAATTAATATCTGAGCAACAGCAACTGGATGAGTTATGTAATCTTCCCCAGATTTACGAAGTTGTCCGGCATGGGCCTTCTCGGCTGCTGCAAATGCTTTTTCAAGATCGCTGCTTGAAAATCCTGGATGAGATTGTGAGAGTCCATCAACTAGCGGCTTTAACAATTCAATTGTTGTCATAGCGCTTTGGCTGCCTTACTTAATTCAAAGGATTAGCGGCGGCGATTGCGTTTAGGTTGATTACGTGGTCCACGTCCAACCTGATTACTTACTGCTGTTGGCGTAACTACTTTGTCGCCTCTGTTACCTACGCGCTTTGCAAGAGCCTGCATAGCTGGCTCACGTTCGCGCAGTACCGCAAGAATTGGTGTTGCAATAAAGATAGATGAATAAGTTCCGGTTGCAAGTCCAATAAATAATGCAAGAGATAAATCTTTCAGCGTTCCAGCGCCAAGCAGGCCAGCCCCAACAAAAAGGATTGAGCCAACTGGAAGTAATGCAATTAATGATGTATTAAATGATCTGACTAGGGTTTGATTAACAGCTAAATTTGCTGCTTGAGAATATGTACTTTTACCGCTTGAAGCAATACCTCTAGTATTTTCACGCACCTTATCAAAAACCACTACCGTGTCATAAAGTGAATAACCTAAAATAGTTAAGAACCCAATAACTGTTGCCGGTGTTACCTCAAAACCAACCAAGGCGTAAATTCCAACCGTAATAAACACGTCATGAATAACTGAAATAATTGCTGCAATTGCCATCTTTGATTCAAATGCCATTGCAAGATATAGCAAAACTACAAGTAAGAAGCCGAACAAACCATAAAGTGCCTTACGGGTAATTTCTTCACCCCATGAAGGTCCAATAATTTGAGAGTCAATTGAATCAACACTGACGCCAAACTTTGCAGCTAACTTATCCTCAACTGCTGTTTGTTCAACCTGGGTTAGTGCATTTGTTTGAACTCTCACCTTGTCATTACCTATTTTTTGAATAATTGATTGTGAGTTTATTCCAGCTTCAGATAACGCCGCTTCAGCGCTTGTAACTGAAGCAGATGAGGAAGTAACAATGAATGATGATCCGCCTTTAAACTCAATTCCTAGGTGCAGCCCTTGAGTAAATAGGGTTACAGCCGAGGCAAGAATCAATAAACCAGAAAACGAGTACCAAATTTTTCGCTTACCAATAAAATCAACAGAGGTCTCACCACGATAAAGCCGTCCACCTAAACCTGACAACTTAGCCATTATTTAACCTCCTCGGTTGGCAAATTATTCTTAACCACAACTCCAAGTGATTTGTTTGAGAATCCAGAGAGTGGGTGTCCTTCGCTATAAAATTTAAATCTTGCAAGCACAGTTATCAGCGGCTTTGTAAAGAAGAACACCACTATTAAATCGATGATAGTAGTTAGTCCAAGTGTGAACGCAAATCCTCTAACTCCGCCAACTGCAAAGAAGTAAAGCATGATGGCTGCGATCATAGAAACTGCATCTGCAACAAGTACGGTACGTCGAGCTCGCTTCCAGCCAGTTTCAACCGCAGATTTTAAAGATCTACCTTCACGAACTTCATCTCTAATACGCTCAAAGTAAACAATAAAGGAGTCGGCAGTAATACCAATCGCAACAATTGCACCGGCAATACCTGCCAGAGTTAATGTGAAGCCAATTGATTTACCAAGCAGTAAGAATGAAAGAAGAGTAATTGCAGTTGCAACTAATAATGAACCAACAGAAACAATTCCCAGTCCTCGGTAGTAAAGAATTGAATAAATAATTACTAATAGCAGGCCAAGTACTCCGGCGATTAATCCGCCTCGCAATTGATCTGCACCTAATGTTGGCGAAACTTGTTGAACCTCACCGCGATCAAACGCAAGTGGAAGTGCGCCATACTTTAAAACATTCGCCAAATCCTGAGCCTCTTCTTGCGTAAAGTTTCCAGTAATTTGAGCAGTTCCAGTATTAATTGCCTCATTAATTCTTGGTGCTGAATAAACCAAGCCATCTAAAACAATTGCTGCTTGGTTTTGTGGAGATGGTAAAGAGGTAAGACGGCTTGTCATTGCACCAAACTTGCTAGTTCCCTCACCATTAAAATCTAAAATTACATACCAACCTGATGCATTTTGAGTGCTTATGACTGCAGATGCTTTAGTTACTTGACGACCTAACACCTCTGCTGGAGCCAAAATATATTTAGTAACACCTGCTCGATCACAGCTAACAATTGTTGCAGCTTCACTAACTCCGCCACCACCTTGACGGTTTTGAGGCAAGGTGCAATCTAAGGCAGCAAACTGTGCATTTAAATCTGCAGTAACACCAGCTGGCAAAGTTGCCGTTGCTGTATCGCTATTTGCTGAAGTTGCATTTCCTGCACCAACTGCAAGAACCGGTCTGAATCTAAGCTCTGCTGTTTGACCAACTAAATCAACAATCCTTCGTCCAGTCTCACCTGGTACTGAAATAACAATCTGGCGATTAACGCCGGTTCCTTGTGCGGAAACCTCAGACTCAGCAACACCTAATGAGTTAACACGTTGGCGAATAATTGCAACTGCTTGATCAATTGCCTCTGTTGTAACTTTTCCAACTTGGCCTTGCTCAATGCGAGGCTGCAACGTAACGCTGGTTCCACCTTGAAGATCAAGTCCTAATTTAAATGATGTAGCGCCAGCAACAAATGCAATACCGGTAAATGCCAAAATTGTTAGTAAGAGAATTGAGATCGTGCGAGCTGCACGTGATTGAGTATTAGCAATTTTATTGGCAGACATGAGGGCCAATTCTAGGCTGAGGTGTGTTTATTGAGAAATCCAACATGAGTTGTGTGTGATTTATGAGAAATTTACTGACTTTATTGTGCGATATCTGGATCTTGGTCAAAGAGTGAGGCATCGGTGCCGATCTGTGCAGATAAAGGCGGCTTAATACCAATATGTGCCCAACCAGCTGCGGTCGCAACTCGACCACGTGGTGTGCGAGCTAAGAATCCCATTCTCACTAAAAATGGTTCAGCAAGTGATTCAATTGTTTCAATCTCTTCTCCTACTGCCATAGCAAGTGTTGAAACTCCAACTGGACCACCATTAAAGTTTTTAATTAAGGCAGTTAATACCGCTTTATCTAGTCGGTCTAATCCGATTTCATCAACTTCATAAATTTTAAGAGCAGCCATTGCATGATCTATTTGAACAACTTTTTCCTTATTTACTTGAGCATAATCTCGAACCCGGCGTAACAAGCGATTTGCAACTCTTGGAGTACCACGGGATCTTGAAGCAATCTCCGCAACTGCTGCTTTATCTATTTCAATCTCTAATAAATCAGAACTGCGCTTAATTATTTGTGAAAGCTCATCTGCCTCATAAAAATCTAACTGCGCTGTAAAGCCAAACCGATCCCTAAGAGGACTTGGCAGTAAGCCAGCTCTAGTAGTTGCCCCAACCAATGTGAAGTGCGGTAAATCTAATGGAATTGAGGTTGCACCAGCACCCTTACCAACGATTACATCAACTCGAAAATCCTCCATCGCAAGATAAAGCATCTCCTCCGCTGGCCGAGACATTCGATGAATCTCATCTAGAAAAAGAATTTCACCCTCCACTAATGAAGAAAGGATTGAAGCTAGATCCCCGGCATGTTGAATAGCCGGTCCTGAAGTGATTCGAATCGGAGCATCCATTTCGGAAGCAACAATCATTGCCAAAGTAGTTTTACCTAATCCAGGAGGACCTGAGAATAAAATATGGTCAGAGACAGATTTACGTTCTTTTGCAGCAGATAAAAGTAAATTTAACTGATCTCTTACTCGAAATTGGCCAACAAACTCGCCTAATGTTTTAGGTCTCAGGGCCAGCTCAGCAACCCGCTCAGCATCATCTGCGCCTTGATCAATAATTCGATCACTCATTATTTCTTACCACCAGATTTCAATGCTAACTTCAATATTTCAGCAGCACTCATACTTTCAATCTTTGTAGTTGAAGAGATCTGAGAAATCATCGCTGCAGATTCTTTTACCGAATAACCAAGACCTTGCAGCGCATTTTCTACTTGATTTGTAATTGATAATTTTGCATTACTAGTTCCACTTACAAAGTTAGCCGCTTTATCCTTTAATTCAAGCACCAACCGCTGTGCACCCTTTTTCCCTAAACCAGGAACAGCCTCTAAGCTTTTTAAATTAGCTGACACAATTGCTGAGGCGATTGCAGAAGCCTCACTTGCTGACAGAATCGATTGCGCAACTTTTGGTCCAATTCCCGTAACTGATAAAAGAAGTTCAAAAAAATCTCGATCAACAAGTTCAGTGAAACCATAAAGTGTCAATGCATCTTCACGGACTATTAAGTAGGTGTGAAAATTAACTAATTTTCCAACCTGCATCGATGCTGCAACTCGAATAGGAACTTGAACCAAGATCCCAACCCCACCAACCTCAACCACAATTGAATTAAGTGAGGTTGATTTAACGGTTCCAGAGATTGAACTAATCATCGTTTCTTAATCGCCTTTTTCTTTGCAGTTGCCAACCTGGCATTTCCAACACCGCGCCAATGATGACAGATTGCTAGCGCTAAGGCATCAGTACTATCTACTGGTTTTGGAATTTCTTTTAACTTAAGCAACCTTTTTACCATCTGTGCTACCTGTTTTTTATCCGCCCGACCCGATCCAGTAACTGCAGCTTTAACCTCACTTGGGGTGTGCATTACAACTGGAATTCCAGCTTTTGCCGCAAGCAATAAGGCAACACCGGCTGCCTGGCCAGTTGCCATTGCAGTTCGCACATTCAATTGGGAAAAAACTCGCTCGACTGCAATTACATCTGGTTTGTAATTTTTAATCCAAACTGAGATCTCTTTTTCTAACTCAAGTAATCTAAATTCAAGTGGTGCTTCTAAATCGGTTTTGATTACGCCAACGCCAACCATTTCTAACTTTTGCGGGCCAGTTGAATCAACAATTCCGATACCACATCTTGTTAAGCCGGGATCGATTCCTAAAACGCGCATAGCCAAAGCCTAATCAGCGAGAAATGAGTATTAACTAAGGCTCGCCATTACCTCATCTGAAACATCAAAGTTTCCGTAGACATTCTGCACATCATCTAGCTCTTCAATTACCTCAATTAAATCAAATACCTTTTTTGCAGTGTCGGCATCAATTGGAATCGACATAGTTGGTAAAAATGAAGTATCCGCAGAGTCGTAATCAATACCTGCAGTTTGTAGACAAGTACGCACTGCGACTAAATCAGAAGGCGCAGTTACGATCTCAAATGAATCACCTAAATCATTTACTTCATCAGCTCCTGCATCTAACACAACCTCAAGTAGTGAATCTTCAGTTACTTTTCCACTGTTCTTTGAAACTAGCACCACACCTTTGCGATTAAACAAGTATGAGACAGATCCTGGATCTGCCATGTTGCCACCATTACGGGTAACTGCAACTCTCACCTCAGAGGCAGCACGGTTTCGATTATCTGATAAACATTCAATTAATAACGCAACTCCACCAGCGGCATAACCTTCATACATAATGGTTTCCCACTCTTTACCACCGGTTTCAAGACCAGCACCGCGCTTTACTGCTCGATCAATATTGTCAGCTGGGACTGAACTTTTCTTTGCTTTTGCAATTGCATCAAACAGGGTTGGGTTACCAGAAACATCAGCTCCTCCGGCACGGGCTGAAACTTCAATTGCTTTAATTAATTTTGCAAAGTTTTTTGCTCGCCTAGAATCAATAATGGCTTTTTTATGTTTGGTGGTTGCCCACTTGGAATGGCCGCTCATATCTCTCCTATATCCTTAAAAAGTTGCAAACTCTCGGCAAATATTTTCAACAAAATATTTATGAACACGATTATCCCCAGTTAATTCAGGGTGAAATGAGGTAGCAAGAAGGTGTCCTTGGCGTACTGCAACTGGATGTTTAGCTCCGTTGCTATCGGTGATCTCAGATAAAACTTCAACATTCTCACCAACGGATTCAACCCATGGCGCCCGAATGAATACTGCTCTTATTGCCGGCTCAGTTATTCCTTTAAATTTAAGGTCGGTCTCAAATGAATCAACCTGACGACCAAAGGCATTTCGGCGAACAACCATATCAATTCCACCAAAACTTTCCTGTCCAACAATTGCATCCTCAACATGATCAGATAACAAAATCATTCCGGCGCATGATCCATATGTTGGCATTCCACTATTTATTCGTTCTTTTATTAAATCAAATAGATCAAATGATCTAGCAAGTTTTGCAATAGTCGTTGATTCTCCCCCAGGAATTACCAGGGCAGAGATGCTTTCAATCTCACTCTTTGTTTTAACAGCGATTGCATCAACACCGCAATCACTTAAGGATTGGATATGTTCACGAACATCACCTTGGAGTGCAAGTACTCCAATTTTCACAATTACCAGCCCCGCTCCGCAAGCCGGTGTGGCACTGGAATATCAGCAACATTTATACCAACCATTGCATCTCCTAGGCCGCGTGAAACATCAGCGATTACCTTCGCATCGGTAAAGTAAGTAACAGCTTTAACACATGCAGCAGCACGTTTTGCTGGATCACCTGATTTGAAAATACCTGATCCCACGAATACACCATCTGCACCTAATTGCATCATCATTGCAGCATCGGCTGGTGTTGCAATTCCACCGGCAGTAAATAACACAACTGGCAACTTGCCAGTACTTGCAACCTCTTTTACTAATTCATACGGTGCTTGTAATTCTTTTGCTGCGACAAATAATTCATCCTCACGCATTGAAGTCAATCTGCGGATTTCAGCAGAGATAGTGCGCATATGAGTTGTGGCATTTGAAACATCACCAGTTCCAGCCTCACCCTTTGATCTGATCATTGCAGCACCTTCATTAATACGGCGAAGTGCTTCACCAAGATTTGTTGCACCGCATACGAACGGAATAGTGAAATTCCACTTATCAATATGGTTTGCATAATCAGCTGGAGTTAAAACCTCTGACTCATCAATGTAATCAACGCCAAGTGTTTGTAAAATTTGTGCTTCAACAAAATGACCAATTCTTGCTTTTGCCATAACTGGAATAGAAACTGCTGCTTGAATTGCAGTAATCATGTCCGGATCTGACATGCGAGCAACGCCACCTTGTGCACGGATATCTGCTGGTACGCGTTCTAACGCCATTACCGCAACTGCACCTGCATCTTCAGCAATTTTGGCTTGCTCAACATTTACAACATCCATAATCACGCCGCCCTTTAGCATCTCTGCCATGCCGCGCTTTACTCGTGCTGT
>JBAWYI010000003.1:0-56468 GCA_037143635.1 Actinomycetes bacterium
TCTGCCAACATATCTGAGACCTTTGAAAACAAATAATCGCCAGTCAAAATTGCTACAGCGTTATCCCATTTCTTATTAGCACTAATTACTCCCCGTCTTAATACAGCATCATCCATTACATCATCGTGATAAAGCGTTGCAAGGTGAGTAAGTTCGCAACAAACTGCAGCCTTGATAATGTCATAATTACTTGGATCACCAAATTGTGCAGCTAATAATGTTAATAAGGGTCTGAGTCGCTTTCCACCAGCTTCAACTAAGTGACGGGATGTTTCAATAACTAATGGGTAATCACCTTTAATATGAGAGCGCATTAACTCTTCCACCCTCGCCATGTCGGCAAGAAGTGAAGCCTCTAATGCTTTATCTAAGTTGGGTATCCCGACTTGATTTTTCATTTAATAAAATTGGCATAGGTGGTTGCAGGATTAAGCAGCAGTGATGGCATAACTCCTAGGACAACTGAAATTACTGTCGCAAGGATAATTGCTATTCGACTTTTAACAGATGGGATAATTACTGAAACTGAATCATTAATTGGGTCGGTAAAGAACATCATGATAATTACTCTGATGTAGAAGAAAGCTGCAATGGCGCTTGAAAGCACACCGACAACTACAAGTGAAATATTTCCGGATTTATACGCTGCCGAAAATATTGCAAACTTTCCAATAAAGCCAGAGGTTAATGGAATACCTGCAAAACTTAATAAGATAAATGAGAATGCAGCTGCAACTAATGGTGATTTCTTACCAAGACCAGTCCACCTATTTAAATCACTTACCTCACCAGAAGAATCTTTAACAAGAGTAACAATTCCAAATGCGGCTAATGTGGTTAGGCCATAGGCAAATAGATAGAACAGTGAAGCTGCTAAGCCATCCTTATTTAACGCAACTACACCGGATAATAAGAAACCAGCATGTGCAATTGATGAGTAAGCCAACATACGTTTAACATCCCGCTGCGCAATTGCAACCAATGAGCCAAATAGCATCGTGATAATTGCTATTACAGTAATTAGTGGACGCCAAAGTGCTTGCTCTTCTGCAAAACCAATATAAAAGATTCTAAGTAATGCACCAAATGCCGCTACCTTTGTGGCTGCAGCCATAAATCCGGTAATTGGTGTTGGCGCTCCCTGATATACATCAGGTGTCCAAGAATGGAATGGCACTGCACCAACCTTAAACAATAAGCCAACTGATACGAAAACTATTCCTATTAGTAGGAAGACGTTGTTAGCACTTCCTACTGCTGTGCTAATACCTGAAATTGAAATTGTTCCGGAGTATCCATATAGGAAAGCTGCACCAAATAAGAAAAATGCTGAAGAGTAGGCACCGAGTAAGAAATATTTAAGTGCTGACTCCTGTGACAACAACCGTCTGCGCCTAGATAAACCGGCTAATAAATAAAGTGGTAGAGAAAATACTTCTAAGGCGACAAATAATGTAATTAGATCCGCAGCAACTGGAAATAGCATCATTCCTGCAACAGCAAATAAGAAGAGTGGAAAAATTTCAGTTTGTTGACTCTTCTCCTGCAATGAGCTTTTTTCTTCATTTGAACCAGGAACAGCCGATGCTTGAGCAACAAAATTGTCTTGATCGGCAATTAATAAAACTGCAACTAGCGCAAGTACAACTACAGTGGCTTGTAAAAATATTCCAGCCTTATCAATTGTTACAGAATTAACTGCAGCGGTAGTAGAAGATAAATCTCTAATTCGCCATAATTGTTGTAGTGCTAATAGAAGCGTTCCAATACTTATTGTTAGTTGAACCGCTGCCCGGTGGGCTCGGCCTAAAAATGCTTCAACTAAAACCCCAATTAAAGCCCCACCCAGGACTATCAGAATTGGTGCGATAAGTGAGTATGTAAGTGAAGGTGCGGTTAACATTATTTGCCCATCTTTGCAATTGGATCAGTAAACCCAGCATTTACAACAACTTTTTCTGCTGTTGGATTAATAAGATCCAATACAGGTTTTGGATAAAAACCCATTACGACAATTATTAAAATAACAGGTGAAATTGCAATTTTTTCACGCAAACTTAAATCTTTTAGATTTTCATTTCCACTACTTGTTGGACCGTGAAGTGTTTTTTGGATCGGTATTAATATATAAAGAGCTGCTAAAACAATTCCAAGTGTTCCAATTACAGCCGCAACTGGGTAGCGGGTATATGTCCCAACTAAAACTAAGAATTCACTAACAAAGCTAGATAGACCAGGTAATGCTAAGCCTGACATTCCAGCAATAAAGAATGTCCAAGCCATTACTGGCGTCACTCTTTGCAGGCCACCAAAATCAGTAATAGTTGATGAGCCTCTGCGCATCATCATCCAGCCAGCAACTAAAAATAGTGCTGCGGTAGAAAAGCCATGATTAACCATATATAAATTAGCACCAGACATTCCCTGTGAAGTCATAGCGAAAATTCCCATAGTTATAAACCCAAAGTGTGAAATGGATGTAAATGCAATTAATCCCTTAATATCTTTTTGCCCAATCGCCATAAATGCACCGTAAATAATTGATATCACCGCTAACGTGATAATTAGTGGCGTAAAGGTTTTACTCGCGTCTGGAAATAACGCAATACAAAATCTGATCATTCCGTATGTTCCAACTTTGTCTAATACACCTAATAGCAAAACTGATGTGCCAGGTGTTGCAGCCTTTGCTGCATCTGGAAGCCAAGTATGAAATGGCCAAAGTGGCGCCTTTATTGCAAAGGCTATAAAGAAGCCAAGGAATAAAAGATTCTCGGTTGTATTATCAATTTGAAGGGTTGCAAGTTTAGTTAAATCAAATGTTGCCCCAATTTGATTACCAGCGATTACATAAATTCCAATAACTGATGCCAGCATTAATAAGCCACCAAATAAGCTATATAGAAGGAACTTAACTGCAGCAGCGGATCTGTTGCCAGTGCCATAGCCACCGATTAAGAAGTAAACCGGTATTAACATTGCCTCAAAGAAAACATAGAATAAAAACAGGTCAGTGGCTGCAAAGACGCCAATCATCATGGTCTCTAAAACCAAAATAAGAATATAAAAACTCTTAGTACCCCATCTACCAACATCTGATTCATGCCAGGTAGCTAATATGACTATTGGCACCAAGATAGTTGATAACAAAATGAGAACTAATGAAATTCCATCAATACCTACTGCATAATTAATATTAAAAGCAGCTATCCAAGCATTGCTTTGAACATATTGCATTCCGGTAATACTTTTATCAAACCCAGTTGCTAAGAAAATAGAAGCTACTGCTATTGCTAAAGTGGCACCAAAAGCTACTCGTTTAATTAGCTCAGAACTTTTACTTGGAATAAGTGCCACGATAAGTGCACCTAAAAGTGGAAGTCCGCCAACAATCGTTAATAAACTCATGCCGTCACCACCCAGATGGCTGCGATAAGTGCTAGCGCTCCAATAAACATTAGTAATGCATAACTTCTAACATAACCATTTTGAAGAGACCTTAAGCGACTGCCAGCGGTTAAAGAAACACTTCCGACTGCTCGAACTAAACCATCAATTACTAAGTAATCAATATTCAATATGTTCTTAACTACTGACTGGCCCGGACGCATAAACACTGTCTCATTGAAATCATCTTGGAATAAATCACGACGTGCAGCTCTAGTAAGTGCAGATACCTTTTCAGGTGCTTGAGCTAGTTGATCTCCACGATATTTAGACACCGCAACAAATATTCCAATTGCCACTACCGCTAATGTCATTAGCGAAATTACTGCTGCTGGCAAAAACTCTTCGTGGTGCTCTTTAAGTGGATTAACCACTGGCTCTAGCCAATTAACCAAACCTTGACCCTTCGATAAAATAAATCCAGACGCAATAGAACCAATTGAAAGTAAACCAATAGGAATCAGCATTAATGCTGGACTCTCATGTGGTTCATCTTTATGACCCCATCTTTCATTTCCAAAAAAGGTCAAGATCACAACTCTGGTCATATAAAAGGCGGTAATCATCGCGCCAAGTAATGTTGCAACACCAAGTGCTACACCTTTTATACCACCAGCATTAAAAGCTGTTTCAATAATTTTGTCTTTTGAATAAAAGCCAGCGAATGGTGGAACACCAATAATTGCTAAATAGCCAAGTCCAAATGTGAGTGCAGTAATCGGCATAAACTTTCCAATACCGCCATACTTTCTCATATTAACTTCATCTTTCATGCCATGCATTACAGAACCTGCTCCGAGAAACATGCTTGCCTTAAAGAAACCGTGAGTAAGTAAATGCATAATTGCAAATGCATAACCGATTGGACCTAATCCAGTTGCCAGAATCATGTAGCCAATTTGTGACATGGTTGATGCAGCAAGTGCCTTCTTAATATCATCTTTAGCTGTACCAATAATCGCGCCAAACAATAAAGTGACTCCACCGACAATAAGAACCATCAATTGCGCAATTGGTGCTTGATCAAAAATAAAGTTTGATCTAGTAATTAAATAAACACCGGCAGTAACCATTGTTGCGGCATGAATAAGAGCAGATACTGGAGTTGGACCAGCCATTGCATCTCCCAGCCAAGATTGCAGAGGAAATTGTGCAGACTTTCCGCAAGCAGCTAGTAACAACATCAAACCAATAGCGGTTAATTGTGTTGAAGAGGCGTGCTCTGTATGTTCTTTAATTCCAGCAAATGAAACATCGCCAAAGGTCGCAAACGCAATCATGATTGCTAGTGATAAACCAACGTCGCCAACTCGGTTTGCTATAAAAGCCTTTTTTGCAGCTGTTGCATAGGCAGGCTTTTGATTCCAAAATCCAATAAGCAAATAAGAGGCAAGTCCAACACCTTCCCAGCCCACATAAAGATTTAAATATGAGTCTCCTAGAACTAATAAAAGCATGGCTGCGATAAATAGATTTAGATATGCAAAAAATCTACGACGATCAAGATCATGCGACATATAAGCAATTGAATAGATGTGAATTAATGTACCCACGCCAGTGATTAATAGCACGAAACAAATAGAGAGCTGATCAAGAAGTAGTGATGCATTAACATTAAATGAGCCGACCGAGATCCAAGTAAATAGATTTTGTGTAACTGCTCGATTTTCACCTGTTCTTGATTGCATCGCGAAAAACTCAACAACACCAATAGTAAAGGCTGAGGCTGAAACAATTGTTGCCATTACATGGCCCCAAGAATTAGCTCGCTTGCCAATTAATAAAAGAATTGCAGAACTAAATAATGGCAGTGCGATTAACCAAACTAAATTTGCTGATGTCTGCATGTTTATCTCTTAAGCAAACTTGCATCATCAACTGATGCAGATCGACGGGAGCGGTAAATAGTCACAATGATCGCAAGACCAACTACTACTTCACATGCAGCAACAACCATGGTGAAGAAGGCAACGACCTGTCCTTGAAGATTTCCATTTATTCGAGCAAAGGTTACAAATGCAAGATTTGCAGCATTTAGCATTAACTCAATACACATAAAAACAACAATTGCATTACGTCTAACAACAACTCCGATTGCACCAATTGTAAAAAGAATTGCAGAAAGATAAAGATAATTAGCGATTGCCATTACTTCTCCTCCTCTTCCTGCTGTAGTTCAAATTTAGAACTTTCAATCATGTCGCCACGGGCTTCAAGTACTGCAGATATTGATGTTGGTGCTGCTTTGCCAGTTGGTAGTAGCGCTGGTACATCAACTGCGTTATGAAGAGCATAAACACCAGAACCAGGAAGACCGGCTGCATCCTTTAAATTATCTTTTCTAAACCGAGCGATTGAAAGATCACGTTGCGCAAATGGAGACCTAGTTTTTTGACTATGAGCTAAAACCATTGCGCCAAGGGCTGCGGTAATTAAAAGCGCTGAAACAACCTCAAATGCAAATACATATTTAGTAAATAACTCCTCCGCTAATCCATTCGCGTTTCCGTTGGAGTTTGCAGAAGCTAAACCGGTGATCGGTCTATTAAATGTTGCCCGGCCAATTAAGGTTGTTAATAATCCACCAAATCCAATTGCTGCTGTTATCGCTATTGGCCTGAGCCCACGAATAGTTTCAACAAAAGAATCAGAGGTATCAACGCCAACTAACATCAAAATAAATAAGAAAAGCATCATTACTGCGCCGGTATAAACAACAATTTGAACAATTCCTAAGAAAAGTGCATCTTGGGCAATATAAAAAATCGCTAGTGAAATCATTATCCAAGCAAGTAATAAAGCTGAATGGACCGCTTTTTTTACAATTAACATTCCAAGCCCTGCTAATACTGAAAGTGGTGCTAGAAAATAAAATAATGCGGCTTCTGGTGAAGCAGTTTTTCCAATATCTAATGCAAGGTTAATCATTTTTAGCTACACCTTGAGATGGGTGAGATTCAGTTACTTCCCCACGGTAATAGTTACCATCATCAGTGTTTGGATACATTGGATGTGGTGGTGGAACCATTCCAGCACGAAGTGGACCAAGTAGGTCATCTTTTTCAAAGATTAGTTTTCCACGAGTGCTGTCTGCTAATTCATATTCGTTTGTCATTGTTAAGGCTCGGGTTGGACATGCTTCAATGCAAAGACCACAGAAAATACAGCGAAGATAATTAATTTGGTAAACCTTGCCATAACGCTCACCGGGAGAAAATTGTGCACCTTCTTTATTGTCAGCACCTTCAACATAAATAGCATCTGCCGGGCATGCCCAAGCACATAATTCGCATCCAATACATTTCTCTAGCCCATCTGGATGGCGGTTTAGTTGATGGCGTCCATGAAATCTTTCTGCAGTTGGTTCTTTAACCTCTGGGTATTGAACTGTATTTACTTTTTTAAACATAGTTTTAAAAGTTACCCAAAAACCAAGTAGTTGCTTGCTAAAGCTTGCACTCTCATGGTTTGTGATTGGTACTTTTGATTGATCTGCTTTGGCTAAGCCAAAATCATCAGAACGAGGCGTTAATTCATCAGCCATTTAATTGCTCCGCTCTTGTGTTTGGAATTGTTGGTACGGGAAAATTAGGTTCACTAGAGTTTGTCACCTTAGCGGCTTTTGCAAGATTAACTTTATTGCGATCAATTAGGGATGTAATTGCAATATAAATTAATGCTATTGAAAATATAAAGGCAACAATTATTACTCTGGGTGCCTGTTGTTGAGACATTACTCGAAGTGTTGAAACCACCATAATCCAAGCAAGTGAAAATGGGATTAAAACTTTCCAACCAAACTTCATAAATTGGTCATAACGCAGGCGAGGTAATGTGCCACGTAACCAAACAAAGACAAAGAAGAATCCTAAAATCTTTATAAAGAACCAAACTAATGTAAACCAGCCACCGAGCCATTGTTCGGTGAAACCCAAACCAGGAAGGGCATGGTAACCACCAAGGAACAATGTGGTCGCAAGCGCTGAAACCGCAATAATGTTTACATACTCCGATAAGAAAAATAACGCGAACTTAAGTGATGAATACTCGGTATGGAATCCACCAACTAATTCACCTTCAGCTTCAGCTAAATCAAATGGTGCTCGATTAGTTTCACCAACCATAGAAATTGTGTAGATAATAAAAGAAGGGAAAAGAATTACTGCATACCACCACTTATCTTGAGCAGCCACTATCTCAGATGTAGACATTGAGCCAGCGTAAATAAATACCGCAACCAAGGATAACCCCATCGCAACTTCATATGAAATTACTTGAGCAGAAGAACGAAGACCACCTAGAAGTGGATAAGTTGATCCAGAAGACCAACCCGCTAGCACAATTCCATAAACTCCAACGGATGCAATTGCTAATACATAAAGCACACCAACTGAAATGTCAGTTAATTGCATAACTGTTCTATGGCCAAAGAAATTTACTTCACCGGTGAGTGGAATAACTGCAAATGACATAAAACAAGCAGTGGTGCTTATTACCGGAGCAAGAACGAACACAATTCGATCAGCTGCCTTTGGAATTAAATCTTCTTTAAGCGCCAACTTCACACCATCAACTAGAGCTTGTAATAAACCAAATTTTCCAACTCTATTTGGTCCACTTCGTTGTTGCATTCTGGCGACTATTCGCCTTTCTGCCCAAACCGACATAATTGTTAGAAATACGCATGCAGCAAAGATTAATAAACCTTTTAGAGCAATAATCCAACCTGGATCTTGGCCAATTAATTCTGCATTACTCATGCTTTGGCCACCTTCACAATTGAATTACTTACCGTTCCTAAATTTCTAATTAGTTGGCTGCTTTGAGAGTTACGTGGAAGCCAGACAGATGATTCTTCAATATCACTAATAGAACATGGCAAAGTAATCGCACCGTACTCATTTGAAACTCTCACTAAATCACTTTCATTTACACCAAGAGATTTAGCTCGTGCAGAGCTAATAACAACAATTGATTTACGCGCAGTTCCAGCAAGATTATCTTCACCATCTTGAAGCGAACCTTTATCCAGCAAATTACGCCAAGAATTTAAAACCGCTTCATCACCAGTTGCACTCTTGCCAGGGTTTCCAGGAATTAACTTCATTGCACTCCTTGAACCATCCCAATTTCCGATTGACTCAAACTCATTTCTGGCACTTTTTACAGTTGCTAAATTAATTGGTTTACCAATTTCATCTGCAAGCATTGAAAGAATTCGTACATCACTTCGGTTTAGTGATTGGTCAACTGCTGCATCAAAATTACGTGTACTTCCTTGCCAATCCATAAATGAACCGCTCTTTTCAACCACTGCAGCTACCGGCAATACAACTGAAGCGATATCAGTAATATCACTTTGTCTAATTTCAAGTGAAACTACAAACTTCTTCGCAAGTTTTACCTTTGCATCTGCTGAAATATCCATTGGATCTACCCCGCCGATTAAGACTGCCTGCAGGTCTGAGTTAATGATTTCAGCAGAACTCATTCCCAACTCACTTGGTAGTGAATCAGCATTCCATGCTGTTGCAATATCTACTCTGGCTGATGCATCACTTATTGGGCGATTGCCTGGCAGCAAGTTTGGAAGTGCGCCAGCTGCAACTGCACCCTTCTCACCGGCTCTGCGTGGAATCCAACCTAATTTTGCGCCACTTTCACTTACTAATTTAATTACGGCAGATAGTGCACCAGTTGTTTCAGATGCTCGCTCGCCAACTAAAACGACAGATTTAGCTGTTAATCCAGTCAGTGCTGAGATTGCTGCTACTTCATTACCGGCTGCAGTTTTGATTAATTTTGCATTTAACTTTTGAGTACCCCGACTTGCAAATGGAGCAATACTTGTGACTTTGATTGCCCGCTTATGAGTCTGCTTATAAATTCGCAGGAAAACTATTGGCGACTCATCCTCTGGCTCAAAACTAATAAGTACTATCTGATCTGCTTTATCAATATCTTTATATGTTGCATTAAGTGATGCCGATGCTAAGAAATCTAACTCTTCACCGCTGTGGCTGCGAGCGCGGAAATCAATATTGTTTGTATTAAGAGTTATTCGAGCAAATTTGCTATATCCGTAAGCATCTTCAACAGTTGCACGCCCACCAACTAATACTCCAGCCCTTGCATTTTTTAATCCTGCTGCTGCAGCAGCTAATGCCTCAGGCCAAGACGCTTCTTGTAATTGTCCATTTGTATCTCTAATCATTGGCACGGTAATTCGATTCTTAGCTACCTCATACTTAAATGCCCATCGGCCCTTATCGCAATTCCACTCTTCATTTACATCTGCATCTTCTCCGGCAAGTCTGCGCAAGGTCTTACCCCTGCGAACATCGGTGCGCATTGAGCAACCAGATGCACAGTGCTCACATGAAGTATTAGTGGAAACTAAATCAAATGGTCGAGCTCGGAATCGATATGAGGTGCCAGTTAATGCTCCAACCGGACATATCTGTACTGTGTTTCCAGAGTAATAAGAATCAAATGGTTCATCCTCGTATATGCCAACCTGTTGAAGTGCGCCACGTTCATTTAAAGTTATAAATGGATCACCGGCAATTTGTTCTGAGAATCTTGTGCAGCGAGCGCAAAGTACGCACCGCTCTCGATCTAATAAAACTTGTGATGAGATTGCAACTGGTTTTTCAAATGTTCTCTTTATTCCTTCAAATCTACTTTCACCTCTGCCAGATGACATCGCCTGATTTTGTAATGGGCACTCACCACCTTTATCGCAAACTGGGCAATCAAGTGGGTGGTTAATTAACAGCAACTCCATAATTCCTTTTTGGGCTTTATCAGCAACAGGTGAAGTTAATTGAGTTTTAACAATCATCCCGTTTTCAACTGGAATAGTGCAAGAGGCTTGTGGTTTTGGAAATGCTCGGCCATTTATTTCAATATCTACTAAACATTGTCTACACGCACCAGCTGGCGCAAGCAGTGGGTGATCACAAAATCTTGGAATTTGAATACCTAGCTTTTCAGCAGCACGGATTACTAAGGTTCCCTTTGGAACAGTAATTTCAAAACCATCAATTACGCAGGTGATCATCTCAACTGCTTGTTCGGTGCCTAACTCTTGAATACTCATTTAGCACCTGCAGTAACAAATAATGTTGATGCCATTGGATCAAATGGACATCTACCAGCGGCTAGATGATCTAAATACTCTTGGCGGAAATATTTTAGTGAAGAAATAATTGGGCTTGCCGCACCATCAGCTAGAGCACAAAATGATCGGCCCATAATGTTGTCGCATAGATCTAATAACTTATCTAGATCCGCCTCGGTTCCCTTACCTGCCTCTAAATCTTTAAGAACTTGTACTAACCACCATGTTCCTTCGCGGCATGGTGTGCACTTACCGCAAGATTCATGTTTATAAAATTCTGTCCATCTAAGAACTGCTCTAACCACACAAGTAGTTTCATCAAATATTTGCAGCGCTTTTGTACCAAGCATTGAACCAGCAGCTGAAACACCTTCATAATCAAGTGGTACATCTAAATGTGCATCGGTAAAGATTGGCGTTGATGATCCACCAGGCGTCCAAAACTTTAATTTATGACCACTTCTAACTCCGCCAGAGATTTCTAAAAGCTCTCGTAAAGTAATTCCAAGTGGTGCTTCAAATTGACCGGGATTATTTACATGGCCAGAGAGTGAGTAGAGCGTAAATCCTTTGCTCTTTTCAGTTCCCATTGTGTTAAACCAGGCAACACCATTATTTACAATCGCTGGAACTGAGGCAATTGATTCAACATTGTTTACTACCGTTGGCTTTGCATATAACCCAGCAATTGCCGGAAATGGTGGGCGCAGTCTTGGCTGACCACGAAATCCTTCTAGTGAATCAAGTAATGCCGTCTCTTCACCACAAATATAAGCTCCGGCACCAACATGAAGAACTAATTCCAAATCAAAACCTTTACCTAAAATATTTTTACCAAGTAATCCAGCAGCGTATGCATCTTCAATTGCTTGTTGCACTCTGCGTACTACGTGGGTTACTTCACCGCGAATATAAATAAAAGCGTAATTTGCTCTAATCGCATATGAACCAATAATTACGCCTTCAATTAATACATGTGGGTTGGCTAATAAAAGCGGCATATCTTTACATGTACCGGGCTCTGACTCATCGGCGTTAACAACTAAGTAATGTTCTTTATTGTCTCCTTGCGGAATAAAGCCCCACTTACTTCCAGTTGGAAATCCTGCGCCACCTCGGCCACGTAATCCAGAATCTTTTACTAATTGAATTACTTCATCAGGTGCCATAGCAAGTGCTTTTGCAACTGCGCCATATCCACCATTGCGCTTATAACCTGCAATGGTAAATGAATCTGCTTCATCCCAGTGGGCAGAAAGTACTGGAGTTAATTTACTCATGCTCCACCTTTTGCTTTCTTTAGCCCTAACAAAGTTGGTCCGCCAGCTTGTACGCCCTCATTTGCAAGACCATCTGAAATACCGGCAAGAACTGCAGAGTTTTGTTTCCAAGTTCTAAGTGTTTTAGGCCCACGCGTTGGTGCAGGTGGATTTCCATTTCGAGCACCATCTACTAAATCTTTAACAGATTGCACAGTTTGATTATCGTAAAACTCCCAATTAACCATTACCACTGGGGCGTAATCACAAGCAGCGTTGCACTCAATATGTTCTACTGAAACTTTGCCATCACTTGTTACGCCATCATTTTCAATTCCAAGATGCTCTTTAACTGCATCAAAAATCACATCTCCGCCCATAACCGCACACAAAGTATTTGTGCATATTCCAACATGGTATTCACCTACCGGCCTTGATTTATATTGAGTATAAAAGGTTGAAACGGCAGTTACCTCTGCAGTTGCCAGATCTAGTTTTTTACCAATTAATTCAATGCCTTCATTAGTTACATAACCATCAATTGATTGCGCATAATGAAGCAGCGGCATAATTGCTGATCGCTTGCGTGGATATCTTGCAATAATTGAATCCATAATTGAAATTTGCTCAGAGGTAAACGACATTAGCGATCAACCCCGCCCATAACTGGATCAATTGATGCAACAGCTGCAATCACATCGGCAATCTGTCCACCTTCACACATTGCAGCAGTTGATTGAAGATTATTAAATGATGGATCACGAAAGTGCACACGATATGGACGAGTTCCACCATCTGAAACTAAGTGAACACCTAGTTCGCCTCGTGGTGATTCAATTGATGTGTATACCTGACCTGCTGGCACTCTAAATCCTTCAGTAACTAATTTAAAGTGATGAATCAACGCCTCCATTGATTCACCCATAATCTCTCTAATGTGATTTAAAGAGTTACCCATACCATCAGCGCCAATAGATAGTTGAGATGGCCAAGCTATTTTCTTATCGGCAACCATGACTGGTTGACCTTCTAATTTCTCAAGCTTAGTAACACACTGCTCAATAATTCTTAGTGATTGTTCTAACTCTTGCATCCTAATTAAAAATCTTCCGTAAACATCGCAGGTATCAGTTGTTGGAATATCAAATTGATAATCCTCATAACCACAATATGGTTGCGCTTTTCTTAAATCCCAAGCTAATCCAGTTGAGCGAAGAACTGGGCCAGTAATTCCTAAAGTAGTGCAACCAGCTAAATCTAAATAGCCAATTCCTTGCGTACGCTTAATCCAGATTGAATTACCAATTAATAATTTTTCATTATCTTTAAAATTATGTCTTAATTCTTTTACTGTTTCACGAATCTTTGCCAGTGCTCCTTGTGGAAGATCTTGAGCAACTCCGCCTGGTCTTACATAGGCCATATTCATGCGAAGACCTGAAATCATTTCAAATACATCTAAAACTTTCTCGCGCTCTCTAAATGCGAAAATCATTGGTGAAAGTGCGCCAAGTTCAAGGGCGCCAGTTCCCAATGCAACCATGTGGGATGAGATTCGATTGAACTCCATCATCATCACTCGGATAACAGTTGCTCGCTCAGTTATATCGTTAGTAATTCCAAGTAACTTTTCAACACCTAAACAGTAAGCAGTTTCATTAAATATCGGCGATAAATAATCCATTCTTGTAACAAAAGTTACGCCTTGGGTCCAATTTCTAAATTCAGTATTTTTCTCAATTCCGGTGTGTAGATAACCAATTCCACATCTTGTTTCAGTAACTGTCTCGCCCTCTAGCTCTAAAATTAACCGAAGCACACCGTGGGTTGATGGATGTTGTGGTCCCATATTTAAAACCACACGCTCTTCTTTAGTTGCACCAATTTCAGTAACTAATGAATCCCAATCACCGCCAGTTACGGAGTAAACGCGCCCTTCAGTTGTTTCTTGTGAGGATGCGTATGGATCAGTAAATGTTGTCATTTGTAACTCCGGCGTTGTGAAGGTGCTGGAATTGTTGCGCCTTTATATTCAATCTCAATTCCGCCGAGTGGATAATCTTTTCGTTGTGGATGCCCTGGCCAGTCATCTGGCATCAAGATTCGAGTAAGTCCTGGGTGATTATCAAAAATAATTCCAAACATGTCATAAGTTTCGCGCTCATGCCAGTTAGTTCCAGCCCAAACTTCAACTAATGAAGGAACATGTGAATCTTTGTCTGAAACACAAACCTCTAATCTAATTCTTTGGTTTCTAGTAATTGAAAGTAGTGAATAAACCGCGTGTAATTCTCGACCACTCTCATCGGGATAATGCGCACCACTTACGCCAACACACATTTCAAATTTAAGTTGATCACGCAAAATTTTTGCAACATCAAACAGGCGATCACGCTTGATAAATAAGGTTAACTCACCACGGTCAACTACAACCTTTTCAATTGCATCGCTAAATAATGGATAAGCTCTTTCTAAATCATCTGCGACCTGATCAAAATAGCCACCAAATGGGCGTTGAGTTGAGCCAATTACGGTCGCGGTATTTACCAGGCCGCTAAATCCGGAAGTATCACCACTTCCACTTGCACCAAACATTCCACTTTTACTCATGCGAGTAATCCTTTTAATTGATGCGTTGGTTTAGCAGCAAGGGCTGCAGCTTCAACCTCTTTAATTATTTTCTCTCGATTAGGACCTAATTTTTCATTACCAATTTGCTCATGCAGTTTTAAAATCGCATCCATCAACATCTCAGGACGTGGTGGACAGCCTGGTAAATAAATATCAACTGGAATGATGTGATCTACGCCTTGCACAATTGCATAGTTATTAAACATTCCACCGGAAGATGCGCATGCACCCATTGCAATGGTCCACTTAGGAGCAGCCATTTGATCATAAATTTGTCTAACTACTGGAGCCATTTTGTTACTAACTCTGCCAGCCACAATCATTAAATCTGCTTGGCGAGGAGATGCGCGGAATACTTCCATTCCAAATCTTGCTAAGTCATAACGACCAGCACCTGCTGCCATCATTTCAATCGCACAACATGCCAAACCAAATGTTGCCGGCCATAATGAGTTCTTTCGCATATAACCAGCAAGCTTTTCAACTGTGGTTAATAAAAATCCGCTTGGTAATTTTTCTTCTAAGCCCACGACTAATCCCATTCCAATCCGCCGCGGCGCCATACATATGCGTATGCAACAAAAACTGTTCCGATAAATAGTGCCATCTCAACTAAACCAAATAATCCCAGCTGATCGAAGGAGACCGCCCATGGATATAAAAAGACAATTTCAATATCAAATACAATAAACAACATTGCAGTCAAGAAATATTTGACTGGAAATCTTCCACCACCTGCTGCTTGTGGTGATGGTTCTATTCCACACTCATACGCATCTGACTTAGCTCGGTTATATCTTTTTGGTCCGGTAAGTGCTGCGGCCACAATTGAAAAGGCGGCAAATCCAAAGCCGATTGCCCCAATCGCCAGGATCGGTACATATGGATTTATTGAAGGATTCATACGGTCAAATCTTATTGTTTGCCGAAGGTCGCATTAGCCACTTAACCCTTGTAACCAATGTGAACTGCGACAATTCCGAAGGTTAAGTCCTGCCAGGCCACTGATTTAAAGCCGCTGTCTCGCATTATGGAAGCCAGTTCGGCCTGATCTGGCCAGGCCCTAATTGATTCGGCTAGGTAGATATACGCATCTGGATTTTTGCTTATTTTTTTAACAATAACCGGCAATGCTTTCATTAAGTAATTTAAATATATTGTTTTAAAGATTGGATTAACAGGATGAGAAAACTCAGCAACCACGATTCGGCCACCATCTTTTGTAACACGTAGTGCTTCCTTTAGCGCTATTTCAGTACTAGAGGTATTACGAAGTCCAAATGAAATTGTTGTTACATCAAAAGAGTTTTCCTCAAATGGAAGTTTTAAAGCATCGCCTTGTACAAATTTTATATTTTTATTTTGCTTACGCCCCTGCTCAATCATTCCCTGCGAAAAATCTAAAGCAGTTACTTCTGCGCCTTTATCAACTAATGGGCGAGAAGAGGAGCCTGTACCAGCAGCAATATCTAAAATTTTCATTCCGGGTTTTGGTGCGATGATTGAGGTGACAACTCTTCGCCAGGCCTTGGTGCGTCCAAGGCTGAGTAGGTCATTTAAAAAGTCATACCTATTAGCGACATCATCAAACATCTTTGAGACATCATCTGGATCTTTGTTTAGATTAGCGCGGACCACAGCACTATTCTCTAAGGAGTAGGCTTTAGTGACAAATCCGTCAAATAGACAGGCGCAATTCTAAATATGTCCGTTTTAATAACTACTGAAATTTTGGGTAATCACCCATTATTAACCTCAGCAAATACAAATTTAGATTTAGTTACGGCATGGGTTAGAAGCGGTGATGGCTTAGTTGGATTTGGGGAATACAAAAGATTTGAAGTAAAAGGTGAGGATAGATTTTTAAAAGCTAGAAATTGGTGGAATGAACAACTATCTGAATTTTTAATCCAAAATAATGTGCACGGTAGCGGTACTGGCCCAATACTTTTTTCATCTTTTTCTTTTGATCCAAATGCACCATCTATATTAATAATCCCAGAAATTGTTCTAGGCCATAAAAATGGAAAATCTTGGATCACTTGGATAGGTGATAAAAGTCAGCCAGATATAACCAAAATATCTAATTCAGCTATTAGTAGCGAAATCTCGTGGCAAAAAGGATCAATAAGTGAAGAAAGGTGGCGCGATCAGGTAACTGCCGCAATTGCTGCCATTAAAAGTAATCAACTTGAGAAAGTTGTTCTAGCGCGTGATTTAAATGCGACATCAAATACCAGTATTGATATTCGGAATTTAATGCAGCGGCTTGAGATTGAATACCCATCAACTTGGCTGTTTTTAGTAGACGGCCTAGTTGGCGCAACACCAGAATTGTTAGTTCGTCTCAGTAAGTCACTTGTTACTTCTCGAGTTTTAGCCGGAACAATTAGAAAAAGTGGAAATGAAGATCGAGATTTAGCATTAGCTGCCTCGTTGGCAAAATCTTCAAAAGATTTAGAAGAACATGAGTACGCAGTTAAGTCAGTTGCAGATGCACTAGCGCCTTTTTGTTCCTCTACAAATGTTCCAGAATCTCCTTTTGTTTTACACCTTTCAAATGTTATGCACCTTGCTACCGATGTGACTGGAGTGTTAAATGACAGTGCAAAACAGGCAGATATCTTTACGTTAATTGAAAAATTACATCCATCAGCAGCAGTTTGTGGAACTCCGACTGAGGTCGCAAAAAAACTTATTACATCCCTTGAAGAGATGAACCGAGGTCGATATTCCGGTCCAGTTGGTTGGATTGATGCTCATGGTGATGGTGAGATTGCAATTGCCCTTCGCTGCGGTCAGTTATCTGAAGACCTTAAATCAATTCGGATTTTTGCTGGGTGTGGAATTGTTGCCGGTTCTGATCCAACCAATGAATACGCAGAGAGTCAGGCTAAATTAATGCCTATGCGTACAGCACTTGAAACTCTTTGAGTAATATCTTTTAACTGCCCAGCATTACTTTCACGGCTTGGAACATTTACTACTACAACCTCAAACCCTTTAATTTGCTCACTTGCTTTTGATTGCAGCTCTTTTAAATTACTAACTTGATTAACAGTTATTCCAAACCCGGCAATTACTTTGAGTAAATCTAAATTATGAGGGGTCCCAAATAACTTATCGAAATTATCCACATTTGCCTGAGGTAAAGTGGAGAATATTCCTCCGCCATTGTTATCAATTACAAAAATGCGGAGATTTCCAGTTGTAGCGTTAGTAAGCGCAGATATATCGTGAAGAAATGTTAGATCACCTAAAATAGCAGTTGTACTTTCGAATTCACTTGTTATTCCAAAAACAGTTGAAACATTTCCATCAATTCCAGCTAAGCCACGATTGGCAAATACTGAAACGCCACTACGTGGCTTAACAAAAGCTTCAATGTCACGAACAGGCCTAGATGAACCAACAAATAAAGCGCTCTCATTAGGTAATAACTCACAAATTTCTTTAATAGCAAGCTGCTCAGACCAATCTAAATTTTCTAACTGACTTGCAGCTGCGTTAGATGCGCTATGCCAAATGCTTTGGTCTGATTTCGCACTTACTACCTCACTTGGTAGCGATTTAAGAATTAAATCTGCTTCTCGCTTCGTATCAATGTTGGTTGTCCTTGGGTCAATAACTATTACTTTTTTCGCAAGGCTAATAAATGTATTTATACTTCTAGATAAAGTAGTCCTACCAATCACAACCACATTTTCTGGAGCTAGTCTTGCGGCTAATTGTGGATCAGATAAAAATACAGAGGCGTGTGCAATCGCTTCTGGAAAGGAGATCGGATCTTCACAAATAATTGGCCAATTTAATTTGCTAGCAAAGTCATTTACTTCTGGAACGGAATAGCCAGCTCGGTCATGGCCAATAATTAATACACCGTTGCTAACTTCTAACTTTCCGCTGATTTTATTCTCGTAATTGTGCGGCAATATTTTTAATCCAGCAAGCCAATCGCTTTTTTCATTTTCAATTAATGGTTCATCGAATTGAACATTTAGATGAACCACACTTCCAGTCAAAAGTATTTTTAAATCTATCTCAGCTGCAAAATCATGAGTTTTAATCATCGAATAAATATTTACTTGCTCAGTTGTTTGATTCGCTCCAGTCTTTCTAAGCCGAGCTGGTCGGTCAGCAGTGATCATGATTAATTTGCTGCCGCTATGGAAAGCTTCAAGGGCAGCTGGATGAAAATTTGCTGCTGCAGTTCCGCTAGTGCAAATAACGGCTACATAATTATTGCTTGCTTTGGAAATTCCTAATGCAAAATAGGCAGCACCTCGTTCATCAATTTTTATGTGTAAATCAATTATTTGCTTACTTGCTGCCTCTCCTAACGCAATTGCAAGGGGCGCATTCCGTGAACCAGGTGAAACTACAAAATCGCTAACACCAACTTCAATTAACTGCCTAAGTAATGAATGAGCTAATTTTGTTGAATTACTCAAAATAAGCCTCCTTCATAAACTGCGTTAGCCCTATCTTGCCACCATTTCTGACGGGTAGATTCTGCTTTAAACTCTTCAATTCGATCTGGAATTACTTTATGGTTCTTTATAATTCCATTAACTGGTATTAGTGGATTACTTGTTACATCACCTTCTAATAAACAAACTGTGCCAAGCCCGCATGCGCCATAAAGATTAGGTACAACCGAGGCTAATGATAAGCCGTGTGAAATACCGACGCTGCTATCTAACGCACTTGAGATGACTACCGGTAAACCTATTTTTTCTATTACATCTAACGCTGCGTTAATTCCCCCAGTTGGAGCCCACTTGATTATTGCAATATCTGCAACCTCTTTTATTTTAGTCAAATCACCAGCCAGATATTTTCTTATTGATTCATCAACTGCAATTTTAATGCCAGTGCTATTACGTAGGCTATTTAAATCAGCAAAATCAGTGCAGGGTTGCTCGATATATTCAATTAAGCTTCCAAATGCTTTTTCATAACTTTGTACATTTGCTACTGCCTCTTCAAGGGCCCAGCCACCATTTACATCTAATCTAAATTTTGCTTTTGGAACCTCTTTTAAGCACTCTATTAAAAGTGCTTGATCGATTTCAAAATCGTTAATCTTAATTTTTATCGTGTTACATCCATTAAATCCAGCAAGTAATTCTTTTACTTCACTTACCTTTACATTAGGCAAAGTAGCGTTAATTTGCACTTGATCTCTAATTGGTTTTGGAGGCTCTTTTGTCGCACCTTCGATCGCAGCTTTTAGCCAAGTACTAGATTCTTTATTGCCGTATTCAATAAATGGAGAAAATTCACTCCAGCCAGCCGGGCCTTCAAATAAAGCAATTTCTCGAAATTTAATACCGCGAAAATTTGCTTTTACTGGAATTGAAACTACTTGTAACTTGAACGGAAACATTACTTAAGGTCGTTTAGGAAATTTATTAAAATCTGGCTCACGTTTTTCTTGATATGCGTTGCGTCCTTCTTGACCTTCCTCTGTTAAATAAAACAACATAGTGGCATCTCCAGCTAATTGCTGAACTCCAGCTAAACCATCATCTGCTGCATTAAGGCTTGCCTTTAGTAAGCGAAGTGCCATTGGTGAATGTCGCAGCATCTCTCTTGCCCAAGAAACTGTTTCAGCTTCTAGCTCTTTAACTGACACAACTGAGTTAACTAATCCCATATCAAGTGCTTCTTGTGCATCATATTGGCGACAAAGGAACCAAATTTCACGTGCTTTCTTTTGCCCAACATGAGCTGCTAATAAACCAGCGCCATAGCCACCATCAAATGAACCAACCATTGGTCCAGTCTGGCCAAACTTGGCATTATCTGCGGCGATTGTTAAATCACAAACAACATGTAATACATGACCGCCACCGATAGCCCAACCGGCAACCATGGCAACAACTGGTTTTGGCGTGCGACGTATTTGTACTTGCAAATCTAAAACATTTAATCGGCCAATTCCTTTTTTGCTAAGCGCGTCTTCACCAAGATAACCGTCATCTCCGCGCACATTTATATCGCCACCGGAACAAAAAGCTTCATCGCCTGCACCAGTAAAAATAATCACGCCAACTTGATCGTTATCACGAGCTAAATTAAATGCATCAGATAATTCAAATAATGTTTGTGGCCGAAATGCATTTCTAACTTCCGGACGATTGATTGTTATCTTTGCCATACCATCTGCAACTTGGTATGTAATGTCTGTAAATTTTTCACCGCCGGTTCCCGTTTGCCACTTAGGAATAGTGCGATCTCCTGGCTGGCGTTTGATTGGCTTACTCAAGGCGGGCTCCAAAGGATAAAAGGGAATTAGATAAGAGATAGCCTACGGGGATTATGGGAGAAAAAGAACTTCGAGCATTAACTCCTATTCAGGCTGAGTGGTCAATCCCACAGCTGCAAGAAAATTTAGCCAAGGCGCTAGAAGGCTCAGGGCCTGCGTTATCAACCAAACAAATTGCTATTAAAGAGGTGGATAAAAATATTGCTCTAGTAGTTAATACATCTGGCTCAACTGCGGAATCAAAATCAGTTGCCATTTCAGATTCAGCATTAATTGCTTCAACTAATGCAAGTCATAAATACTTGGGTGCAGTGCCAGGTGATAGTTGGTCGTTATTACTGCCAACAACTCATATTGCTGGTTTAAATGTATTAATAAGAGCAACTGCACTAGGTTCAAGAGTTATTGATAATAGAAACACTACAAATTATATTGATGCCGATTTTATTTCAATTGTTCCAACACAACTTCATAAAGCACTAACTAGTGATGCTAAATTATTAGAACATTTAACTGCAGCTGAGGCAGTTTTAGTTGGTGGTGGTCCGGTAAGTGATAAATTAAAAAAAGAAGCAGCAAATAAGCATGTAAAAATTGTTACTACTTATGGGATGACTGAAATGAGTGGTGGTTGTGTATATAACCAAAAGCCGTTAGATGGGGTTGAGGTCAAGATAACTAGTGATGGATTAATTAAATTAACTGGTCCAATGATTGCAAGTGGGTACTTATCTCAGAGCGGACAGCTAACTTCCTTTGGTAGCGATGGCTGGTTTGAGAGCAGTGATGTTGGGGAGCTATCTTCTGGATTGCTTAAAGTTAATGGTAGATCTGATGAGGTAATTATTTCTGGGGGTGAAAATATCTCACTACCTCTTGTTGAAGAAAAAATTAGAGAGCTGCTCCCAAATCAAGAGATCATTGCCTTTGCACTCCCAGATGAAGTTTGGGGTGAAAAATTATGTATTGGTAGTACATCAAATCTTTCAATTGAAGAGATTAAGAAAAGTATTGGCTCTCTTTTGTCTCCAAAAGAGGTATTCTTATTTGAACAAATTCCGACAACCTCTATTGGTAAACCAGATAGAAGAGCTGCTAAAAACTTAGCTTTAAAGATAAAGGGTGGCAATTGAATAAGTGGATATTAGGGGCAAGGGTTAGAACTCTGCCAGCTGCAGTTGCACCTGTTTTAGTTGGTACATCATTTGCAACAAAAATTAATTGGGTAAATGCTTTCTTAGCGTTAGTTGTTTCTTTGTTCTTGCAAATTGCAGTTAATTTTTCAAATGATTACTCAGATGGTATTCGCGGCACCGATTCCAATCGAGTCGGTCCAACCAGGTTAGTTGCATCCGGATTAGCAAGTGCAAAAGCAGTGCGAACAGCGGCATTCATCTCCTTTTCTATTGCTTGTATTGCCGGCACACTACTTTCACTAAACACAACTCTTTGGCTAATTTTAGTTGGAATAATTTCTGTTTTAGCCGCCTGGGGTTACACAGGTGGGAAACGACCATACGGATATCTTGGCTTTGGTGAGTTTTCAGTATTTATTTTCTTTGGCTTAGTTGCAACAATTGGTAGCTATTACGTTCAAACTCAGGAAATAAACTGGCAGATAGTTTTGCTCTCTATTCCAGTTGGATCCTTATCTTGTGCAATTTTGGTAATTAATAATCTGCGTGACCGGCCACTAGATGAAATTGCTGGCAAGCAAACGTTGGCAGTTAGATTTGGGGATCAAAGAACTCGTTACTTCTACCTATTCCTTTTAATAATCACACAGTTAAGCGTGGTATTAGCAGTAAGTATTGATAAACAAATAGCTCTAACGCTTATTTGTTTACCGCTCGTATATAACGTTTTGATGCAGGTATTACGCGGTGCCAAAGGAGAAGAGTTAATAGTGGTTTTAGGGAAAACCGCCAGAGTCCAGTTGATTACCGCGGTATTAATTTCACTTGCATTGCTTGTTTAACATTAGATAGTAGTAAACTAAACTCATGCTTAAGTATCTATTTGTACTCGCGATAATTATTGATATTTATGCCTTTATAGATTGCGCAATGACGCCGCAAGAAAATGTAAGACGGTTTCCAAAATGGGGATGGTTATTAATAATTTTATTTATAGGAACATTTGGTGCAATCAGTTGGTTTATTGCTGGTAGGCCAAGAAAACCTGGTCAAAATCGTGGTGGTCGTGGGCGAATTATTCCGCCTGATGATGATCCAGACTTTTTAAGAAAGCTATAAGCCAGAGTATGTGTGACGGCCTGTGCCCCACACATTTATATATATGTAATTAAACAAGAATGTTGAGCCAGCAAATAAACATAGCCATGCAGCTTTTCTTCCGCGCCAGCCAACAGTTACCCGCGCATGTAAATATGCCGCATATGCAACCCAAGTAATAAACGCCCAAGTTTCTTTTGGATCCCATCCCCAGTAGCGACCCCAAGCAGACTCTGCCCAAATAGCACCAGCAATAACCGCAAAGGTCCAAAGTGGAAACACCAGTGCAACTAATCGATATGAAAGATTATCTAGTACTTCAAGAGATGGAAGCCGTTGTGCCCAAACTGGGCGAACACCTTTTTGTTCATATCGATCTAATATTAAATATGCTGCTGCAACGCAATTTGCTAATAAAAATACACCACCAGAAATAATTGCAGCCGAAACGTGAATTACGAGCCAGGTAGATTTTAATGCTGGCACAAGTGGAGCACTTGGCCGGTAAAGCAAAGTAATTGCAGTTCCTAAAGTTAGGAGTACTGCTATTGAAACTGGGAGTCCAAGCCACCGTAATTTGTATTTTTTAAGTGCAAACAAATAAGCACCAGAGAAGGCAAATGCACCAGTAATTGAAAACTCATACATATTTCCCCAAGGAACTCTGTGTGCTGAGATTCCACGGAATATAACTGCTGCAGTTAACAGCAGGAATCCTAAAACCATGAAAGCAGTTGCCAATCGGCCAACCCGTTCAGTTCTTGAAAAATCCAACTTAGTTTTCTTAACCGATTTGGCTGGAGTTTTAACTGACCATGCAACCTCAACTGCGTGAGCAAAAAAGGCAAGTGTGTACAAAGCCATCGAAGCGTAAATAAAGTCGTTTGAAAGTAGCGCTGCTGAAGTATTACTCACTACTTAACTCCTTAACTAATTTCTTAATCTCATCTTCAAGACCTGGAATACCATTTTTAGCTAAACCTGCAACTTGTGTTTTTCGACCTTGCTTAATCCAAATTCTTCTCTGCCTAGTAAATAGCGAGATCAGTAATCCAGAGATAGCAAGTATTGCACCAAGTAAAGCGTATCCTTTTCCGGGATCGTTAACGATTTGTAAATTAACCCAAGAGTTCCATCCTGTAAATGTGATGCTGCCCTCACCAAAGTCATAACTCTCATTAAGTACTAAGGCTTTCAAGCCAATTCTTTCCATTTTGCTTGTATCTATCCGATAAACCGATTGTGGAACTCCACTATTAAGACCTAAATCACCTTTCCAAACTGAAATTAATAATCTTGGGTCTAAAACTTCTGGGTAGGAGGAAAAACCACCACGAATTGGATCTCGATCAGCAGTTGGTAAAAATGATGAAACAAAACCAATCTGAGGATTCATATCAGGAATTTTTATTGCTCCGATTGATGAAAGGTTTGCATCCTGTGGCAAGAATGGTGTTGGGCCGTCAAATATAACCTTGCCACTCTTATCTTTAACAATAACTTTTGGTGAATATCCATTTGCTTGCAAATAAACTTTTGTACTTCCATATGTAAGTGGCTTGTTAACTTTTATTATTTCAGTTTTCTCTTGTGAGCCAACTGGATTTGCAGCTAATACAGTTAATGTGTAATCAAGCGGTGCATTAGTTGTTGGGTCATATTCCGCTTTAAAATCTTTAATTGTTAAGGCAAAGGGAGGCAATGAATCTTCTGCTTGATACTTTCCAAAGCCTAAAATATCGTATGAAGTGGGTGTATTTATAAACCGATCACCCACATTTAATATCGCATCACCTTTGCTACCAAACAGCGATCCAACCCCGATAGCAATTAAAATTAGAACTAATGAAAGGTGAAAAAGTAAATTTCCACTCTCACGGGCATAACCTTTTTCTGCTGAAATAGAGTTTTCATCTCTTCGAACTCTAAATCTCATTTTTCGAAGCTTTGCCTCTGCTAAATCCAAATCTACTTTCTTAATCTCAGTGAAATATTCCATTCGATCTAAATATTTAGGAGTAAGTGTAGGCACTGCTCCGATCGCTTTTAAATGGCTAATACTTCTTGGTAATACACATCCAATAAGTGAAATAAATAGAAGTAAGTAGATAGCACTAAACCAGGGTGAGCTATAAACATTAAATAGGCTTAGACGATCTAACCAGACAGCAAGTGTTGGATTATCGATAAAGTATTGCTTAACCTGTATTGGGTTTTGACTGCGCTGTGGAAACAGTGAGCCCGGAATTGCCGCAATACCAAGAAGTAAAAGCAAAATAAGTGCAGTGCGCATGCTTGTTAACTGCCGCCAACACCAACGCAGGAATGATCTGCTATCTAAAACAGTGCTCATCAGATTAGTGGAATAAAACCAGTGATTAAATCGCGCAAAGTATTCATTAATTGATCCCACAGATTAGTAACTTGAAGAATGCCAATTAAAATTAAAAGGGAGCCACCAATTTTAGTAATTACATTTCCACGTCTTGCAATCATTTTTCTAAAAGGCTCTGCTTTATCTAAAAATAAACCCATTAATATAAAGGGGGTGCCAAGACCGAAACAATAAGCTGCCGACAAAATTGCACCACGCTGTGCGGTTGCACTTTCAAATGCCAACACTTGAACAGCTCCTAAAGTTGGTCCAATGCAAGGAGTCCAGCCAATACCAAACGCAAATCCGATAAATGGAGCTGATATTAAACCAGTTCGCATTTTCCAAGTAGGTTTAAAAATTCTATAAAACTTTTCATTAAATAAAAATATAAAACCAAGCGCAATCGTCAGTAAGCCAAGTACTACTGAAATAGCCCGTGAATTTTGAGCAATTTTTGAACCAAGTTGCCCAAATAGTAAACCGTAGGAAATGAACAAAGCTGTAAAGCCAGAGACGAAAAGTACTGATCCAAGCAATACTCTGCTTCTATTTTTGCTATCACTCATGCCAGATGCATAAGAAAGATAGCCAGGAACTAACGGAATAACACATGGTGAGAAAAATGAGATTAATCCGGCAAGGCAAGCAATTGCCATTGCTATAAGTAGATTGGCATCAAATATCTGATTAACAAAAAAACTACTCATCAGCTATCACCTTATCGAGCATTTTCTGAAAAGTAGCAACTGTTGCTTCACCACTAATTCGAACTGCAACTTTGCCATTTTTATCAATAATTAATGTGGTTGGAATTGCATTTGGAATTATAGATCCGCTAAAACCAACTAATAATGCGTCATCGATAAATGTTGGGTAAGTTAGATTAAAGTTTTCATAAAATGCCTTTGCAGAAGAAATATTATCTCTAGTCAAAATTCCAGCAAATTGCACTTGTGGGTATTTAATAGAAAAATCTTGTAAGACTGGAGCTTCAGCTCTACATGGTGCACACCATGAAGCCCAAACATTTATTACAGTAACTTGATTTGGGTTAAGAGTTTTATCACCAGAGTTTAAAGTTGCCCCCGATATTTTAGGCGCTGGCTTTCTATCAGATTTGTTAACAAAAGATGCATTACCACTGCCAGCAACAAAGGAGTTTTCATTTTGTGCCGAGATACCGCCGCCAGAGCAGCCAGTAAGAAGAAGTAAGGTTAAAAAAACTGAAGTTAATTTCATTATTTTTTTGGCAGTAAATGTTTTGCAGGCTCTGAATATGAGACTGAAGAAATCATTCCTTCACTATCTAATTCAAATGAAGTTACAGATGCCAACGTGCACTCACGCTTTCTTGGGTCATGCAACAATCTTCGCCCCTCTACAGCCGAGCGCAAAATCCAGATTGGCAATTGGTGTGACACACAGATTGCATCTTTACCGCCTGCAGCATCGCGAGCAGCAAATAAACCTTTTAACATCCGGCTTATCAATTGATCATATGGCTCTCCCCATGATGGCTTCCATGGGTTATATAGGTAACGCCAAGATGCTGGATGGCGTAATACACCACTTCCTAATTCAAATTTTTTGCCCTCAAAAACATTGCTAGCTTCAATTAAATTCTTGTCTGTAGTTAAAGATAATTTATGTTTCGCAATAATTGGTGCAACGGTTTCTTGTGCCCGCTGCAATGGAGATGCATGAATTGCACCTAAATCTAACTTAGTTGACCACTGGCCAATCACAGCTGCCATTTCTTTGCCGCGATCACTAAGACGCCAGCCAGGTTGCAGACCATAAAGAATCTTTTCTGGATTATGGACTTCGCCATGTCTGACAAAGTGAATTGTTTGCGCCATGGTGATAAGCATAAAGCAGAAGAATTGACCCCCCTTCGCTAGGGTAGTGATATGGCGCTCACCCAAAAGCGAGTTGCGTTCTTTGATGTCGACAACACGCTATTAAAAGGTTCTACGCTCTTTTTCCTTGGGCGCGGAATGTATCAACGGGGCTTCTTTACAAAAAAAGACATTTCAGCATTTGTGTTAGCAAATTTAAGATATCGATTAACTGGTAGAGAAAATAAAGATGAAATAACTAGATTTCAAGATGCAGCTTGTGAATTTATCAAAGGCCATAATGTAATTGAGATTGAAAAAATTGGACAAGAAATTTATGATGAGTATGTCTCTCCTGCTATTTGGAAAGGTACAGTGGATATCGCACAAGAACATTTATCTAAGGATGAAGAGGTCTGGTTAGTTACAGCTACGCCTGTTGATATGGCAAATTTAATGGCTAAGCGTCTTGGCTTTACTGGCGCACTTGGCACCAAAGCAGAGGTAAGCAATGGGACATACACTGGAAAAATGATTGGAAATTTGTTACATGGTAGAGAGAAAGCATTAGCAATTAAAGAACTTGCTTCCAATAATGGATTTGAATTAAAAAATTGTTATGCCTACTCAGACTCTCACCATGACATTCCATTGCTTGAGGCAGTCGGTAATCCCCGAGTTATTAACCCAGATGCATTACTTGAGATCAGGGCTTATCGGGATAACTGGCCAGTTTATGATTTTAGAAGAGCAAGGCGAATTAAAAAATTTTTTGGGCCAACCGCTGGGCGAATCGCTGCCCTTGCTTCTTTGCTCTCACCACGAAAGCTAAAACGCAAAGGTAATTAGCCCACTCAAAACCCGAGTAAAGTAGGCCAGTTATGTCTACTGTCGCGATCACTTTTGCTGAAGAATTACGCGCGCGCTCAGATGAAGATCTTGCTGCAATATTTAAATGTCGCCCAGATTTAGTAACACCCGTACCAAATGATTTTTCATCCCTTGCTGCCCGTGCTACTTCAACACCGTCTTTAGTACGCGCACTTGATTCACTAAATCTATGGCACCACCAGATAATTGAAGCAGCTTGTGTGCTACCTGAACCATTTAAAAAATCTGAGCTAATTGCTGTAACTAGTGAAGAAACTACATTTGCTTTAGATTATCTGTGGCAAATGGGCTTGTTATATAAAGAGGGAAATAATTACCGTACGCCAACAAATTTAAAGCTATTAATTGGAGATGAGCCGGTTGGACTTGGACCGATTACTTCCGGAAAAGTAGATTTTTCTAAACTAAAAGATATCCCAAAGGCATCAGCAGATGTTCTAGAAAAATTAACTTGGGGCCCGCCTCGAGGACAAATTACAAATATCAAAAAGCCTGGAAGTGCGATTGGTTGGTTACTTGAAAATAATGTTTTAGTTGCACTTGATTCTCATACAGTCGCATTGCCTAGAGAATTTGGAATTAAATTACGTGGCGGCAAAGTGCATAAAGAGTTAGTAACTAAAGCAGCCGAGTTAAGTGGTAGAAAAGTTGATCAAAAACATGTTGATTTAGCTGCGATTGCCAATATCTCAACAATTTTAAGATGGTGTGAAGAGTTTCTTCATAACCTCTCAGACGAGCCACCAACTGCACTTAGAACTGGTGGTATCGGGGTTCGTGATTTAAAGAGAATTGCTGAGCATCTTGGCGTTGATGAAACCTGTGTCGGTTTCGTTGCCGAGCTTTGTTATTTAGGTGGATTAGTTGTAATTGATCCTGATGATCAAATACTTCCAACCTCTGCATTTGATATTTGGTTAACAAAACCTGCTGAAGAGCGTTGGTATTCATTAGTAGTTTTGTGGCTTGATACATCAAGAGTAAGCGGTCTAATTGGTAAGTCAGTTGATAAAAATATTGCACCCCTTGGCCCTGAGTTAGACAGAGCTGGAGTTTCATTAGTTAGAAGAACAACACTCAAAGTGTTATTGGAAACTCCACAAATCTCTCCAGAGCTTGGTATTTTGCAAACAATAGTTAAATGGTGGAATCCACAACGAGCTAATAATGATTTTATAGAATGGAATATCAGAGAGGCTGAGTGGCTTGGTATTACTGGTCAAGGCGCTATCTCTACATTCGGAATAAATTTACTCACTGCTCAAGAATCACTGGGAATTGCCGATGCATTGCCAAAACCAGTTGATCATATTTTAATTCAAGCTGATAACAGTGCAGTTGCTCCTGGTCCATTAACCGCAGAGCTTTCAGCTGAAATGGGAACCATTGCAGATATTGAAAGTCGCGGTGGAGCAACCGTTTATCGATTTAGTGAAGCATCAATCAGGCGCGGATTAGATCATGGTAAAACTGGTGATCAAATTAAAACTTTTTTAACTAAAACTTCAAAGACGCCAATGCCTCAACCACTTGATTATTTAATTGCTGATGTTGCAAAGCGTCATGGAAAATTAAGAGTCGGAACCGCTCATACTTATATTCGTTGCGAAGATGAAGGATTAGTGCAACAAATTCTTCACGATAAAAAGTGTGAACATTTACGGTTACGCAAAATTGCCCCACAGGTATTAGTTTCAGATCTTGAACTAACTGAAGTAATTAGCGAGTTAAGAGAGTTTGGATATTTACCAGCCGCTGAAAATGCCAGTGGTGTTTTGTTATCACAACCAAACTTACGTCGTGCTAAATCCAGGCCAAAGCCTCCGCGAATAATTTCAGAGTTCACTTCCCCTAAAGAAAGTATTGTTGTTGCTGCAGTTAAAACAATTAGAGCAGGTGAGAGAAGTCGTAAAGTTGAGCCAATTGTTCCCGGAACTTCATCTAATGAAACATTGGCGCTAATTAACCAATATATAGATGAGAAGCGGACTCTAGTAATTAGTTATGCTGACAATAATGGTGGTGTTTCAAATCGAATTATTGAGCCGATATCGATTTCACTCGGCACCCTCACTGCTCGAGATGAGACCACTGGTGAAATGGCGCAGTTTCGTATCCCCCGGATCAATGGCGTCGCACCATCTGCCGCCAATTTAGAAAATAAGGCAGACTTAGACCTATGACCGCACTAATTGATATCCAGAGGCTTGTTGAGTGCGAGTCCCCTACTGAAGATTTAGCAGCTTGTAATCAGGTTGTTGATTTAGCAGTTGAAATTGCAAATACCTTATTAAAAATTCCAGCAACGAAATTAGATGAAAGTGGCCGGCCAGTATTTTGGTGGGGCACAAAAAATCCAAAGATACTTTTACTTTGCCACCTAGATACTGTTTGGCCAAAGGGTTCATTTCAGCCCACTTGGAAAATCGAAGCAGATACTGCAACTGGTCCTGGTGTGTTTGATATGAAAGCTGGGTTTGTACAAGCACTTTATGCCATCTCACAAATAAATGGTGCGCAAGAAAATGTTGCTTTAGTTGCAACCACAGATGAAGAAACTGGCAGTGCGACATCAAAAGCATTAATTGAAAGGTTAGCAAAAACCGTTCAAGCAGTTTTAGTATTTGAGGCTTCATTAGATGGAAAGGTTAAAACCGGTCGTAAAGGAACTGCGATGTATCAGATAAGTGTCACCGGCAAAGCTGCACATGCAGGTCTTGAACCTGAAAAAGGAATTAATGCCACAACTGAACTTGCTAAATTAGTAATGCAAATTTCAGCACTTGAAAACCCAGAGTTTGGTACAACAGCGGTTCCCACTGTGATGCAATCTGGAACTACTACTAACACTGTGCCAGCATTAGCAAAATTAGATATTGATGTTAGATCTTTTACAATGGCAGAGCTAAATAGAATTGATAAATCAATTAAAGGTTTATCAAGTCAGGTAGCAAAGGTTGAAGTTACAGGTGGAGTAAATCGTCCACCACTTGAGATTTCAAGTACTAAAGAGTTGTATGAAAAGTTAGAGAAAGTTGCAAAAGATTTAGGTTTGGCACCAATTGGGCATGCAAGTGTTGGTGGTGCAAGTGATGGCAACCTTGCTGCTGCTGCTGGCGCTAAGGTGCTAGATGGCTTGGGTGCAGTTGGAAAAGGTGCCCATGCCCCAGGTGAATCAATAAAAATTTCAACTGTTGAAGAGAGAATTAAGTTAACTGCAGCATTTATCAATGAGCTACTTAAATGAGTGATGGTCCATTAATAGTTCAAAGCGATAAAACACTTTTATTAGATATTGACCATATCCTTTCTGATGAATGTCGTAGGGCGATTGCAGCTTTTGCTGAGTTAGAAAAATCTCCGGAACACATACACACCTACCGGTTAACTCCACTTGGACTTTGGAATGCCAGAGCATCTGGTCATGATGCTGAACAAGTAATTGATGTATTGCTTAAGTACTCAAGATACGCAGTTCCACATTCATTATTAGTTGATATTGCTGAGACTATGTCTCGCTATGGCCGACTTCGACTTGAAGCGCATCCAGTACACGGCTTGATATTGGTTTCAAATGATCCAGCGGTATTAAAAGAGGTAACCCGTGGTAAGAAAGTTGCACCAATGCTTGGTAAGCAACTTGATGAAGAAACTATTGTGGTTCACCCTGGTCAACGCGGATTTTTAAAACAAGCACTCCTTAAATTAGGTTGGCCAGCCGAAGATTTTGCTGGATATGTTGATGGTGAACATCATGAAATTTCGTTAAAGCAAGATGGTTGGAAGATCAGAAAATATCAAGAGTTAGCTGCTGAAGGTTTTTGGCATGGTGGCTCTGGCGTAGTAGTCCTTCCATGCGGTGCTGGAAAAACAATTGTTGGAGCGGCCGCTATGGCGCATGCAAAGGCAACTACTTTAATTTTAGTTACAAACACAGTTGCTGCCCGCCAGTGGCGAGAAGAGTTACTAAAGCGAACTGATTTAAATGCTGATGATATTGGTGAATATAGCGGTGCTAAAAAAGAAATTAGGCCGGTAACGATTGCTACATATCAAGTAATGACAACTAGAAAACAAGGGGTTTATGCCCACCTTGATCTATTTGATGCAATTGACTGGGGATTAATTATTTACGATGAGGTGCACCTACTACCTGCACCAATATTTAGATTTACCGCAGATATCCAATCTCGTCGCAGATTAGGACTAACAGCAACTTTAGTTAGAGAAGATGGAATGGAAGGTGAAGTATTTTCACTTATTGGACCAAAAAGATTTGATGTACCGTGGAAAGAGATTGAAGCACAGGGTTATATCGCCCCGGCAGACTGTGTTGAAGTACGAATTACTTTAACTGATGCTGAACGATTAAATTATGCAACTGCTGAACAGGAAGATAGATATCGTTTTTGTGCGACATCACAAACAAAAAAAGATGTTGCAATCGCACTTGCACGGCAACATGCCAATGATCAAGTACTAGTTATTGGTCAATATCTCGATCAGCTAGATGCTCTTTCAGAAGCACTTGGTGTCCCGGTAATAAAGGGAGAAACTCCAATTAAGGAGCGAGAAAGATTATTTGCATTATTTCGCACTGGTGAAATCAAATGCTTGGTTGTTTCAAAGGTTGCTAACTTCTCGATTGACTTGCCAGAAGCAACAATTGCAATTCAAGTTTCTGGAACATTTGGTTCCCGCCAAGAGGAAGCACAACGGCTTGGTCGAATCCTTCGCCCTAAAGCAGATGGCAGAGGAGCTCGTTTTTATTCATTGGTTGCCCGCGACACAATTGACCAGGATTTTGCTCAGAATCGACAAAGGTTTTTAGCAGAACAAGGATATGCATATCGAATCATCGATGCGGATGAAGTACTTAACAAAAATTAAGATTTAATTACGTTAGTAAATCTTTCTAAATCAACCTTCCAATAATCATGAATTTTATTATCAATCATTATTACCGGTACTTGCTCACCAAACTCTTTTTCTAGTTCATTGTCATTATCAATTAGTAATACTTCTAAATTAAATTCATAATCTGGCTTTATAGATTTGATTCGATCAATAGCAATTTCACAAAGGTGACATCCACTGCGTGAGTAAACAGTTACATTTTTCATTAATCTCTACCTAAAATTGAAAGGGTGGGTATTGGTAACCCACCTAGTCTATTGATTTGCTTAATTGTTGCTGATAATTTCCAATCTAGCATGACCTAATCATCTCAGACTGTTACCTTTAGCCTGTGCGCCTTAAATCAATACTTACTTCGATCGGACTTGTAGCTGCGATTTTAGTTGCGCCAATTTCACTTCCTGCTGCAAATGCATTGGAAATCAAAGTTGCACCTGCCGGTTGGGGATATATCTATGCGAGTGGAAAAACTGTTTCAGTTCAATCCACTCCTAGGTCGCCATCTGCAAATATTGAAAAGAAAAGTAATTTCATTGTTAACTTTAATACTGTTCCAACAGTTGCACGAGGCGCAGTTCAAGCTGCGATAGATGTTTGGTCAGAGAATTTTTCATCAACTGTTCCTGTTAATGTAAATGTATCTTGGGGTCGAGCTTCTAGCTATGGCATATTGGCAGCAGCTAGTGCTAAAAATAACTTTGCAAACTTTCCAAATGCACCCGATAAAACTCTTTATTACGCAGCCGCACTTGCGAATGCTTTAGCTGGTAAAGATATAGACCCAACTAATCCAGAACTTGAAATAACCATTACTTCAGATGCACCTTGGTACTACGGAACAGATGGTAAATGTCCGCCAAAGAGTTATGACTTAGAGTCTGTAATCTTGCATGAAATGGGACATGGTTTAGGTTTTATCTCTGGAAATTATTATGACCAATACTCTGGTTACGGAAGAATTGATCAACCAACCCCATTTGACGCATACGCACAACTTCCAGATGGCAGACGGTTAGCAGATATGCCATCACCATCAATTGAAACTGGAAAAGCACTTACCTCACCTTTATATTGGTCAGGCGAAAATGCAATTAAAGCTAATAATGGAATCAAGCCACCTTTATATGCACCATCAATTTATGAACCAGGTTCATCTATAAGTCATTTGGATGAAAGAACATTCTCGCAATCTGGAGCGAATTCAGTGATGACGCCAAACTTAGATTCTGGTGAAGTTTTTCATTTACCTGGCTCGCTATTACTAGCCATGATTGATGACATGAGAGTTAAGCCGCCAGCTGGAATTGCTTATGGAACTCCTCAACCACCACAAAATGTTAAAGCGCTAGTTAGTGATAAGAGTGCAATTGTTGAGTTTGATCCACCAGTTAACTTCCGCTCAGCTCAAATATCAAGCTATGAAGTAAAGAATGTACAAAGTGGAGATTCAGTTATTGTTAATGAGAGCCCTGCAATAATTACTGGGCTGAGTAATGGCAGTAAGTACACTTTTACTGTCTCGGCCACTAACTCTTTAGGTACATCAAATACTGTAACTACAAACTCAGTAACGCCACAGGCTGTTTGGAAAAGCACGGTAATTGATAGCGCAGCTGATGCGAAATATCTTGCTAGTGGAACTTATGCTGGCAAACCAGTAATTGCTTACAGTGATAGTAAAAATGGGGATATCAAACTTGCCACCTATAGTGCTAATAAGTGGAGCACTAAAGTAATCGATGGTAATTCTGATGCTCTAGGTAAAACTAATAATGATGTATCTGGCTATATTTCAATGTGTACTTCAACTGTTGGTAAGAAGAATTATTTACATCTTTTCTATGGAGATTTGAAGGATAAGGATCTTAGATATGCAGTTTACGATGGTAAAAGCTGGTATTACGAAATCGTAGATGGTGACGCCCCTTCTATTCAAGATTACAAAGAGTTTCCAAGAGTTCGCGGTGGATCAGATGTCAGTGTTTCAAGTGCCTGTGCGGTTACCACAACGGGTGTGCAAGTTTTTTATCGTGATGAATCACAAGGAATTTTACTAGGAGCTGTAAAAGATAAAAATGAATGGCGATATGAAATTGTTGATGGTGACAAAGACACTGAAGATCGCACTACTGGAGATGTAGCTTTTCATATGAAAGCTATAACTGTTGGAAAGAAAATTCACTTAATTTATGACTCTGTTAGAGGTTTTGACCTTGATCGAAATGTAACTAGAGGTGACATTAGATATGCCACAAGAAGCAGTGCATTTGTTGAGGATTGGAGCTATAAAACTTTAGATACACCAGGTGAGGGTGTTGCAGTTGCAGGTTATGATGTTTCAGTTTTCAACGCAGCTCGCGGAGTAAATTTAGGATGGTTTACTGGAAGTGGAGTCTCATTCCCAGATCCGAACCAAGTTCGCTATCAAACTTTGTTATCTTCAACAATTAGCAACGTAAGTACTACAAACTATGGGGTTCCAAACTCGCCAATAGAGATAGATGAAAAATCAATCTTGTTTGGCTGTAATTTAAGGCTTTGCTCTATTAATAAAGCGGACAAATCTATTTCTTTAGTTTCTAGCGGAAGTATTAAAGATGGTGGAAAAAGTAATTGGATTAATATAAATAAAATCAGATACGCCGTTGCCGGCGTATCTGGAAAGTTGACTCTGTTTAAGCCTTAACGTTCGCTTTATTATTTAGCGTTACGTCGTTGAATTCTGGTTTTCTTTAAAAGTTTTTTATGCTTCTTCTTCGCCATTCGCTTACGGCGCTTCTTAATTACTGAACCCATTTTGCTCCTTTAGTGAAATTACTATTAGACAAGATTACTAGTTAATCAGCACTAAACCAAAACTTGCACCCGAGTCGGTGATTACTGCCGTACCAATTTCATTATTTGCACCAATTGCAACCGCTGGTGCGGCAAGTGTGTATGAGGTGAGCACTTCACCTTTTTTGCCAAGCTCTAGTAGCACTGGTGTTGCTACCTTTGGTTTCCAGGCAGGAATGCCTTTAATTACACCACTTGAAATAAAGGCTGCCCAAGAATTTTTTCCGCTTGCAACTAATGTGGTTGATTTAGATAGGTATCGAACATTCCATACTGGTTTATTAAGAGCTGAGAATTTTGTTATGGCAGCTTCGGTTTTATTTGAGTATGAAACCTTTCCGCCTTGAAGTAATCCGGAATCAATTGCACTCCATGTTCGGGTAGTGCTTTTTAATGTTGCCCGTGCCACTTGTTGTAATAATCCAGTTGATGAAATTTTAAAAGTTACCGCATCTATTTTGCTAAGCGGCTTTACCTTTAATAATAAATCACCGCTTGAACCAACGGCGACAATACTTCCATCAGAATTGCTGATTGCAGAATTGATTTGAGTGGATTTAACACCATACTTAATAATCGGTGAAAAAACACCGGTCTTGGTTGCAGTAACATAAAATCCTGTTACCGCTGACTTTTCATAACTATCACCAACAATTATCAGATTAGCACCTGAAATCAATATCTTTTTTGGATGAATAATGTTTTCGGACACAAATTCAAATGTATTTAATAGGTTGCCAGTACTGCTTACTTGCCATAACTTAATTCGATTAAGGGGCGTATTACTTGGCAGAGCTGGATCTAAAACCACATTATCTGGATTTAAAGCTTTTCCTTGTGTTGTAGCAGGTGTTGGAGTGGTTATTGCAGTGCCAGCACCAGCTACCCAGACACTGCCATCAATATCAATTGCGGTAGATGTAGCTATTTCATTTGCAGTCGAGCCTAAACGTAAGTTCCATAAAGGTGCCCCTAATGATGAATAGCTTGCAATAAAACCATCGCTTAGCCCACCAAGTGATCCGCTTATCCAGGAAGAGCTTGGTGACTCAGTTGTGCCAGTTAAAACAATACTTACCGGGGTTAATGAAATATCACTTATCTCATCTGCCTTTAAATATGGCAACTCAATAATAGATTTTGTACTTTTCATTACTGCAGCTGTTGCAGGTATTGGTTGCAATGAAAAAATCAGCAAAACAATTAGAAAAATTTTCTTCAAGCCAACTCCTGAGCCCGCTTTTTAGCAGCAGCCATCGCATCGGCAACAATTTTTTCTAAATTACTATCTGAAAATACTTTAAGGGCTGCAGCAGTTGTGCCATTTGGGCTAGTCACGTTTTTTCTAAGCGTGGCCGCATCAATGCCACTTTCTTGCAACATTGCAGCAGAGCCAGTAATTGTGCCGATCGCTAACTGGGTGGCAACCTCTTCAGTTAGCCCAAGATTTACTCCGGCTTTAATCATCGCTTCAATAAAATTAAAAAAGTATGCTGGTCCGGAACCACTAAGGGCTGTAACTGCATCTTGATTTTCTTCAGCTACTTCAACTACTAAGCCACTTGCTGATAACAAATCCTTAGTGAGAAATAAATGATCATTGGTTGCGCTAGCACCTGGTGAGATCGCACTAACACCCTTCCCAATTTGTGCTGGGGTATTAGGCATAACTCTTACAACTGGATTTGTATTTGCTAATTTGCTTTCAATAAATTTTGTAGTTTTTCCAGCGGCAATTGATATTAAAAGTGTTTCTTTTTTCAAACTTTGGCTTAACTCACTTAACACGGTATCAAGATCCTGTGGCTTGACTGCTAAAAAAATTACATCGCAATCTTGTCCAATTTCTGTGATGCTCTTAACCTTGACTTGATAAGCACTAGAAATCTCAGCAGCTTTTTCACTACTTTTGTCGCTGATGCATATTTGTTCAGAATTGATAGAAGATGTGAGCAAACTCTTTATTAATGAAGATCCCATAACTCCAACACCAATAAAGCCAATACATTTGTTGGTCAGTGATGCTTTCATACTTTAAGCCTACCCAATTAGTCATTAACCCCACTCAACCCTTAAACTTTCGCTCTATGGCAACGACAAAAAGACCAAAATCTAAGTTATCTAAGAATGAGGTCGCCCCTAACTTTGCACGGGACTGGGTTGAGTTTGTAAACCCAGATAACTCTGAGGAAATCTTCAAGTGTGATCTGACTTGGCTAACCTCTTACTGGCAATGCATTTACGGCAATGGTTGTTGTGGAATTGATGGCGATAAACCAGATGCTGGTTGTTGTTCAGATGGTGCTTACTACACCAGCAAAGAGGATGAAGCGCGAGTATTAAAAGCAGCAAAGAAGTTAACAAGATCTGATTGGCAGTTTTATGATCAAGCCCGCCCTAAAAAATCTGGTGGAAAACTTACAATAAGTGAAATTGGTTTAGATAAAGATCGTAAGACTAAAAAAGTTAAGGATTCTTGTATTTTCCTTAATCGAGTTGGCTATGAAGCACCTGGCTATACCGGCTCTTTTGGTTGCGTACTACATCATTTAGCAGTTAAAGAGGGCGTGCACTTTGTTGATACTAAGCCAGATATTTGTTGGCAACTTCCACTACGTAGATCTTGGGAAACCCGTGAGACTGGGGATAAAGAGATCACTGTGGTTGTAATTGGTGAGTATGAAAGATTAGCTTGGGGTGAAGGTGGCGAAGATTTTGATTGGTATTGCACAAGTAACTCAGAAGCTCACACTGGAAAGATTCCGGTTTATCAATCAAGTAAAACAGAGTTAATTGCCATGATGGGTGAGGCTGGTTATAAAGAGTTAGTAAAACTTGCTGATGCTCGTATGGATGCAATTGTTGCCACCAGAAAAGCACAAAAACGGCGTGAATTACCACTCTTTGTAATCCATCCAGCAACAAAGGCTGCGCAAAACCAAAGATAGTCAGTCCTTGCCATTAGATTAACGCCATGGCAAAAGCACCAGCAAAAGATCCATTCCGTTGCGTTGAATGCGGTTGGAGCGCCACAAAATGGGTTGGCAGATGTGGTGAGTGCCAAGCATGGGGAACTGTTGAAGAGATCGCAGCCCCTAAGAAACTTTCTTTAGTTGCCGGATCATTTACTACCCCAGCAAAACCAATTGGAGATGTTGATTTAGCAAGTGCCAAAGCAAGGTCAAGTGGTGTTAGTGAGTTAGATAGAGTTTTAGGTGGTGGCTTAGTCCCAGGAGCTGCAATTCTTTTAGCAGGTGAGCCTGGTGTTGGTAAATCAACACTGCTCTTAACGGTGGCAGCTGAGACGGCAAAACAAGGGATTCTTTCTTTATATATAAGTGGTGAGGAATCAGCTTCTCAAGTGAGATTAAGAGCTGAGCGACTTAATGCAATTGATAAAAATTTATGGCTTGCGGCAGAGTCAGATCTTGGCGCAGTAATTGCCCATATTGATTCAGTAAAACCTGAATTACTTGTAATAGATTCAATTCAAACAATATCAAGCACAACTGTGGATGGTTCACCTGGTGGAGTAACTCAAGTTCGTGAAATTGCAGCAGCATTAATCAGAATTGCAAAAGAGCGATCAATCACTTTAGTTTTAGTTGGCCATGTAACTAAGGATGGCTCTATCGCAGGCCCGCGCTTGCTTGAGCACTTAGTTGATGTAGTTTTAAATTTTGAAGGAGAGCGTCACTCACGCCTTAGGTTAATTAGAGCAATTAAAAATAGATTTGGTGCCTCTGATGAGGTTGGCTGTTTTGATTTAAATGACTCAGGAATCGTTGGACTTCCTGATCCAACTGGCTTATTTACATCTCGTCATACCGATCCAGTTCCCGGCACATGTGTAACTGTTGCATTAGAGGGAAGAAGAGCACTTCTTGCTGAGATTCAATCACTGGTAAGTAATGGCAATCCAGATGGCAGAGATTGGGGAAACTCTCGTCGGGTAACAAGTGGATTAGATAACTCAAGAACTGCAATGACATTAGCTGTTTTAGAGCTTAGGGCCGGAATTAAAATATCTGGCCGTGATGTTTATGTCGCAACAGTTGGTGGAATGAAAATTACTGAACCTTCAGCTGATCTTGCTGTTGCCCTATCGGTTGCATCCGCTGCAAAAGGGTTAGCACTACCAGCGGATTTAGTTGCAATTGGTGAGGTTGGCTTAGCCGGTGAGATTAGAAAAGTAACTGGCATTACTCAAAGAGTTGCTGAAGCAGCCCGACTTGGATTCAAACGTGCAATTGTGCCAGTTGGAAGTGATTTAAAGATTGCTGGAATTGAAATACTAGAAGCTAGTCGAGTTGAGCAAGCAATAAGTAAGGTGAAGATTAATTAGTTGCTTCTGCTAAATCACCAGGTGTATCTGGCAATGCAGATTTAGCAGTTCCCTTAAAGGTAAAGGTTGCCTCAGGTGTCTCATCTGAAACATCTACCAAAATAATCTCACCAGCTTTTAGATCACCAAATAACATCTTCTCTGATAAAACATCCTCTAATTCGCGCTGAATAGTTCTACGTAGTGGACGTGCACCTAGTACTGGGTCATAACCACGCTTAGCAAGAAGTGCTTTAGCGCCAGAAGTTAATTCAATTCCCATATCTTTTGCACGCAAACGCTCATCTAGTTGAGCAATCATTAAGTCAACGATTTGAACAATCTCTGCCTCAGTTAACTGGTGGAATACCACGATGTCATCAATACGGTTTAAAAACTCTGGACGGAAGTGAGTCTTAAGTTCATCTCCTACCTTTGCCTTCATGCGCTCATAACTACCTTGAGCATCTGCAACATTTGCAAAGCCAAGTGATAATGCTTTAGAAATATCGCGAGTACCTAAGTTAGTAGTCATAATGATGATTGTGTTCTTGAAATCAACCACTCGACCTTGGGCATCGGTTAGACGACCATCTTCTAGAACTTGAAGCAGTGAGTTAAAGATATCTGGGTGAGCTTTTTCAATCTCATCAAATAACACAACAGAGAATGGGCGGCGACGCACCTTCTCAGTTAATTGGCCACCCTCGTCATAACCAACATAACCAGGAGGGGCACCAAACAAACGAGATGCAGTGTGTTTTTCAGAGTACTCAGACATATCAAGTTGAATCAATGCATCTGAATCGCCAAATAAGAATTGCGCAAGAGTTCTTGAAAGTTCAGTCTTACCAACACCAGAAGGTCCAGCAAAAATAAATGATCCACCCGGACGCTTTGGATCCTTAAGGCCGGCACGAGTTCTGCGAATTGCTTGGGATAAAGCTTTAATAGCTTGATCTTGACCAATTACACGTTTGTGTAATTCATCTTCCATGCGAAGCAAACGAGCTGTCTCCGCCTCAGTTAACTTAAATACTGGAATACCAGTTGCAGTAGATAGAACCTCGGCAATTAACTCTTCATCAACCTCGGCCACAACATCAAGATCGCCAGCCTTCCAATTCTTTTCACGTTCAGCCTTTTCAGTTATTAAATTCTTTTCTTTATCGCGAAGGGAGGCTGCCTTTTCAAAATCTTGCCCATCGATTGCTGATTCTTTTTCTTTACGGGCAGCAGCAATCTTGTCATCAAATTCGCGAATTTCAGGCGGAACAGTCATACGACGAATACGAAGACGTGAACCAGCCTCATCAATTAAATCAATTGCTTTATCTGGCAGGTGACGATCTGAAACATAACGATCTGCAAGTGTTGCAGCTGAAACTAATGCCCCATCTGAGATTGAAACCTTATGGTGGCTTTCATATCGATCGCGAAGACCTTTAAGAATCTCAATTGTGTGCGCAACGGTTGGCTCTGAAACTTGGATGGGTTGAAAACGTCGCTCAAGGGCTGCATCTTTTTCTAAATGTTTGCGGTACTCATCAAGCGTAGTTGCACCAATGGTCTGTAATTCACCGCGAGCAAGCATTGGTTTTAAGATTGAAGCTGCATCAATTGCACCTTCAGCTGCTCCTGCACCAACTAATGTGTGAATTTCATCGATGAACAAAATAATATCGCCACGGGTTCTAATCTCTTTTAATACTTTCTTTAAGCGCTCTTCAAAATCACCACGGTATCTAGATCCGGCAACAAGTGCGCCAAGATCTAATGAATAAAGTTGTTTATCTTTAAGTGTTTCAGGAATATCACCTTTAACAATTGCCTGAGCTAAACCTTCAACAACTGCAGTCTTTCCAACTCCTGGCTCACCAATTAATACTGGATTGTTTTTCGTTCTACGAGATAAAACCTGCATAACTCTTTCAATCTCTTTTTCACGACCAATTACTGGATCTAACTTTCCTTCACGGGCTGCTTGAGTTAAGTTGCGGCCAAATTGATCTAAAACTAAAGAGGTTGAAGGTTGACCTTCCGCTGGTCCACCTGCAGCAACTGCTTCTTTACCTTGATAGCCAGATAGTAATTGAATAACTTGTTGGCGAACACGAGAAAGATCTGCACCAAGTTTTACTAATACTTGAGCAGCTACTCCTTCACCCTCACGAATTAATCCTAAAAGAATGTGTTCAGTACCGATGTAGTTATGTCCTAATTGCAATGCCTCGCGCAGTGATAACTCTAAAACTTTTTTAGCTCTTGGTGTAAATGGAATATGACCAGAAGGTGCTTGTTGGCCTTGACCAATAATTTCTTCAACTTGAGAGCGAACTGCTTCTAATGAAATACCAAGTGATTCAAGTCCTTTTGCGGCAACGCCTTCGCCTTCGTGAATTAAACCTAAAAGAATATGTTCAGTTCCGATGTAATTGTGATTGAGCATGCGTGCTTCTTCTTGCGCCAATACAACAACGCGTCTGGCACGATCTGTAAAGCGCTCAAACATCTGTCTTACCTTTCTTCCTGATGTAAATAGCCTAATGGCAAGAGCCGACCTTGCGCACTTTTATTAGGCTGTGAATAACTCGCCCATATATTGGGTCTGTTATGGCTATATAACCCTATAAGTGGGGCATTTATGCCCAGAATTACCTTCTTTTTTTCTATTCCTTTAAAGCTTCTGAGCAACTCCCCAGGAAAACTCTTTGATCTCTTTAATCTGCTTAAAACCGAACTTGGGTAGAACTTCTTCCCAAACCATTCTTACTCCCATCGCACTTTGTTCATCGGCAGAATAAATTTCTGCTTGCTCTGGATGTTCTTTGCAGTGGGGCGATTTAGCTATTGACCAATTTAAATCATCAAGAATTAATATTCCGCCTGGCTTCATTAATATTGAAAGCAATGAAACACCAAGTGCTGTGACATCAAATGTATGCCCACCATCAAGGTAACAAAAATCAAATAGTGGTTTTCGGCTTTTCTTAATCATCTGAGCAAGCTCCCAGGTATAAGAGCGATGTGCAAAAATTGGTGTTATTAAATCTTTATACCCAGTTTGTTCTATTAACTGAATAATATTTGGGCTCTTGGTTCGAGCTACCTCTAAATCAATAGTGGTTAGGTGACCCTTACCACGCGCTTTCATAATCGCGCCCATATATATTGATGACTTACCTTGGAAAAATCCTAGTTCAAGTAAATCTACTAAATCATATTTATTAATAATTTCATGAAGAACTAGCGCTTGCTCTTCCTTCATATATTTTACATCGCCAAATTTATTAGTTATTTCTTTGATACCAGACAAATCCGTATTAATTTCAAAAGATTTTGAACTTTTTCTGCCTAGTTTCATTTAACCATCTTAACTACAAAACCTTAAGCATTCTGGTGTTCCCAAGGGTATTTGGTTTAACACTTTCTAAATCTAAGAATTCAGCAATTCCTTCATCGTATGAGCGAAGGAGTTGAGCATAAACATCTGGTTCCACTGGAGTGCCTTGTATTTCAGTAAATCCGTGTGAACCGAAGAATTTAGTCTCAAAGGTCAAGCAAAAAACTTTCTTTACGCCAATCTCCTTAGCTTTATTTAAAATATTTTCTAAAATTGCATGCCCAATTCCTTTTCCATGCATAGATTCCACAACGGCAACAGTTCGAACCTCGGCTAAATCTTCCCAAAGCACATGCAGTGCCCCGCAACCAACTACCTCACCATCTACCTCAGCAACAGTGAACTCCTGCACAGCTTCAAACAAAGTTACAGTTTCTTTAGAAAGTAATCTGCGCTGGGCCGCAAATGAATCAACAATTGATCTTACTTTTTTTATATCGGATGTTTTAGCAGGCCTTACAACTACAGACATTACTCATCTCCTGCAGTTGGCTTAACTAGTGGAAATAAAATTGTCTCTCTAATTCCTAATCCAGTAAGTGCCATTAATAATCGATCAACGCCCATACCCATTCCACCCATTGGTGGCATGCCATGTTCCATTGCTCGCAAGAAATCTTCATCTAATCCCATTGCTTCAAGATCACCAGATGCACCAAGTTTTGCTTGTTCTACTAATCGCTCTCGTTGAATGACTGGGTCAACTAATTCTGAATATCCGGTCGCTAATTCAAAACCTTCAACATATAAATCCCATTTTTCTGCAATGCCGGCGATTTCACGGTGCGCTCTGACTAGTGGAGAGGTGTCAATTGGAAATCCTTTAACAAATGTTGGCCCCTTTAATTTGTCTATGGCAACATGTTCAAAAATAACTTCAGCGAGTTTTCCAGTAATCCACTTTGGGTCAGATTTAATTCCCAACTTACTAGCAATTTTCTTTAATTCTTCCATAGATGTTTGAGCATTTACCTTTTCACCAATTGCATCTGAAATTGCATCAAATAGTGATACTTCACTCCACTTACCACCAAGATCTAACTCTCTACCATCATGATGTTTAACTACATGTGAACCAAAAACCGCCTTTGCAGCATCTTGAACCAAAGTTCTAGTTAATTCAGCCATGGTATTCCAGTCACCGTACGCCTCATATGTTTCAATCATTGCAAACTCTGGTGAGTGAGAAGAATCCGCGCCTTCATTCCGGAAATTTCGATTTATTTCAAAAACTTTTTCAAGACCGCCAACTACACATCTTTTTAAATAAAGTTCGGGAGCAATTCTTAAAAATAAATCCATTTCATAAGCATTGCTAAAGGTTTTAAATGGCCTAGCTGCTGCTCCACCATGCATCACCTGAAGCATTGGAGTTTCAACCTCTAAGAAATTGCGAGAGTTAAATGTGTTTCTTAAAGAACGCATAACTGCCGGGCGTAATCTGGCATTACTTCTTGCCTCTGGTCTAACAATTAAATCTACATAACGCATTCTTACTCGACTCTCTTCTGAGAGTGGCTTGTGCTCTACTGGAAGTGGACGAAGTGCTTTAGCAGCGAGCGCAAATGAATTAGCCAATATAGATAACTCACCTCGCTTAGAGGTTATTACCTCACCAGTTACCGAGACAATGTCGCCTAAATCAATCTCTGATTTCCAAATTTCAAGTTGCGCTTCACCAATTTTATCTAGGGAAAACATCGCTTGTAATTCAGTTCCATCACCTTCGCGCAGATTTGCAAAACAAAGCTTGCCGGTATCTCTCTTAAAGATTACTCGCCCAGTGACTGATTCAATAATTCCAGTTGAAACATCTATTGGTAGCTCTTTATGTTTCTCTCTAATCTCAAACAGAGAGGCAGTTCTAGGAACTGAAACTGGGTATGGCTGCCCGCCGCGACTTAATATCCCGGCTCGTTTTTCTCGCCGAATTCGCAGTTGTTCTGGTAGGTCATCCTCATCAGCCATGATGAGTTAAATCCTAGCGCGGGCTAGTGCGGTTATGAATTAATTACGCTCATGTACTAAGCGCAATCCGATTAAAGTCAAATCTGGTTCATGAAACTCAATGGTTTCGCTAATTCCAAGTACTAGTGGGGCAAGTCCACCAGTTGCGATTACACAAACCTCACCAGAATCTGGATATAAATCAGCTAGTTCATCTGTAATTCGATTAACCAAGCCATCTACTTGACCTGCAAATCCATAAATAGTTCCAGATTGCAACGCCTCAACTGTGTTTTTACCAATCACAGATTTTGGTTTAACTAACTCAACTTTTCTAAGTTGGGCAGCTCGGGCAGCAAGTGCCTCAACTGATATCTCAATCCCAGGTGCTAACGCGCCCCCTAGGAACTCTCCCTTCGGGGAAACCACATCTAAGTTTGTTGAAGTTCCAAAATCAACAACAATAGAAGGTCCATCTGATCCGTATAAGGTAAATGCCGCAAGTGAATTAACAATTCGATCAGCACCTATTTCTTTTGGATTATCTACTAGTAATGGCACACCGGTTTTTACACCCGGTTCAATAATTGTGGTCTTAACATCACTGTAATGCTGATCAATTAATTTTCTAATCTCTCTAAGCACTGCAGGCACAGTTGAGCAGATCGCAACTGCGGTGATATCAAAGCCATCAACTAATGCTGCGTACTGCAACCACAACTCATCAGCGGTATCTCTTGGGTCAGTCTTAACCCGCCAGGATTGTTCTAATTTATCCTTATTAAAAACGCCAAGTACTGTGTTGGTATTACCAACATCAATTGCAAGTAACATTATTTTCCCTTTCTAAAGTCAAGGCCGATATCTAATGCTGGGGCTGAATGGGTAAGAGAGCCGATCGCTAAATAATTAACACCAGAGTTTGCATAAGCTTTTGCGTTATTAAAGGTAATACCACCTGATGCTTCAAGCTTTACCGCACCTGCTGTTACTGCAACTGCCTCACTACAAAGCTCAGGGCTCATGTTGTCTAGCAAAATTAAATCAGGCTTTAAGGTGATTGCCTCCTTTAATTGTTCAATACTGTCGACTTCAATCTCAATTGATTTACCTGGAAACATTTTTTTAATTGCATTAAATGCTGCGCTGATACTGCCGGCTGCAACAATGTGATTATCTTTAATTAAAGCGGCCTGAGAAAGAGTCAATCGATGGTTAACTGCTCCACCCATTCGAACAGCAAATTTTTCTAATTGCCGAAGCCCTGGCGTAGTTTTACGGGTATCTCTGATCTGGCATTTTGTGCCGGCAATTTCACTTACCCATTGATTAGTAAGGGTTGAGATTCCACTTAGGTGAGACAAGAAATTAAGGGCGGTGCGTTCTGCCAATAATATTTTTTGAGTATTGCCTTGCGCAGTTATTAGAACTTTCCCAGCTGAAACCTTTGCACCTTCATCAACTAAAACCTCATAATGATTTATGCCGCAGTACTCAAGAACTGCAGCTGCAACATGTAAGCCGCTGATAACTCCATTACTTCGGGCAGTAAAATCTGCGGTAATAACTTGGGTGTCAGCGATGGTTGCAACTGAAGTTAAATCTTGACCACCTGCTAAATCCTCACCAATTGCATCTTTAACCTGCTGAAATATGTGATTAGGAGATAGGCCTAACGCTTTTAAATTATCGCGAAGTTGATTCACTTAGATCTCCTCCACTTTAGTCTGCCAATTTCCATCAATATCTATTTCTTCAATAACTCTACTTAACCACTTATCAGAGCTTTGCGGGTAATCACTGCGCCAATGTGAGCCACGAGATTCAGTTCTAGTTAATGCTGATTTAACTATTGCAGTTGCAAGCAGGTGCAGATTAGATGCTTCCCAGGCTTCAATTCTTGGTTCAGTACTTGTTAATTTAGAAAGCTCTTGCAGAGTCTGCATTGTTTTTCGAAGTGAACTATCAGATCTCATTACACCAGCACCTTCACTCATTGAAATTTGAAGAGGTAAAAGAATTTTTGGATCCAGCAACATTGTTTTCTTATCTTCAACCGGTTCTTGTTGCGGTGGCAGTTCTTTTGCAAGAGTTGCAGCAATTCGTGCACCAAAAACTAATCCTTCCAGAAGTGAGTTTGAGGCAAGGCGGTTTGCACCATGTGCTCCGGTGCAAGCAGATTCACCGCAGATATAAAGTCCAGGAATTGAGGATTGGCCATTTAAATCGACCAAAACTCCGCCGGAGGCATAATGTGATGCAGGTGCTACTGGAATTTTTTCTTTAGTTGGATTAATTCCATTTGCAATACATGAGGCATAAATTGTTGGGAATCTATTTTCAAAATCATTAATTTTTGTTGCATCTAGCCATACATGGGGTTGACCGCTTAATTGCATCTGGTTAAATATTTCTTTTGCAACTACATCTCTTGGTGCTAAATCTGCTTGTGGGTGTTTGCCAACCATGAACTGTTCATTTTTATGGTTAAGTAACACAGCACCTTCACCACGGAGTGCTTCACTTATTAATGGCTGTTGCCCTCTATTTGCTAAATCACGCCATAAAACTGTTGGATGAAATTGCACAAACTCAACATCACCAACCTTTGCGCCAGCTCGAAGTGCCAGTGCAACACCATCTCCAGTTGAAACTGCTGGGTTGGTAGTTTGTGAATAAACCTGTCCAAGTCCACCAGTGGCAACTACAACTGCGCGGGCTAATGCTCTGCCGACACCATCTCTACTTCCAGCACCAATTACATGCAGGGTTACGCCACAAACTCTTCCGCTTGAACTTTTTAATGCATCAATTACTAATGCATGCTCAATAATTTCAATTCCAGAATCACTCTTAACTGCAGCTAGTAAAGCTCTGGAAACCTCTGCACCAGTTGCGTCCCCGCCGGCGTGCAATATTCGATTACGAAGATGGCCACCTTCACGGGTTAAAGCAATCTCACCAGTCTCAGATTTATCAAATACTGCACCATGGGCAATTAATTTTCTAACAGCTTCAGGTCCTTCTGAAACTAAAACATCAACCGCTTTTATGTCACACAAACCAGCACCAGCTGCCAATGTATCTTTTTTATGTTGATCAGGTGTATCACCAGGTCCTAATGCGGCGGCAATTCCACCTTGTGCCCATTTGGTAGAACCAGCATCAATTCTTGCTTTTGTTACCAATAAAACAGATAAACCATTAGATCTTAAATTTAATGCCGTAGTTAATCCGGCAACTCCGGAGCCAATCACAATTACATCAGCAGATGTGCTCCAACCTGGTGATCCAGTTAATAATTTCATTGGCGCATACCCATAGGTATATTGTCGATCAACCTAAGCTGATTTACCCAACCGGCAATAATTGCACGCTTATTTTTCGTATCAGGCTTAGCCATTTCAAATGTTGTTTCATCAATTACTTCAAGGTAATCCAATTTAAAACCTGGCTCTTTTGATATCTCACTCCTCATTTGTTCAATTGTTGGTTGGCTAAGCGCTCTGTAAATTACCTCAGCAATTTTCTCGCCATTCTTACCTAATCGAATATTTCTTGATGAGATAGCTAGGCCATTTTTTTCTCTGATTGTAGGGACTGAGATAATTTCAATCGGAAGTTTAAGTTTGCCTACCATTTGGTTTATTAAAAATAATTGTTGGAAATCTTTTTCGCCAAATACTGCAGCTTTTGGCTTAACTAAATCAAATAACCGTTTGACAACGGTTAATACCCCGGTGAAATGTTCAGGGCGGGAGGCACCTTCAAATATATTACCAATTTCACCAGCAGATATTTTTTCAATTTTACCTGGATAGATGGTTTGTTCATTTGGCACAAATATTGCTGTAGCCCCTGCTGCCTCAGCAATATTAATATCTTGCTCTAAAGTTTTTGGATAATTAACTAGATCGTCATTGTTTTCAAATTGAAGTGGGTTAACAAAAATACTTACTAAAACTTTTTCACCTTTTGTTTTTGCGATTTTAATTAATGATTGATGACCTACATGTAAAGCGCCCATGGTTGGAACTAATACATCCCATTTTTGGCGCGCTAAATCATCGACAGATTTAATTACTTCAATCATGGCTCCAGTCCTTTCCGGGTACCGGGCTAGAAGGTGAGTTTAACGCGAGCTATTGATGGATGCCAAAAGAGTTTTTATTGGACCGACGCCTGGTATTAACCCCTCCGGGTCGATTGCAAGCCATGGCGTTAAAACAAAATCTCTTGATTGAGCTAATGGGTGAGGTAATTTAAGGAATACAGAATCAATCACTTGATCCCCGTAAACAATTAAATCTAAATCAATAATTCTTGGCCCCCATTTGATGTCTCTTACTCTTCCCATTTGATCTTCAATTGCAAGCAACTTTGTAAGCAACTCTTCTGCCGTTAGCTCACAGTTACCAATTACAACAGCATTTATAAAATCATCTTGTGCAGGTCCGCCAACCGGTTTAGTTTCTATGAATGGGGAAACTACTAATTGATCTAAAATTGATTCGAGCTGGGTGATTGCTATATCTAAATTTAATTTGCGATTTTCAAGGTTAGAGCCAAGTGAAATAACAGCTTTCATCGATTGCGAATTATTTCAACTGAAACATCTTTGAATTTAAGAGTTAATGGAGCCTTTGGTTTATGAACAATGACTTTTACTTGTTTAACTTTCTTGTATTTATTTAGAATAGATTTTGCAATATTTTCAGCAAGAGTTTCAATTAACAAGACCGGTGTGCCAGTTATGTGGTCATGGGCGATCTGGGCGGCCTCTGCATAGTTAACGGTTTTACCTAAATCGTCTTTAAGATTAGTTAAATTAATACTTAATTCAAGATCGACTATAAATTTCTGCCCTTTTTTGCGCTCACTTAGAAATACACCGTGAAATCCTTTAGCGCCTATTCCTGTAATTTTAATTAAATCACTCATTTACGTAGCCGTTCAATAACAGATATTGCATCTTTATGCGCTTTAACTGCATGTGTCCGCACGCCCCAGACTTTAAGCCTTGCTAACTCAGTTGTTAGTGCAATTGTGGCCGCTTCGCGATTATCTGGCTCGGGTGCATTAATTAACTCTCCTAAAAATCTTTTACGGGATACGCCAACAAGAAGTGGGTAGCCAAGTAACTGAAACCTTTCAATATTTTGTAATATCTGCCAATTATGTTCACTATTTTTCGCAAATCCGATACCTGGATCTAAAATTATTTGTTCAGTAGATACGCCAGCTTTTAAAAGCGCAGAAACTCTTTCATCTAGTTCATCTTTAACCTCTTTAACTACATCTTCATAAACTGCTTGTTTTTGCATCTCTTTTGAATGCCCCCGCCAATGCATAACGATGTATTGAATATGCGGGTTTGCAGCAATTACTTTTGCCATTTTTTCATCAGCTAAACCACCGCTAACATCATTTATATATGTGGCTCCGGCTTTAATTCCTTGTTTAGCAACCTCTGATCTCATCGTATCAACACTAATTATTGCGCCATCTTTTACCAATTCAGTAATCACTGGGATAACCCGAGCCAATTCATCTTCTTCACTAATACGCTCAGCACCTGGCCTAGTTGATTCACCACCAACATCAATAATGTCAGCACCCTCAGCAATTAATCTTCGGCCTTGAGTTATTGCATCTGATTTAGATAAATACTTACCACCATCTGAAAATGAGTCAGGAGTAATATTCAATATTCCCATTACAAGGGTTTCAGCCATTTTCACTACCTACTTTGGTTTATTAACGAAATTGCTTCAGCCCTTGTTGCTGGATTTAACAATTGACCACGAACTGCACTAGTAGTTGTGCGGGCCTGTGATTTTCTAACTCCACGCATCGACATACATAAGTGCTCGCAATCAATAATTACAATCACTCCACCTGGCTGCAAAATTTCTACTAACGCATCGGCTATTTGTGATGTAAGCCGCTCTTGTACTTGAGGGCGCCGTGCATAGAGATCAACAAGTCTTGCAAGTTTAGATATACCGGTAATTCTTCCGCTCTCGCCTGGAATATAACCAATATGAGCTACGCCATGAAATGGAGTTAGGTGATGTTCGCAGTGAGAAAAAACTTCAATCTCTCTAACAATTACTAACTCTTTATGACCAATATCAAAAGTAGTTGTTAGGACATCTTCTGGTTTTTGCCAAAGTCCAGCAAAGTTTTCAGCAAATGCTTTTGCTACGCGCTTTGGCGTATCTTTTAAACCATCTCTACTTGGGTCTTCACCTAAAGCATGAAGTAATTCAGTTACCGCTTTTTCTGCCCGTGCTTGGTCAAACTCCTTTTTAGCACCACCATCATGGGGTCCCATTGATACGGAGTTAACCTCACTCATTTACATCTTTACTAGCATCTTTATCGCTTTTTTTAACTGATGCTTTCTTAACTATCTTTTCCTCTTCAACAACCTTAATTTTTGCTGGTTTTAAAGCAACTGGTGGTTGATTTGAAGGAGTTCGGTTTTGTGAACCAGTCCATGCAGCTCGAGGTTTAACCTTCTTAACCTTCTTAAAAATAACAGCAATCTCTTCTTTGTTTAAAGTTTCATTCTCAAGTAGTTCTTCTACTAAACGATCTAATGTTTCACGATTTGCAACCAAAACATCAAACGCTTCTTGATGTGCATTCTCAATCATCTCTCTGATCTCACTATCCACAATTGCGGCAACATTTTCAGAGTAATCTCTTTGATGTCCATAATCTCGTCCTAAGAATGGTTGTGAGTCTGAGATTCCAAGTTTGATCGCACCAAGACGTTGCGTCATTCCATATTGAGTAACCATTGCTCGGGCAAGGTTTGTTGCCTTCTCAATATCATTTGAAGCACCAGTTGTTGGATCATGAAAAATTAACTCTTCAGCAGCTCTGCCACCCATTGTGTATGCAAGTTGGTCAAGCATTTGATTTCTTGTAACTGCATAACGATCTTCATCTGGCAACACCATTGTGTAACCAAGCGCTCTACCTCTTGGCATGATTGTAACTTTGTGTACTGGATCGGTATGAGGAAGTGCGTGTGCAACTAATGCATGTCCGCCTTCATGGTAAGCGGTAATTCTTCGCTCTTCTTCAGTCATTAAGCGAGAAACTTTTTGTGGTCCTGCCATAACTCGATCGATCGCTTCATCTAAATCAGAGTTACGAATTGCTTTGCGCTCTTCTCTTGCTGCAAGAAGGGCTGCTTCATTTAAAACATTTGCTAGATCTGCACCAGTAAAGCCTGGGGTTCGCTTTGCATAAGAAGGTAAATCAACATCTTTTGCAACAGGTTTATTTTTAGCGTGAACTGCAAGAATTGCAGCTCGTCCTTTTAAGTCAGGCCTGTCAACAGATATCTGGCGATCAAATCTGCCTGGACGAAGTAGTGCTGGATCCAATACATCTGGTCGGTTGGTTGCAGCAATTAAAATAACTTGGCCGTTTGCTTCAAAACCATCCATCTCAACTAATAATTGATTAAGTGTTTGCTCACGTTCATCATTTCCACCACCAAGACCTGCACCGCGTTGTCGACCAACTGCATCAATTTCATCAACAAAAACTATTGCTGGTGCATTTTGTTTTGCTTGAGCGAACAAATCACGCACACGAGATGCACCGACACCAACAAACATCTCAACAAATTCAGATCCAGAGATAGAGTAGAACGGAACCTTTGCTTCGCCAGCAACTGCTCTAGCAAGTAATGTTTTACCAGTTCCAGGTGGGCCGTAAAGTAAAACACCCTTTGGAATTTTCGCGCCAATTGCTTTGTACTTATCAGGGCTAGCTAGGAAATCTTTAATCTCGCGTAATTCTGCAACCGCTTCATCAGCGCCTGCTACATCAGCAAATGTATTTGTTGGAGTTTCCTTGTTTTGTAACTTAGCCCGTGAGCGACCAAATGAAAGTACCCGACCACCTTGACCGCCACCCATAAATAACATGAGTAGGAAAATAATTAAAAAGATTGGCAAAATACTTAATAACAATGAAACAAAGAATGATTGTGAAGGTACTTCTACATTCCAATTAGTAGATGGTGGATTACTTGTTAATAGCTCAACTATTAATTGTTCTTGCCCAGTTACATAAGATGCTTCAAGTCTGGATGCACCATCGACTAGTTCGCCATCTTTTAATACCACTCTAACCTTTTGATCGCGATCAATAACAATTGCTGATTTAACATGATCTTGTGAAATTTCATTTAAAATTACTGAAGTATCAACCTTTGTAAATTCTTTTCCGGTTGTAGAGATTTGACCAAAGATGCTTACTGCAACAAGGGCGGCAACGATCCAAAATAAAGGCCCACGCAAAATTCGTTTAGCTAATGCAGGTGATGGCTTGGCAGGTTTTTTCTTGCCACTTAATCCCTTTAATTTAGGAATCTTGATCTTCTTCTTTGGCGCCACCTAATTACATCTCTTTCTTAAAGCCGGTATGGGGGCTTAAGAATAAAGGTGTTTGGCTAGAACGCCAATAAATGGCAGATTTCGATACTTCTGATTGAAATCTAAGCCATAACCAACCACGAACTCGCTTGGAATATCAAAACCCACATACTTAGCTTCAACCTTAACTGTTGCTGCATCTGGCTTTCTAAGAACAGTTAAAACTGAAACAGATTTAGCTCCACGAGAAAGTAAATTCTCAGTTAGCCATGAAAGTGTTAAACCGGTGTCTAAAATATCTTCAACAATTAAAACTTCCCTACCTAAAATATCACTATCTAAATCTTTTAAGATTCTAACTACACCGCTTGATTTAGTACCAGCGCCATAGGATGAAACTGCCATCCAATCCATATCAACATGGCGTTGCAAGTGGCGAGAAAAATCTGCCATTGCCATAATCGCACCTTTTAATACACCAACTAAAATTAAATCTCTTCCTTCGTAATCTTTATTTACTTGAGCAGCTAACTCTTTTAAGCGAGTTTGAATCTGCTCCTCACTAACAACAACTCTTTCAATGTCATTACCAAGGGCTGATAGATCCACGGTGCTCCTTATTTATTTGGTTGAGAGGGTGATTCTGCCTGAATTTCTTAAAAGCTTCACATCCCCAGGGAGCGATAGCTCTTTTTGCCCGTGCCAATCAGAGATTAATGCCTCAGCACCGTTGATATGTTCGGCTGAAAGGCTGCCGGCAGGCGCTCCAGCTTGGTAAATAGCAAGCCGTAATACTCGAGTTCTAATTGCTCTGGGTAATCGCTCTAACTCATTAACAGATAAATTCAATGGATCTGTCTGAGCAAAATATTCGAGGGCAAAACTATCTAATGCATCGGCGTCATCACGTAGCAAGTCAGCACTTCTAACTAAAGCTTCAGTAATACCCGGTCCAAGATTTTCTTCTAAAATAGGTAATGCATTCTTACGAGCTCTTACTCTTGCAAATCTTAAATCATCATTGTGTGGATCTGACCAAATTTCAATACCACCTTCATGACATGCAGCAACTGTTGTTTGTCTTGAAATCTTTAAAAGTGGCCGCACATAAATATTATTTTCTACCGCCATGCCTGATAGAGATCTTGCGCCAGATCCTCTTGCTAAACCTAATAAAACAGTTTCAGCCTGATCATTTAATGTATGGGCGAGTAAAAAATACTTTGGCCTGTAAGTATCAATAAATTGATTAAAGATTTGGTAACGAGCCCGGCGAGCAGAGGCTTCTAACCCATCAGTAATTTTTACTTGTGCAACCGCTGTTTCAACTTGGGTATAACCAATCTCTTTAAGCTTAGAAATAGTTTGTGAAGTAATTTGCGCCGACCCATCCTGTAATCCATGGTCAACAACTACTGGAATAACTTTAGTTTGATTTGCTTCTAAGAAAAGTGCAAGTGCAAGCGCCATTGAATCAGCACCACCAGAGCAACCAAATAAAATTGTTTGTGAAGAATCAGCAATCCAAGGTTTAACGGCTTTGCGAATTTCCCAAAGTGAAGGTGTGCCTGCGGTACTCATACCGAGAAGATTAGACCCGACCCCCGTATGGCATTAAACCCTTAACGCTGTAGATGCTTGAATAGAGCAAACCTTTGTCTTTTGAGTTCGCTTCCCACATCATGCCATCTCCGGCATAAATAGTTATGTGGTGAATTGTGCTAACCGTTCCCTTGTATGAGTAAAACAAAAGGTCACCTGGCACTAGTTCACTTAATGAAACGCGTTTTGTTGCTACCCAATAAAGTGAGGAGTTAAGTCGATCCCAATTTGGAAAGCCCAGACCTGCAGATCGATATGAAGCAAAGACCAAACCAGAGCAATCAAATGTGGTTGGTCCTTCACTTCCCCAGACATATCGCTTCTTAGCTAAAACCTGTTTTGATGCATACTCAACTGCAGCTGCTCGCATTGCTTCCGTTGATCTAGTACTACTTCTACCGGTGAAGCCAATATCTGGCCAAATCTTTGATTGATCAGGTGTTAACGCAGCTCGACTTGCATTTGCCTCTTCCAATAATGCAAGTTGGCGTTGTTGTTCAAGTGTTACCCGAGTTTTCTGAGCAACTGCTAACTCTTTTGCTAATTTATCTTGAACTGCTTGTAATTTATCAACCTCTTCTTGCTGCATCGCCTCTGCTGCCTCTGCTGCTTTTTTTGCAGCGGCAACTTTAATTGTGGCGGTAGCTTGTGCTTGTTTTGCAACATCAGCTGCCTTTTGCGCAGATGATGCAACAACCTCTGCTGACTTAAAACGATCTAACGCAGTTGAATTATTTTGTCCAACCGCATCTAATGCATTTAATCTGTCCGCTAAATCTTGTGGGCCATCTGCCTTAAGCAATGAATCTAAGTTTGTAAATCCACCACCTGATACATAAGCATTGGCGGCTAACTTTCCGATTGCTCGCTTTCCACTATTAACCGAGGCTTGCGCAATTTGAAGATGTTTCATTGCTAGATCTGCTTGTTTAGTTTTCATTTTTAACTCATTTTGTGCAGATACATA
>JBAWYI010000004.1:0-32401 GCA_037143635.1 Actinomycetes bacterium
ATTTCAGGGATAGCCACCAAAACCAACCCCCCTAGCATCACACCTTTTAGGCTATACACGCCAGTAACTACCGCGCCTGTAAGCAGAGAAAATGAGAGGCTGAGCGGGAAAGCTGAGGGTGAAACCCCACTTATGAGCATTACCAGCAGCCCACCAGCCAATCCGGCGACCCCAGCACTGACTGCGAAAGCAACCACCTTTAGGCGGCCGGCATTTAACCCAGCGAGTGAGGCAGCGGTTTGGTTGTCTCTAATTGATCTAAAGGTTCGGCCATATCGAGAGCTAAGTAAGTTAGAAATCATCCAAATCATAATTAATGCCGCAAGGCATGTAATCCAGAAAAACCATTTGTATTGAGAAAAACTTTCACCAAATCTGGCAGGTGGTGCACCAACATCAAATACCACACCTTGCTCACCGCCTAAAATTGGAAATTGATTTGCAAGTGTTGGCAGTGATACCGCTAATGCAAGTGTGGTGCCGGCTAAATAAGGACCTGTCAATCGCGCTACTGCAAAACCTAGAATTAATCCAAACAAACCAGCAACTAATGTTGCTAGGACTAAGGCAAGTACTGGATTTAAATGTGCGCTATTAATTGATAATGCACCGGTATAAGCACCAACTGCCATTAATGCACTATGACCTAAAGATAATTGGCCGGAGTAACCGGTTAGTAAAATGATAGAAGCAATTGCCAGTGAATACATAGCAACAAAAGAGCCTTGGTATTGGCGTAGCTCGCCAACTCGATCGCCGACTAAAAGTAATACCCAACCAAGTAATATAAAAAATAATAACCGTTTTTTTGAGGCAGTTAGTTTTAACATTAATCTTTCCTACCTTTTTGTGCGGAGAATATTCCACCTGGTTTAATCAGTAGAACTAAAATTAAGATAATAAATGCCATAGGAAAAACTAACTTAGAGCTTATATAGGCAGTTGCAAAGTTAATTGCAAAACCTAAAATCATTGCACCAGCAACTGCGCCAAATAAACTATCTAATCCTCCAATTACAGCAGCAATAAATCCAAAGACTAAAAGCACATCCATCGCGTTTGGATATAAATAAGCACTCGGTACAAATAACATTCCAGCCAAGCCGCCGGCTGCACCAGCTAATGCCCAACCTAATGTTCTAACGCCATCGACTTTAATTCCAGATAACTTAGCTATTTCAGGTGAGTGTGCTGAGGCTCTTAGCGCTAAACCAATATTTGTTTTTTGGAAAAGTATTGTTAACAAGATCATTGTGATGGTTACTGAAACTAACACCATTAAATTAAAGGGGCTAAATGCAATAACTGAGCCAAAAACTCGATAACCATCAGTTGAAACAGGGGCGGCAATTGTTTGGTAACTCAGTCCCCACTTAAATCCAATTATTGCTTGAACGATGCCAAGTAATCCTAAGGTTGCAACTACTGGTGCAATCATTACGATCGGACCGGTTGTAACTCGTTTAAATATTGGGCGCATAAAGAATCTGTCGATTACTGCCCCAATTACTGCGCCAGAAATGATTGCTGCAATTAATCCAATCCAATATGAGCCAGATCTAACAATTACTTCATAGCCAATATAAGTTGTTAATACCGCTTGGCCTGCTTGAGCAAAGTTAATTACCCGAGTTGAACGCCAAACCAAAACCAGGGAGGTGGACATTAATGCGTAAATTGAGCCAGTTGCAAGGGATGTAAGAATTGCAGTTATAAATTTCAACATTTAAAACCCCAAATATGCAGCGCGCACTGCTGGATCATTTAAAAGAGTTTGCGCAGAATCTACCGCAACTACTGAGCCTAAATTTAAAACTATTCCTTCGTCAGCAATCTTTAACGCACCCATAGCATTTTGCTCAACTAATAAAACAGTTAAATCCATCTTCTTAACCAATGATTTAATTGTTTGAAATATCTGCTCAATAATTAAAGGTGCTAACCCTAAAGATGGTTCATCTAAAAGTAATAATTTTGGCCGAGCAATTAATGCTCTACCAATTGCTAGCATCTGCCGCTCACCTCCTGATAATGAACCAGCAGCTTGCGACATTCTCTGGCCAAGAATTGGAAATAGCTCAACTACCTCACCTGTTGCTTTAGCAACATCTTTCTTATCTTTTCGCCATAATCCAGCCAACGCTAAATTCTCTTTAACAGTTAATTCAGCAATCACAGATTTACCATCAGAAACATGCATGATTCCAGAGCGAGCTAAATCCTCTGCTCGCTTACCTAAAATTGATTTACCATTCCAGGTAGCACTTCCTGATTTACTTTCCTTAAGCCCAGATAATGTTCTAAGTAATGTAGTTTTTCCGGCACCATTTGCGCCGATGATTGCGGCCAATTCTCCTTGTGGAACGGTGAATGAGACATTACTTATTGCTCTAATCGCACCGTGATCAATTGTTAAGTTCTCAACTACCAGACTCAATTGTTCACCCCCAAATATGCTGCAACAACTGATGGATCACGGCGAACAGTTTCAACATCACCGGATGCAATTACCTCACCAAAGTTAAGTACATATAGGCGGTCACAAACACTCATCACAACATCCATATGGTGCTCAACTAATATCACTGAACATTGGGCAGCAAGATTATGAATTAGTGAGTTCATCCACTCAATATCTTGAGCACCTAAGCCACCTGCTGGTTCATCTAATAATAAAATTTTTGGCTCACTCACCAATGCCCGCGCAATTGCTACTCGTTTTGTAACTGGGTAGGGCAAGGAGTCTGCCCGGCGATCTGCAATACCTGAGGCATATACCCGCTCAAGTGCGGTCATTGCGCGTTGTTTTAACTTCGCCTCATCTTTGCCACTTAAGCCCAGTGCGGATGAGATCAAACCACTTTTAGCACTTTTATTATCACCGATCATTACATTCTCTAAAACAGTTAGCTCAGGAAATAAGCCAACTCCTTGTAGCGTGCGAGAGATACCAAGATCTATTAATTGATAAGGCTTTGGCCATTTATGGGATTTACCATTAATTTCAAGTGAACCAGATTCAACATCTGCTAAACCAGATAACGCGTTAAATAAAGTTGTTTTACCAGCACCGTTCGGTCCGATTAATCCCACAACCTCATTGGCATGTAGTTCAAGATTTACATTTGATAACGCTTTTAAACCACCAAATGAAACTGATAGTGACTTAACTGAAAGCAGATTTGCGTTACTCACGAGGATAGATTCTAGGCACACGTGAGCCGATTCGGGTAACTATCTCGTAATTTATCGTGCCAGATGCCTTTGCCCATTCATCTGCTGTGTACTCACCACTGCTGCCATCACCAAAAACAATCACCTCATCCCCAGTTTTTGCTGATGAATTAATTCCTAAATCAACTACAAATTGATCCATTGAAACCCGGCCAATTAATGGTGCGCGTTTTCCATCAACAAATACGCCCGCTAGATTATTTGCATTTCGGGGAACTCCATCTGCGTAACCAAGAGTTACTACGCCAAGTTTTGTGTCACTTTTTGTAATAGCAGTGCCACCATAACCAACACTCACGCCAGCCTTAACAGCTTTAACTAAATGTAACTTTGCCTTTAATCTCATTGCTGGCTTTAATTTAAGTGATTTAGAATCACCCAAATTATTTATATCAGGGCTTAAACCATATAAGCCAATTCCCCAACGAATAATATTTTTGTGTGCGCCATTATTTGTTAAAGCGGCAGCAGAGTTTGCAATATGAATAAACTCTGGTTTTATACCAACATCACTGGCGCTTTTAATCCGATCTTCAAATGTATTTAATTGCTCCGGATTCATAGCCTGCCCTGGTTCATCTGCTCTGGCAAAGTGAGACCAAATACCAATAATATTTATCTCATTAGCCTTAACAGTTTTACTTAATTCGGTAAGGAATAACTGCCAATCATCACCGACTCCACCTCGACTCATGCCAGTATCAACTTCAATATGAACTCTTGGAATCTTTTTAACTACTTTTCCAGCAGCTATGACCTCTATTAATAATTCAATTGATGAGATAGATAGATCAATATCTAAATTAATCGCAGTTTTAAAATCCTCACCCAGTGGTGTTAGCCAGGAAATAATCGGTACTTTAATTCCGCTGTTTCGAAGTGCAATTCCCTCTTCCAGTAGAGCTGTTCCTAACCAATTAGCCCCGGCAGATTCGGCTGCTTTACCAACTTGAATTAGTCCATGACCATATGCATCTGCCTTAACAACTGCTAATACTTGCGCATTTGTTTTGCCTTTAATTAATTTTAGATTGTCAGCAATGGCCGAAAGATTTATCTCAGCGCTAGCGCGACTCATAATCTATAGCCTACCTTTGATTTATGAAGGTTGACGATCTGAGGTAATTGACCGATCGATTGCAATTATTAATACTAAAAGTGCTGCGCCAATAAATAAACCACCTAACAGATCTGAGAACCAATGGGTATTTCGATATAACGAAGCAAGACAAACCCCTGAGGTAATTATCGAGACAAACCAGGTGAGTCTCATACCTTCAAATGGTTCTTTATGGGAGTAACGAAAAATTAAGTAAGCAAAGATGCCCCAGGTAAGAATGGCATTTGCAGCATGTCCACTTGGATAGGAAAGACCGCTATCGGTAAAAACTAAGTCAAAGCCAGAGTGTGGTTTTGTTCTGCCAAATAGTAATTTTGATAAACCAACTGTAAAGTTTAAAAGAACTAAAGATAGTAGCGAAAGATTAAAAGGTCGCCATGATTTAAATCTACGTCCAATCAAAATGGAGGTAAGAAGCAGAATTATTGCGGTAACACTTCGTAGTCCTAAATCATCAACTAACATAACTAAGGTTGGAGTTTTACCAGGTGTTACAAGTAAAAAACTCCGGTCATAAATCCACTCATCAACTCGCCTAATCCAAGTATTAGCTAAGACTTGTTGAGTGATAACTGCATAGATAACTAAAAATAAGGCGGTAAGTTTAAGTGCAGAGTTTTTCTGCTCTCTTCTTTTTTCTGGCATTTACTTACTCAACTGTGACAGATTTAGCCAAGTTTCTTGGCTGATCAACATCATTTCCCCGTGCGACTGCCATTTCATAAGCAATAACCTGAAGTGGCACAACAGATAAAACTGGTTGTATTAATTGATCTACTTGTGGAATCCGAATTAAATGATCTGCACCGGCAAATTCAAACTCACTAATTGCAATTACTACCGCACCTCTTGCTTTAACCTCTTGAATATTACTTGCCATCTTCTCGGCAAGTACTGAACCTTGACTTGGCATAATTGCAACCACTGGTGTTCCCTTATCAATTAATGCAATCGGACCATGCTTTAACTCACCACCGGCAAAACCTTCGGCATGCATATATGCCAGCTCTTTTAACTTTAATGCTCCTTCTAATGCAGTTGGATAGCCAACATGACGGCCTAAGAATAAAACTGATTCAGCCGTTTTAAACTTTCTCGTCAACTCTCTAAGTGGCTCAACCGTCTCTAACACCTGCTCAACTTTGGCGGGTAATTGGGTAAGTTGCTCAGTTATTTCAGAAATCTCTTTACTGTTTAAATGTTTAAGCTGTCTGGCGATCTCAAGACCAATTAAATACATGGCAATTAATTGAGTAGCAAAAGCTTTAGTTGAGGCAACTGCGATCTCAGGACCGGCATGGGTATAAAGAACTGCATCTGATTCTCGCCCAATAGTTGATCCATTTGTGTTACAAACTGAAAGAATTGTTGCACCCTTTGATTTTGCATAACGAAGTGCCATCAAGGTATCCATAGTCTCACCTGATTGGGAGATAGGAATTACTAAGGTTTTTTTATTAAGTGATGGCTCTCGGTATCGATACTCCGAAGCTAACTCAACATCTACTGGAATCTGTCCCCATTTTTCAATCGCATACTTACCAACTAATCCTGCGTTATATGCAGTACCACAAGCAATAATTACAATCTTTTCAAACTTCTTAAACTTTATTTTCAAATCAAGTCCGGCTAATCTGCCAATTAATGTGTCAGAGATTGCCTTTGGTTGTTCATAAATTTCTTTAAGCATGAAGTGAGCAAATCCACCTCGTTCAGCAGCACTTGCATCCCAGGAGATTTCATACTCCTTTGCTTTGACTACTTGGCCATTTAAATCTGTTACTACTACTGAGGTTGGAGTTATTTCAACTACCTGATCTTGACCTAATTCAAGAGCAATCTTTGTGTGGGCAATAAAGGCAGCAACATCTGATGCTAGGAAGTTTTCACCAGTTCCAACACCTACAACTAATGGTGAATTACGACGAGCACCAACAATATGTGATGGATTATCAGAGTGAATTGCAAGTAAGGTAAAAGAGCCTTTTAATTGTTTACAAACTTGGCGCATTGCTGCAGCCAGATCTTGATTATTTTCTTTTCTAGCATCACTTAATAAATGAACCACTGATTCGGTATCAGTCTCAGATTTAAATTTATGACCACGCTTTTCTAACTCTGCCCGAAGCTCTACATAATTTTCAATAATTCCATTATGGATTAGCGCTAACTTTCCTTCATTATCTAAATGAGGATGAGCATTGGTATCAGTTGGACCACCATGGGTTGCCCATCTAGTGTGGCCAATTCCGCTAGTTGAGTTAGGAGTTTTTGCCAACGCATCCTCTAGATTTTTTAACTTACCAGCACGTTTTTCAATAAATAAAGGTTTACCAATTTCCGTAGGTAGTGCAATTCCAGCTGAGTCATAGCCGCGATACTCAAGTCGGCGCAAACCATCAATTACTGGGGTGAGTGCGGAGTTTTTACCGGTGTAGCCAACAATGCCGCACATTTAAACTCCCTTTATTGCTTAAGTTCTAATCTTACTAGTTGTACTAATGAATCTGCGATCTTTTGAGCCAATTCCAAATCATTTGCTTCCACCATCACCCGTACCAGTGATTCTGTCCCAGAGGCACGTAGTAATACTCTGCCCACACCTGCTAATTGCTTCTCTGATTCTAGGATTGCATCCTTAATTTTCACTGAGGATTCAAGCTTTTCTTTTGCAACATCTTTAACATTAATCAAAATTTGTGGATACTTTTTCATAGTTGAAGCAAGTTCAAATAAAGATTTCTTAGATTTTGCTACTACCTGCATAACTTGCAGCGCAGTAAGTAAGCCATCACCAGTATTTGAGAATTGGCGCATGATTACATGCCCTGATTGCTCACCCCCTAGGGTGTAATCATTTTCTAACATTTTTTCTAATACATAACGATCGCCAACAGCGGTTTTTTCAAATTTAACGCCGAGAGACTCCATAGATTTAATAAAACCTAAATTGCTCATTACCGTTCCAACCACCGCCTTTTTATTTAACTTACCATCGGCTAAATAAGCGGTAGCTAAGATATTTAATATGTAATCACCATCGATTACTTCACCATTTTTTGCCACTAATAAGCATCTATCTGCATCACCATCATGGGCGATACCAACATCTGCACCAGCTTTTTTAACCTCACTGATTAAATTATCTAGATGGGTTGAGCCACAATTTTCATTGATATTCCAGCCAGTTGGGGTAGCAGAGATGGCGGTGACTGTGGCACCAGCTCTTTCATAAAGACTTGGTGCAACAGTTGATGCGGCGCCATTTGCGCAATCAACAATCACCTTAAGCCCAGTTAATTTTGTATCGATAGTTGAAAGCAGGTGGGTTATATATCTTTCCTTTGCCGCCTCATCAAAGATTATTCGGCCAACATTTAAACCAGTTGGCCTATCCCAAGGCTCACCTAGTCTTGCTTCAATTTGGGCTTCAACCTGATCAGCTAATTTATCTCCACCTTTAGCAAAAAACTTAATTCCGTTATCAGGCATTGGATTATGAGATGCACTAATCATTACGCCAAGATCAGCACCACTTTCCTTTACTAAAAATGCCACAGCTGGAGTTGGTAAAACACCAACGCGATAAACATCAACACCGGCGCTAGTAAGACCGGCAACAACAGCAGCTTCTAAAAAATCACCAGATGCACGGGAGTCTTGACCAACAATTGCTTTTGGGCGATGTCCGGCAAAGGCTCCGATCTCACCTAAAACATGAGCGGCGGCAATTGCTAAATCAACTGCAAGTTCAGCGGTTAGATCAACGTTAGCAACGCCTCGTACACCATCGGTGCCGAAGAGGGCCATATTAGATTTGAGCGAAGTTAAATTAACGCTTGCTGTATTGAGAACGCTTACGAGCCTTCTTTAGGCCGTACTTCTTGCGTTCAATTACACGTGCATCCCGTGATAAGAAGCCAGCCTTCTTAAGTGTTGGTCGGTTTGCATCACTATCAATTTCATTAAGTGCGCGTGCTACACCTAAACGAAGTGCACCAGCTTGGCCAGAGATACCGCCGCCATTAATACGAGCAAAAACATCATATGTTCCTTCAGCACCAACTGTGCGGAATGGATCAGAAACTGATTGTTGGTGAACCTTGTTTGGAAAATAAACTTCAAGTGGCTTGCCATTAACAACCCAGCGACCAGTTCCTGGAACTAAGCGAACTCTTGCAACTGCCTCTTTACGACGGCCAACGCCACCACCAGGAGCGGTGATTGCCTTGCGATTAGTAGCTGCTGCTGGCGTGCTAGAACTGTATGAGGTTGGGGTTTCCTCGTCGCCTACTTCTAAAATCTCGTTAGTCATTGCTCTCCTATTACTTCTTTACAATCTGAGAAACTTGGTTGAAAACAAAAAGCTTTGGGTTTTGCGCTGCATGTGGATGCTCACTGCCTGCATAAACTTTTAATTTAGTTAAAGCTGCTCGGCCAACAGAGTTCTTTGGCAACATTCCTTTGATTGCTTTTTCAACTGCGCGAGTTGGAAACTTTTCAAACATATCTGAGTAAACAGTTGCAGTCATGCCACCTGGATAACCAGAGTGTTGGTAAGCAAATTTTTGTGTACCTTTTGAACCAGTTAAAACAACCTTCTCAGCATTAATAATTACTACGAAATCTCCCATATCCATATGAGGAGCAAATGTAGTTTTATGTTTTCCGTAAAGTAAGTGTGCAGCGTGTGTGGCAAGACGGCCAAGCACTACATCTTGAGCATCAATGAGATACCAACTACGGGTAATCTCACCAGCTTTTGGTGTAAATGTGCGCACAAGCATCTCGCTTTCTTATTTAAGGATTGTCCCAAGTGGGTCATTTCCAGAGGGGCAAGATTACCTTTCCGCTGGCTTTGGGTCAAAACCGCAATCTTCCCCCGCTTAGAAATCCACCTCTTCGATGGTCAAATCTTCAGATTGCAGGTATTTCTCATAATTACTCAAATATTGATCAGCTGGTGGGTATTCAATACTAATTAAAGTCAAACCTTTGGCTGGAAAAACATAACTGTCTGAAATTCTCACCTTATCTTGCAAAGTTTTAAGCATCCACTCTGGTTTAAATCTACCTTCACCAACACAGACTGCTGCACCTACTAAATTTCTAACCATGTTGTAACGAAAAGAATCGGCCTTAACTTCACCAATTACTACGCCATTTTCATCACGGTGCCAATCAAATTTCATAAGATTTTTAACTGTGCTACCACCTTCTCTAAACTTACAAAAAGCAAAGAAATCATGCTCACCAAGTAAGAGTTTTGAACCAGCATTCATAAGCTCAATATCTAATGGCCTAAACCACTCGGCGCTGTCATACCTATTTAAAGGTGCAGTTACTTTGCCAGCATCAATTATTTTGTATTGGTATGTGCGCGAAATTGGTGTGAAGCGGGCGTGAAAATTTACCTCAGCCCAAGCGGCGCTTAAAATACGAACATCTTTATCTAAAATCTGATTTAATCGAAAAACTAGATTTTCAATGTTGGTGTTCTCAGGTAGATCTAGATGTATTACCTGATGTTTTGCATGCACACCGGCATCAGTACGGCCGGCAACAATCGTTGCAGCCTGCACTCGGGTAAATGTTGTTATTGCTTTTTCGATCTCTTCTTGAACTGTACGTAAATTTGGTTGTTTCGCCCAACCTGAAAAGTTTGTTCCGTCATAGGTTAAATCAACTCTTAAACGAGAAAACCCACTCTTTGGATTAAGAGTGGGTTTAGTCATAATCTTTTTTATTTCGCGTTATTACTCAGCTTTCGCTGCAGCTTTTTTAGCGACCTTTTTAACTGGTGTACCAGCCTCAACCATTTCGATCACTGCCATTGGTGCATTGTCACCTTTGCGTGGACCGATTTTGGTAATGCGGGTGTAACCACCATCGCGAGATTCAAATCGCTTTGCAATATCTGTGAACAATGTATGCACAACAGATTTGCTTGAGATTCTTGCCATTACGCGACGACGTGCAGGTAGATCACCTTTTTTAGCATGAGTAATTAATCGCTCAGCTAGTGGACGAAGACGTCTTGCTTTTGCCTCGGTGGTAGTTAACTTTCCTTTTTCGAAAAGTTGCGCAGCAAGTGTGCCCAGCAATAATTTCTCATGTGCTGGTCCACTTCCTAAACGTGGGCCTTTACTTGGCTTTGGCATGATCTCTCCTAGACCTCTTCTGCGTCGACAAGTTCATCATCAACGTTAGTTCCGTAGTTAGCGTGCTTAGTTGGATCAAAGCCAGCTGGACTGTCTTTTAATTGCATTCCCATAGATTGTAATTTCGCCTTAACCTCATCAATTGACTTGGAGCCGAAGTTACGAATATCCATTAGATCTGCTTCAGAACGAGAAAGTAATTCACCAACTGTGTGAATGCCTTCGCGCTTTAAGCAGTTATAAGAACGAACAGTTAGATCAAGATCCTCGATTGGCAGCGCCATATCTGCAGCAAGGGCAGCATCTTGAATGGAAGGTCCCATCTCAATTCCTTCAGCGTTAGCATTTAATTCACGAGCAAGACCAAATAGCTCAACCAATGTCTTACCAGCTGATGCCATTGCATCTGATGGTTTCATTGATCGCTTAGTCTCAACATCTAGAACTAATCGGTCGAAGTCTGTTCTCTGCTCAACACGTGTTGCCTCTACTTTGTAGGTAACACGAAGCACTGGTGAGTAAATTGAATCAACCGGAATCCGGCCAATCTCCCCGCCTGCTTGCTTGTTTTGAATAGCAGTGATGTAACCACGGCCGCGCTCAACCGTTAACTCAATCTCAAACTTTGCCTTTGAGTTTAAGGTCGCAATGTGAAGCTCTGGGTTGTGCACCTGCACACCAGCTGGAGCTGCCACATCTGCACCAGTAACAATCCCCTCACCATTTTTACGAATGTAAAGAAGTGATGGCTCATCGTTATCGGATGATAAAACTAGGTTTTTGATGTTTAAAACGATCTCAGTTAGATCCTCTTTAACACCTTCTAAAGATGTGAACTCGTGTAGTGCGTTGTTTACTCTAATTCCGGTCACAGCAGCGCCTGGAATTGAAGATAACAAGGTACGACGAATTGAATTACCAAGGGTGTAACCGAAACCTGGTTCTAGTGGCTCAATAATGAACCGTGAACGGTACTCGCTTACTACTTCCTCAGTGAGGATGGGGCGTTGTGCAATTAGCACTGTTTTCCTCCGTAAGTTCTGGAAGACCCTCTATTTGATCTTCCGGTTGGTGGTTCGATATTTAGTTTTACTGCTTTAAATCTTTACTGCTTTAAGTACTTGATTACTTGGAGTAAAGCTCAACGATTAGTTGCTCTTGTACTTGAGTATCAATAATTGGGCGGGTTGGAACGGCGTGGATCAAGATTCGCATCTTGGAACCAACAACCTCCATCCATGCTGGAACGGCCTTCTCACCAAGCTCTGCACTTGCGACGATAAATGGTGTGGTGTCCAGTGAAGCTGGCACAACATCAATTACATCCATAGGTGTAGTTCTAAATGATGGAATGTTTACGCTCTTGCCATTTACTAAGAAGTGACCGTGGCGCACTAATTGACGTGCCATGTCACGGCTCTTTGCAAAGCCAGCGCGGAAAACAACATTGTCTAGCCGAGTTTCAAGTAGTACCAAAAGATTTTCACCAGTCTTACCTTGCAGACGGTTTGCCTCTTCGTAGTAACCACGGAACTGCTTCTCTAGTACTCCGTAAATACGTGCACACTTTTGCTTCTCACGCATCTGTAGTAAGTACTCAGAATCCTTTGAGCGAGCGCGGCCATGTTGTCCTGGTGGATATGGACGTGACTCAATTGGACACTTTGGTCCATCGCACTTAGAGCCCTTAAGGAAGAGCTTTACTTTTTCGCGACGGCATCTTTTGCAATCTGCACCGGTATAGCGAGCCATAGTTTTCTCCCTTTCCTTATACTCGACGTGGTTTACGTGGACGGCAACCGTTATGTGGTGCTGGAGTTACATCTGCGATGGCTCCAACCTCAAGTCCTGCTGCCTGTAATGAACGAATTGCAGTTTCCCGGCCTGAACCAGGTCCCTTAACAAATACATCTACCTTCTTTAAACCATGCTCCTGTGCTTTACGAGCGGCGGCTTCTGCTGCCATTTGCGCTGCGAATGGAGTTGATTTACGAGAACCTTTAAATCCAACTTGTCCGGATGATGACCAAGCAATTACCGCACCTGCTGGATCGGTAATAGAAACAATGGTGTTATTAAATGTGCTCTTGATGTAAGCATGACCGAAGGCAACATTTTTCTTATCCTTCTTACGTGCTTTAATTTTCTTAGGAGCAGCTTTTGCAGCAGCTTCCTTAGCTGGTTTAGTTTTTTCGGCGGCCATTACTTGGTCTCCTTCTTCTTACCAGCGATTGCAACACGTGGACCCTTACGAGTACGAGCGTTGGTGTGAGTACGTTGTCCGCGGACTGGCAATCCCTTGCGGTGACGTGATCCTTGATAACTTTGAATCTCAACTTTGCGACGAATATCGCCAGCAACCTCACGGCGTAGGTCACCCTCAATTTTGTAATTTGCTTCAATGAATTCACGAAGCTTTGCCAAATCTGGCTCTTGTAAATCTTTAACTCGGATATCTGGTGAGATACCGGTGGCAGCAAGTGTTGCCTGCGCACGGGTAAGACCCATCCCGAAAATATAGGTGAGTGCGATTTCAACCCGCTTTTCGCGAGGAAGATCGACACCAACAAGACGTGCCATATTACTTACCTGTTTCTTTTATCCGAAAGGTCCTCCGCAATGCCTCCAGATATTTCTACCTGGCCTCAGCCTTTCGGACTGAGGGTCATAATTAAGTTTTACCTTAATTACGTTACATCACGCGTTTTTTAAATTAACCCTGACGTTGTTTATGACGTAGGTTTTCGCAGATCACCATAACGCGACCATTACGACGAATGACTTTGCACTTGTCGCAAATCTTTTTCACGCTAGGTTTGACCTTCACGATTACCTTTCTAACAACAACAGTTTAAAAATTATTTATTTGTAACGATAAATAATTCGACCTCTGGTGAGGTCATACGGACTAAGTTCTACAATCACTTTATCTTCCGGCAAAATACGAATGTAGTTCTGTCGCATCTTTCCACTGATATGTGCTAAAACTTTGTGCCCATTTGTTAACTCAACTCGGAACATTGCGTTCGGTAGTGCTTCAGCAACAGTGCCTTCGATCTCAATAGCACCGTCTTTCTTGGCCAAGCGATACCTACTTATCTGTTCTAAATTAGGTTTACCCCTTGCGAGGCAGGAGGGTTAGTTTAGGCGGGGTGGGTAAAAAAGGAAAATCCGCTAAATCCCACCAAAATCTATGCGGGAAATCAGAGCAGATCTGAGATTGAAATACCCAATCTGCCAAGCTGATCGGCCCCACCATCTACTGCAGTTAATACAAACGGCTTTCCATCGGGTGCGATTGCATATGTGTGTTCAAAGTGAGCACCCTTTGATGAATCATGGGCAACAACTGTCCAATCATCACTTAAAACTTTAGTTCGCTCATTGCCTCTAGTAATCATTGGCTCAATTGCAAGTGCCATACCGGCAACTAACTCTGGGCCGTTTCCAGCTGGACCAAAATTTAAAATGTGTGGCTCTTGATGCATCGCACTACCAATGCCATGACCGCCATACTCGCGCAAAATTCCATACTTACCTTGTGAATTTATATATCCTTCAATTGCAGCTGAGATATCAGTTAGCTTGCCGCCGGCCCGGCCTGCAGCAATTCCTCGCCACATCGACTCTTGGCATACATCCATCAGCTTTTGATCAGCTGCTTCAATCTCACCTAAACCAAATGAGATAGCAGCATCACCATGCCAACCATCAATAATTGCGCCAAAATCGATTGATAAAACATCTCCTGAGATTAATTTTCTTTTATTTGGAATGCCATGCACCACCTCTTCATTAACAGAGGCACAGATAACTGCTGGAAAGCCGTGGTAGCCAAGAAAGGATGGAGTTGCATTATGTTTTTTAAGGTTTGCAACTGCAATCTCATCTAACTCAATTGTGGTCATACCAACTTGGGCGGAATCTTTAATCAACTTTAAGGTATCGGCTACTACTAATCCTGCTTTTCGCATGGATTTTAATTGCTCTAGATTTTTTAATTCAATTGCCATTTGGTCTACTTCAAAGATGCAATAGCTTTTTCGGTAATTGCACTTACATCCCCTAATGCTGAGATATTTTTTAGTAATCCTTTTGCACTATAAAAATTGATAATTGGTTCAGTTTGCTCTGCATAGATTTCTAGCCGGCGAGCTACAACCTCTTCTTTGTCATCTTCGCGTTGATAAAGCTCACCTTGGCATTTATCACAAACTCCTGCCACCTTAGGTTTTTCAAACACAACATGAGATGGTCCGCCACAACCTCGACAAGTTCTGCGGCCAGATAATCTCTTAATAATTTCTGCATTATCAATCTTAAGTTCTAATACCGCATCTAGTGGCATTTTCTTTTCAGATAAAATCTGATCAAGAACTTGTGCTTGATTGGTATTTCTTGGAAAACCATCTAGCAAAAAGCCATTTGCAACATCAGAGTTTCCTAGGCGATCTCTAACCATCTCATTGGTTACTGAATCTGGGACTAACTCACCACGATCCATAAAACTTTGTGCTTGCTTTCCTAAATTTGTGCCATTTTTTAAATTAGCACGAAAAATATCACCAGTTGAAATGTGTGGAATTTTAAAGTACTTAGCTAAATGAACTGCTTGCGTTCCTTTACCAGCACCTGGTGGGCCAACCAGGATTAAACGCATTAGCGCAAGAACCCCTCATAGGATCGTTGTTGTAGTTGAGACTCAATCTGCTTGGCAGTATCTAAACCAACACCAACAACAATCAAAATTGCAGTTCCACCAAATGGGAAGTTTTGTGAAGCTTGGAAAAGGATTAACGCAATAATTGGAATGATCGCCACAAATGCTAAGTAAATAGAACCCGGGGCGGTAATTCTTGATAATACATATTGTAGATAATCACTAGTTGGTTTACCTGCTCTAATGCCAGGAATAAAGCCGCCGTACTTCTTCATATTTTCGGCAACCTCATCTGGATTGAAGGTAATTGCCACATAGAAGTAGGTAAAGAAAATAATTAGTAATGCATAGGTTGCAACATAAATTGGGTGATCACCCCGTACAAAATTCTTAGAGATCCAAGTTGCCCAGCCTGCTTGGCTACCACTGAAGTTAACAACTAATGATGGAATATAAAGCAAAGAGGATGCGAAAATAACTGGAATAACACCAGATTGGTTTACCTTAATTGGAATATAGGTACTAGTTCCACCATATTGCTGACGTCCTACTTGGCGCTTTGCATACTGAACTGGAATACGGCGTTGAGCTTGCTCAACAAATACCACCGCAGCCACAACCAAGATTCCCACTGCCATTACAAATGCAAATGCAAACCAGCCCTTTTGTAATTTAATCGACCAAAGTTGACCAGGAAAAGCTGAGGCAACAGAGGTAAAAATTAAGATAGACATACCATTACCAACACCGCGATCAGTAATTAACTCACCCAACCACATAATTACCGAGGTTCCGGCGGTCATAACTGCAATCATGGTGACAATTCGCTGCCAAGAGGTGTCAGGAATAATTGGTAGTGAACAGTTAGCAAAGATTCTGCCTTGAATTCTGGCAACTGCAATTAAGCCAGTTGATTGCAGAATTGCAAGACCAATTGTTAAGTAACGGGTGTATTGAGTTAATTTGGCTGTGCCAGATTGTCCCTCTTGCTTTAATGCTTCAAAGCGAGGAATAACAACAGTTAATAATTGAACAATAATTGAGCTGGTGATGTAAGGCATGATTCCTAATGCGAAAACGCTTAAGTGAAGCAAAGCGCCACCGCTAAATAGGTTGATCAAACCAAATAGACCGCCAGTATTTGCCGTCTTTAAACACTCCTGCACATTCACATAAGAAACACCAGGGGTCGGAACTACTGAACCAAATCTAAACAACGCCATGATTGAAAGGGTGAAGAAAATCTTCTTACGCAAATCTGGAGTTCTAAACGCCTTACCAAATGCTGCTAACAAGATATCCCCCTTTCGTTCTAGCTAATAATTAAAGAGTTTTTGCAGAGCCACCAGCTGCTGAGATTTTCTCAGAGGCTGAGCTTGAGAATGCATGAGCTGACACAGTTACCTTTACTGAGATCTCACCATTACCAAGTACTTTAACTGGATAACCCTTACGAGCTGCACCCTTTTTAACTAAATCATCAACTGTTACATCGCCACCCTTTGGGTAAAGTGAGTTAATAGTTGAGATGTTAACCGCCTGATACTCAATTCTTTCTGGGTTTTTAAATCCACGAAGTTTTGGCAAGCGCATAACTAATGGCAACTGACCGCCTTCAAATCCGGCACGAACTACGTTACGAGCACGTGTTCCTTTACCACCACGACCTGCGGTCTTTCCCTTAGAAGCTTCACCGCGACCCTTACGAGTCTTAGCTTTTTTAGCTCCAGGGGCTGGACGCAAATGATGAACCTTAAGCACCATTGTTATTCAACCTCCTCAACTGCAATTAAGTGACGCACGGCGTAAACCATGCCACGAATCTCCGGGCGATCTTCCTTAACAACTACATCACCGATTCGCTTTAAACCAAGTGAGCGAAGTGTGTTGCGTTGATCAGGTGGATTGCCAACCTTTGATCTAACTTGAGTAACTTTTAATCTTTTCATTAGGCACCAACCTTTACTTGCTCAGCAATTAATCGAGTTAATGCTGCAGGTGCAACATCCTCTAGTGGGCGACCACGACGAGCTGCAATTGCAGTTGGATTCTCAAGCATCTTCAATGCTGCCGCAGTTGCGTGCACCATATTGATTGGATTACCTGAACCTAAAGATTTTGTTAATACATCAGTGATGCCAACGCACTCAAGAACTGCGCGAACGGGACCACCTGCGATTACACCAGTACCTGGTGATGCTGGGCGAAGCAAAATAACTCCGGCAGCTTTCTCGCCTTGAACTGGGTGCGGAATAGTTCCATTTAATAATGGCACCTTAAAGAAATTCTTCTTGCCATCTTCTACTGCTTTAGCAATAGCTTGTGGAACCTCTTTGGCTTTGCCATATCCAATGCCAACTGTTCCTTTGCCATCGCCAACCACAACTAGAGCGGTAAAGGAGAAGCGGCGTCCACCCTTTACAACTTTGGCAACACGGTTAATGAAAACTACGCGCTCGGTGTATGGAGACTTTTCCTTTTGGAAATCACCATCACGACGTTCGCGTTTTTCGCGACCGCCCTTTGGTCTTTCCTCCCGGGTACCGGTGGTAGGAGTGGTATTACCGGCCATTAGAACTCCAATCCATTTGCACGGGCACTTGTTGCAACAGCTGCAACTCGGCCATGAAACTTATTACCACCACGGTCAAAGACCACGGCAGAAATTCCTTTTTCCTTTGCACGCTTTGCGATTAACTCGCCTACCTGCTTTGCCTTTGCAGTCTTATCTCCTGAGAAAGTACGTAGCTCTTTCTCCATCGTAGATGCATAAGCCAAAGTAGTTGAGGTTGTGTCATCAACAACTTGAACAAATAAATGACGAGCAGAGCGAGAGACAACTAGACGTGGACGCTGCGCTGTGCCAGATACGCGCTTGCGCAAACGGAAATGACGACGGGCACGGGCCTTAGTTGCAGAACCCTTAACGACTTTATAACCGATAGCCATTATTTCTTACCTGTCTTTCCTTGCTTGCGGCGAATATGTGCGCCTTCCAGATGCAGACCCTTACCTTTATAAGGATCAACCTTCCGTAATTTCTGAATTTTCGCTGCAGTCTCACCAACTAATTGTTTATTAATACCAACAACGGTGATCTCAGTTGGGGAATCAATTTTAAAAGTGATTCCTTCATCTGCAATGAAGTTAATTGGATGGCTGTAACCAAGTGCAAACTCAAGGTCTTTACCCTTTGCCGCAACTTTGTAACCAACACCAACAATATTTATCTTCTTGCTATATCCCTTTGTTACGCCCTCGATCATGTTTTAGATCATGGTGCGAGACATTCCATGCAGGGAACGAGCTGCACGGCTCTCATCCGGACGAGTGATAGTAAGAGTTGTACCCTCTTGTTTTGCAGCAATTGGGCCAGCAAGAACATGAGTTAATGTTCCCTTTGGACCTTTAACTGAAACAGATTGTCCAGCCACATTTACCTCAACTCCAGATGGAATTGTGATTGGCATTTTTCCAATACGTGACATCAGATCACCATACGTAGGCGAGAACTTCTCCGCCTACTCCTTGTTTGTTGGCTTGCTTATCTGTCAGCAAACCAGAGGATGTTGAAATGATTGCAACACCAAGACCACCTAAAACTTTAGGAAGTGCGGTTGATTTTGCGTAAACACGAAGTCCTGGCTTTGAAACGCGGCGCAGTCCTGCAATTGAGCGCTCGCGGTTTGAACCAAACTTAAGATCTAAAACTAAGGTTTTACCGAACCCAGTTGGATTGCTCTCAATATAAAAACCGCCGATATATCCCTCTTGTTTTAATATTTCAGCAATTCGAGCTTTAACCGATGATGAAGGCATTGAAACCTTCTCATGGTAAGCCGAGTTGGCATTACGCAAACGTGCAAGCATGTCTGCGATCGGATCTGTCATTGTCATACTGTTGGCCTCTGGCCTTTCTCGAAATGGTTTCCGCATTTACGCGGACCTGCTCCGTAGTTGATAGTAGGGTTTTGTATTACCAAGAAGCCTTGGTGATACCTGGTAACTCTCCAGCATGTGCCATTTCGCGGAAGCAAATACGGCAAATACCAAATTTTTGATAGACCGAATGAACGCGGCCACAACGTTGGCATCTTGTATAACCGCGCACCTTAAATTTAGGTTTACGGCTAGCTCTTACCTTTAGCGATGTCTTTGCCATTTGTTGTCGGCCCCTTTACATTTCCCGGAAAGGGAAACCAAGTGCACGTAGCAACTCTCTTCCCTCTTCGTCTGTTTTAGCAGTGGTTACTAAAGTGATATCCATTCCACGAGTGCGATCAATCTTGTCTTGCTCGATCTCTGGGAATACAACCTGCTCAGTTAAACCAAATGTGTAATTTCCTTTGCCATCAAATTGCTTAGGAGATAGGCCGCGGAAGTCACGAATACGTGGCAATGCAATTGAAAGTAGGCGATCGGTGAACTCCCACATCCGGTCATTGCGAAGTGTTACGTGTGCACCAATTGGCATATTCTCACGTAATTTAAATTGCGCAATTGATTTACGAGAACGAGTTACCTGTGGACGTTGTCCAGTAATAGTTGCAAGATCGCGAATTGCACCCTCAATTAACTTTGAATCACGGGCAGCTTCACCAACACCCATGTTCACAACAACCTTAGTAAGTGTTGGAATTTGCATCACATTCTTATAACCAAACTTGGCTTTAAGAGCTGGTGCAATCTCAGACTTATAACGTCCCTTAAGACGTGGTGCTAAATCAGTAGACATTAGGCATCCTTTCCAGAGCGGCGAGAGATACGAACATTCTTGCCTGCTTCATTCTTTCGAGCGCCAATTCGAGTTGCCTTGCCTTCACCATCTACTAACATCACATTAGAAAGATGAATTGCTGACTCAACAGTGGTAATCCCACCGACCTTAACGCCGCGCTCAGAGGTGCTCTCTTTGGTGTGACGCTTAACCCGATTAACACCCTCAATTAAAATTCGAGACTTAACACGGTCAACTGATAACACTGTGCCAGTTGTTCCTTTATCTTTGCCAGCGATTACTTGCACAGTATCGCCTTTACGAATGTTTGCCATTTTTTATAGCACCTCCGGAGCTAATGAAATAATTCTCATAAAGCGCTTATCTCGAAGTTCACGGGCAACTGGTCCGAAGATACGAGTTCCGCGTGGCTCACCATCATCTTTAACAATTACGGCAGCATTCTCATCAAAACGAATATATGAACCATCAGCACGACGATTCTCTTTTACGGTACGAACGATGACAGCTTTAACAACTTCACCCTTCTTAACCTGGCCACCAGGAATTGCATCTTTAACCGAGCAAACAATGATGTCGCCGATACCTGCATAGCGACGTGATGAGCCACCAAGAACACGGATGCAAAGTAATTCCTTTGCGCCGGTGTTATCAGCAACGCGTAAGCGTGACTCTTGTTGAATCATTTATTTACCCCTTACTTGGCCTTCTCAAGAATCTCAACCACACGCCAGCGCTTTGTTGCTGATAGTGGCCGAGTTTCCATGATTAAAACGCGATCGCCGATGCCAGCAGAGTTGCTTTCATCGTGAGCTTTTAACTTGCGAGAACGAGTCAAAACTTTGCTATACATACCGTGCTTAATACGATCTTGGATTGAAACCACAACAGTTTTATTCATCTTGTCGCTGGTAACAATTCCTTCACGAGTTTTACGGAATGGACGCTCTACAGAATTAGCTGAAGCTTTTTCGTTACTCATGCGCTCACTCCAATCCCTAGTTCACGTTCACGTAAAATTGTGTAAATTCGAGCGATCTCTTTGCGCACTGCAGTAAGGCGGCCGTGGTTTTCTAATTGACCAGTTGCAGCTTGAAAGCGCAGATTAAATAGCTCTTCCTTAGCCTCACGCAGCTTGTCATTCAACTCATCAGTTGAACTAGCGCGTAATGTTTCAGCAGTAGTGGTTGACATTAGAACTCCTCTCGGCGAACAACTCGGCACTTCATTGGCAATTTGTGCATCGCACGTGTCATTGCCTCAGTTGCAACCGCCTCAGTTACACCTGAAATTTCAAACATAACTCGACCTGGCTTAACGTTGGCAATCCACCACTCAGGGGAGCCTTTACCAGAACCCATACGAGTTTCTGCAGGCTTCTTAGTTAATGGACGATCTGGATAAATATTGATCCAAACTTTTCCACCACGTTTGATGTGACGGGTCATTGCAATACGAGCCGCTTCAATTTGGCGGTTAGTTACATATGCTGGCTCCATTGCCTGCACGCCGTAATCACCAAAAGCAACAGTTGTTCCGCCCTTTGATTTTCCAGCACGCTTTGGATGGTGCTGCTTACGATGCTTAACGCGACGTGGAATTAACATTAGTTAGCTCCGCTCTCGTTAGGAGTTGAAGATTCAGTTGCGGCAGCAGCTTCAGCGCGAGCGGCAACAGTTGTAGTTGTTACCTCTCCTCTTGGTGCACGAGGTGCGCGAGATCCACCACGGCTTGGCTTAGGAGCTTTTGCAGCAGCAAGAGCGGATGCTGCACGCTCAGCACGAGATTCAATTACTTCACCCTTATAAATCCAAACCTTAACGCCAAGGCGACCAAAAGTTGTATGTGCTTCAGCAAATCCATAATCAATATCAGCACGAAGAGTATGTAGTGGAACTCTGCCTTCACGATAGAACTCAGAGCGACTCATTTCAGCTCCACCTAAACGTCCACCGCATTGCACTCGAATTCCTTCTGCTCCTGCTTTTAATGCAGTTTGCATTCCCTTACGCATTGCTCGGCGGAATGAAACACGTGCTGCTAATTGCTCAGCAATTCCTTGCGCAACAAGTTGAGCATCCATCTCAGGGTTTTTAACCTCAAGAATATTTAACTGAACTTGCTTACCAGTTAGATTTTCTAGATCAATTCGAAGTTTGTCAGCCTCTTGGCCACGACGACCAATCACAATTCCTGGACGGGCGGTAAATAGATCGATACGAACTTTTTCACGAGTACGTTCAATCTCAATTTTAGATACGCCAGCTCGCTCCATCTTCTTAGCCATCAAGCGACGGATTGCAATATCTTCTTTAACGTAGGCACCGTAAAGTTTGTCGGCATACCAACGTGATTTGAAATCAGTTGTAATACCAAGACGGAAGCCGTGTGGATTTATCTTTTGACCCATTTACTCGGCCTTCCCTTTAGTTGCAGCCTTTTTGGCTGGTGCTTTTTTAGCAGTTGCTTTCTTAGCCGCTGCCTTCTTTGCTACCGGCTTATCAGATAGAGCATCGGCTGCCTTTGTTGCAGCTGGTGCATCTTTAATAACCGAAGGAGTTCTAAGCGCCTTTGGCTTTTGCATCTGAGATGCCTTTAAATTTTTATTGGTACGTAAGTTCTTATCATCTGATAAAACCACAGTTACTTGAGATGATCGCTTATTGATTGCAAAACCGCGACCTTGCGCACGTGGACGGTATCGCTTCATAGTGAAGCCTTCATCTACCAATGCTTCAATAATCCAAAGTTCAGATGCATCACGAAGTGATGGATTCTTTTGCTTTGCATTAGCAACAGCTGAGGCAATTAAAGAGTAAATCGCAGCGCCAAGCTCTGGTTGGTTAGCAAACTTCATCATGTTAAGTGCGTTATCAGCACGTTGTCCACGAACAAGATTTACAACTCGACGAGCTTTTTGTGGTGTAGCACGGAAGTCACGCAATACTGCGCGAGTTACCAATGCGGTAGTGGTATCGGTATTACTCACTTACCACCGCCTTTCCATCAGCACGAGAGTGACCTTTGAAGGTACGAGTTGGTGAAAACTCACCAAGCTTGTGACCGATCATTGCTTCGGTAACAAAAACTGGCACATGCTTACGACCATCATGAACTGCAATGGTGTGACCAATCATGTCTGGTGTAATCATTGAGCGACGTGACCAAGTTTTAATAACATTCTTAGTGTTCTTCGCATTTTGTTCCTCTACCTTTTTAGATAGATGAAGATCAACGAAAGGACCCTTCTTTAAACTACGTGGCATCTTAAGATCCCCCCTTATCTCTTCTTATTGGACTTGCGACGACGGACAATTAAAGAATCACTTGCTTTTTTCTTACGAGTGCGTTTTTCAGGTAGACCCCAAGGTGAAACTGGGTGACGACCACCAGAAGTTTTACCTTCACCACCACCATGAGGGTGATCAACTGGGTTCATAACAACACCACGAACAGATGGGCGCTTGCCTTTCCAACGCATGCGTCCAGCTTTTCCGTAATTTCGATTTGATTGTTCAGCATTTCCAACTGTGCCAACAGTTGCACGGCAACGAACATCAACATTTCTAATTTCACCTGATGGCATACGAAGTTGTGCGTATGGTCCATCCTTTGCAACTAACTGAACAGCAGATCCAGCAGAGCGAGCAATTTTTGCTCCTCCGCCTGGACGAAGTTCAATTGCATGAATCATTGTTCCAACTGGAATATTGCGAAGTGGCAAGTTATTGCCAGGCTTAATGTCAGCTGTTGGACCATTTTCAATTGCAGCACCTTGCAATAAACCATCTGGTGCAATGATGTAACGCTTCTCGCCATCGGCAAAGTGAAGCAATGCAATATTTGCAGTACGGTTTGGATCGTATTCAATCTGAGCAACCTTTGCAGGTACGCCATCTTTATCATTACGAACAAAGTCAATTAACCGGTAGGCACGTTTGTGTCCGCCACCTTGATGGCGCATTGTTACCCGACCAGTTGCGTTACGGCCACCCTTGGAATTAATTGGACGGACTAAAGATTTCTCTGGCTTTTGACGAGTGATCTCTTCAAAATCAGGAACGCTTGCTCCGCGCTGACCAGGTGTGGTCGGCCTCAGATTACGCAGTGCCATTTGTCTCTCTCCCTATTCCTATTAAGTCCCAATCCCCTTTAAGAGACTGGTCCTCCAAAGATGTCGATCCGTTGTCCGGCTGCCACATGCACAATCGCACGCTTTGTATCTTTACGCTTTCCAAAACCAAGAGCGGTGCGCTTGCGCTTACCCTCACGGTTCATGGTGTTAACACTTAATACCTTCACACCAAATACTTTTTCAACCGCGATCTTGATCTCAGTTTTATTTGCATCCGGTGCAACTAAGAATGTGTACTTATTGCCATCTAGCAATGAGTAAGACTTTTCAGATACAACTGGAGCTAGTAATACTTCGCGATAGTTTTTCATGCAGATGCTCCAACTTCACTCTCGCGAGCAACCGCAGTTGCTCCCTTGCCAGTTGCAGGGCCAGCGATAAAGTCACGCAGAGCACCCTCTGAGAAGATCACATCATCTGAAACTAAAACATCATAAGCATTTAATTGATCATTCACGATTAGGTGTAGATCATCATGATTTCGAAGTGCTAACCATGCTGCATTTTCAGTTCTAGATAAAACAACTAATAAATTCTTACGATCAGAGAATTGACGCACAGCGGCAATTGCAGCCTTGGTAGTTGTTGCTTCCACAATTCCACTTACTGCGTGAATACGAGTTGCGCGTTGGCGATCAGAAAGCACGCCCTTAAGAGCTGCGGCAATCATTTTCTTTGGTGTGCGTTGGTCATACTTACGAGGTACTGGACCATGTGCAACACCACCATGGCGTTGGTTAGGTGAACGAGTTGAACCCTGACGAGCACGACCGGTTCCCTTTTGCTTGAAAGGTTTCTTTCCACCACCAGATACTTCACCACGATTTTTAGTCTTGTGAGTTCCAGCTCTAGCTGCTGCTAATTGCGCAACCACAACTTGGTGAATTAATGGCACATTTGCCTGCACATCAAAGATTGATGCAGGTAGATCGATAGTGCCAGTTGGTTTACCAGCGATATCTTTAACCTCAACTTTTAATGACACTATGCACCTGCCTTAGTTGAAATAGTTTCGCCCGCAGCTTTCTTAGCGGCAGAGCGAATAAATATGGTGGCACCAATTGCACCTGGTACTGCGCCACGAACTAATATCTTGTTGTTCTCAGCATCAACTGAGTGAACCAAAAGATTTTGAGTTGTCACAGTGTCAATACCCATGCGACCCATCATGCGCTTTCCTTTAAATACACGTCCTGGTGTGGTTCTGTTACCAATCGAACCAGACATACGATGCTTCTTATCAACACCGTGAGATGCACCAATTCCAGAGAAACCATGGCGCTTCATAACACCAGCAGTTCCCTTTCCTTTTGAAGTTCCGGTGGCATCAACAATTTCACCAGCAGCAAATACATCTGCCTTTAATTCTTGACCAACTGAATATCCATCTGTGCTTGAGATGCGCAGTTCAGCAACCTCAAGGCGTGGAGTTACGCCAGCTTTAGCAAATTGGCCAGCAAGTGGCTTAGAAACTTTACGTGGTTCGATCGCGCCGTATCCAAGTTGCACAGCGGTGTAACCATCTTTTTCAATTGTGCGAAGTTGAGTAACAACACAAGGACCAGCCTCGATAACTGTTACTGGCACGATTTTGTTTTGGGAATCAAAGACCTGAGTCATGCCCAGCTTCTTGCCCAAGATGCCCTTGATGGCAGAAGATTGTGATTGCGTAGTTGTCATTTGATTATCCCTTAGAGCTTGATCTCAATGTCAACGCCAGCTGGCAAATCAAGACGCATCAATGAATCAACAGTTTTAGGTGTTGGATCGATGATGTCGATTAAGCGCTTGTGGGTGCGCATCTCAAAGTGCTCGCGGCTATCTTTATATTTGTGTGGAGAGCGAATAACACAGTAAGTGTTTTTCTCAGTAGGCAGCGGAACTGGGCCTGCGACGGTAGCACCAGTGCGCTCAACAGTTTCAACGATTTTCTTCGCTGAAGTGTCAATCACCTCATGGTCATACGCCTTAAGCCTAATGCGGATCTTTTGTCCGGCCATTTTGCTTCTCCTTTTTTCTAGTTAAATCTTTTTAGTTATTTCTGGGCCACATATTTCAGCAGCCCAGAAATAATTCTTTTTATTTATTACTTAACGATCTTTGTTACGCGACCAGCACCAACGGTGCGGCCACCTTCACGGATCGCAAAGCGAAGTCCCTCTTCCATTGCAACTGGTTGAATAAGAGTTACAGTCATAGCGGTGTTATCGCCAGGCATAACCATTTCAGTTCCAGCTGGCAGTGTTACAACGCCAGTTACGTCAGTTGTACGGAAGTAGAACTGAGGACGGTAGTTGTTAAAGAATGGTGTGTGACGACCACCCTCATCCTTTGAAAGGATGTATGAAGAAGCTTCGAAATCTGTGTGAGGCGTAATTGAACCAGGCTTACAAACAACCTGACCACGCTCAACATCTTCACGCTTAGTTCCACGAAGAAGTAGACCAACGTTTTCGCCAGCCTGACCCTCATCAAGTAACTTACGGAACATTTCAACGCCAGTAACAATTGTCTTTTGTGCATCTGGGCGGATACCAACGATTTCAACCTCTTCGTTGACCTTAACAATTCCGCGCTCGATACGACCAGTAACAACAGTTCCGCGACCAGTAATAGTAAATACATCTTCTACTGGCATTAGGAATGGCTTCTCAATGTCACGAGTTGGTTGTGGAATAAATGCATCAACTTGATTCATTAACTCAAGTAATGCCTCAACCCACTTTGGATCTCCCTCAAGTGCTTTAAGAGCAGAGATGCGAACGATTGGAGTTGTATCTCCTGGGAATTCATACTTGTTTAGAAGTTCACGAACTTCCATTTCAACAAGCTCAAGAATTTCAGCATCATCAACCATGTCAGACTTGTTTAATGCAACAATGATTGAAGGAACGCCAACCTGACGAGCAAGTAGTACGTGCTCCTTAGTTTGTGGCATTGGTCCATCAGTTGCTGCTACTACCAAGATCGCGCCATCCATTTGTGCTGCACCAGTGATCATGTTCTTGATGTAGTCAGCGTGTCCTGGACAGTCAACGTGTGCGTAGTGACGCTTCTCTGTCTGGTATTCAATGTGTGCGATAGAAATAGTAATACCGCGTTGACGCTCTTCTGGCGCCTTATCAATTTGATCAAAATTCATCAGCGGATTTACATCCGGGAACTTGTCATGGAGCACCTTGGAAATTGCCGCAGTAAGAGTTGTCTTACCGTGGTCAATGTGACCGATGGTGCCGATGTTTACGTGCGGTTTGGTCCGCTCGAACTTCGCCTTTGTCACTTTTTCCTCCTGTAGTAGTTGTTAGTAGTTATTTCGGATTTTCGCTCTGGTCGTTGCGGTTTTACTCGCCGCGAACCTTCGCAATGATTTCTTTCGATACCGCTTGTGGAACTTCGGCATACGAATCAAATTGCATGCTGTAGCTCGCGCGACCTTGTGTCCTGCTGCGAAGATCTCCGACGTAGCCGAACATCTCTGACAGTGGCACTGTTGCCTTAACAATCCGGGCACCTGACCGCTCATCCATGGCCAAAATTTGACCACGACGACTATTAATGTCACCGATTACATCACCCATGAAATCTTCAGGAGTAATTACTTCGACTGACATAACTGGTTCCAGCAGTACAGGACCAGCAAGTTTTGCTGCTTCCTTAAATGCTGCGATTCCAGCAATCTTGAAGGCCAGCTCTGATGAGTCAACATCATGGTAAGCGCCATCAAGAAGAGTTACTTTCACATCAACTAATGGATAGCCAGCAAGTGGTCCACTAGCGAGAGCTTCCTGGCAACCATCATCAACAGATGGGATGTACTCCTTAGGAATACGACCGCCAGTAATTTTATTTACGAATTCATATGATTGCTCAGAACCAGTTGGAAGTGGCTCTACTGAAATCTGAATCTTTGCGAACTGACCAGAACCACCAGATTGCTTCTTGTGGGTGTAGTCGTAACGAGAAACAGTCTTGCGAAGTGTTTCGCGGTATGCCACCTGAGGCTTACCAACATTTGCCTCTACTTTAAACTCACGCTTCATACGATCAACCAAAATTTCTAAGTGCAGCTCACCCATTCCGGAAATAATTGTTTGACCAGTCTCTTCATCTGATTTCACATGGAAGGTTGGATCTTCTTCGGCTAATGATTGAATTGCGATTCCAAGTTTTTCTTGATCTGCCTTGGTCTTTGGCTCAATTGCTACTGAGATAACTGGAGCTGGGAAATCCATTGATTCTAAAATTACTGGCTTATCAACATCACATAATGTTTCACCGGTAGTTGTGTCTTTCAGACCCATTACCGCAATAATCATTCCGGCTCCGGCTGATTCCATCTCCTCACGCTTGTTAGCGTGCATCTGATAAATCTTTCCGATTCTTTCTTTTCTATCTTTAGTTGAATTCAATACTGCTGTTCCGGCGGTTAATGAGCCAGAGTAAATCCGAACGAAGGTTAATTTACCTAGATGGGGATCGCGCATAATTTTGAAAGCAAGGGCTGAGAATGGCTCATCATTTTTTGGTTGGCGCTCAATCTCAACTGATGGATCACCTTGTTTGTGACCAACAATTGCTTTTACATCAAGCGGGCTTGGTAGGTAACGGTTTACCGCATCAAGCATTGGTTGCACACCCTTGTTCTTAAATGCAGAACCAGTTAAAACTGGAGTTGCCTTATCTGCAAGGGTTGCGCGACGGATTCCAGCAATAATCTCTTCTTCAGTTAACTCAGCACCCTCTAGGTACTTCTCCATAATTGTGTCATCGCAGTCAGCTAATGTTTCTAATAATTCATGACGTGCTTGCTTTGCCTTCTCAGCTAAGTTAGCTGGAATCTCTTCTACTAAATAATCTTCACCCTTTTTAGTCTCGCCCGGCCAGACAAGTGCCTTCATTGCAATTAGATCAACAACTCCTAAGAAGTCAGCCTCTACGCCGATTGGGATTTGTAGTACTAATGGTGTGGCATTAAGACGAGATTTGATCATATCTACGCAACGATCAAATGAAGCACCGGTGCGGTCTAACTTATTAACAAAACAAATACGTGGAACGTTGTAACGATCTGCCTGGCGCCATACTGTTTCAGATTGTGGCTCAACACCGGCAACACCATCAAATACTGCAACTGCGCCATCTAGTACTCGAAGTGAACGCTCTACCTCAACTGTGAAATCTACGTGGCCAGGTGTATCAATGATGTTAATCATGTGATCTTTCCAAATACATGTAGTTGCAGCTGATGTAATTGTGATTCCGCGCTCTTGCTCTTGTTCCATCCAGTCCATAGTGGCTGCGCCCTCATGAACCTCACCAATTTTGTAATTGATACCGGTGTAGAAAAGAATTCGCTCAGTTGTTGTGGTTTTACCCGCGTCAATGTGAGCCATGATTCCAATATTGCGAACCGTAGCTAGATCAATTGCCGTTGCAACCGTCACGTTATCTCTTCTCCCGTATTCTCTTAATTACCAGCGATAGTGAGCAAACGCCTTGTTTGCTTCAGCCATCTTGTGAGTGTCTTCGCGCTTTTTAACTGCTGCGCCTAAACCATTGCTGGCATCAATTAATTCATTTCCTAATCGCTCCGCCATTGATTTTTCACGGCGTTCACGAGAGTTATCTACAATCCAACGAAGTCCAAGTGCTAGTGCACGAGCTGGCTTTACCTCAACTGGTACTTGATAAGTTGCACCACCAACACGGCGGGAACGAACTTCAACAGTTGGCTTTACGTTATCTAATGCACGCTTTAAAGTAATTACTGGATCGGTATTTGTCTTCTCACGGCAATTCTCAAGAGCACCATAAACAATTGCTTCAGCAGTGCTGCGCTTACCATGCATTAAAATTTTGTTAATTAAAGATGTAACAACAGGAGATGCATAAACTGGATCTGCAACAACTGGATCTTTAGCGACCGGACCTTTACGTGGCATTACTTCTTCTCCCTCTTCGCACCATAACGAGAGCGTGATTGCTTACGATCTTTAACACCTTGAGTATCAAGAGATCCACGAACAATTTTGTAACGAACACCTGGTAGATCTTTAACACGGCCACCACGAACTAAAACAATTGAGTGCTCTTGTAAATTATGTCCTTCGCCAGGAATGTATGCAGTAACTTCCATGCCACTAGTTAGGCGAACACGTGCAACTTTACGAAGCGCAGAGTTTGGCTTCTTAGGTGTAGTTGTATAAACACGTGTGCAAACGCCACGACGTTGCGGGCTACCTTTTAATGCAGGTGTGCTCGTCTTATCTGTCTTCTCGGCGCGGCCCTTACGGACCAACTGCTGAATTGTTGGCACTACATCTCCTAAGTTAAAAAGTTTTAAATAATTTTTTTAAAATTATTTATCTTGCTGCCACCCCTTATTTACGCTCCACATCCCGACCCACGAGGTCGGGCGTGTTGCCCATTCCTTGCGAATCATTCGTAAAATAAATTACGAATTTGATGCAGCCCTTAAACAAAAAGTGCAGGACGGGAAGGTTAGCCCAGTGTGAGGGCTGCGGTCAAAACGGTGCTTTTACTCCTTTAATAATCAATCACCCGCTGCGACACGCCGAATTTTGCGCACCTCTGGCACCTATGGTTGAGTAATGGAAAAGCCAAAATTACGCGGGATAGTCCACTTAGTAATGTCCCCGCTCAGTTTGGTCGCAGGCCTAACCCTGATTACCTTGGCAAATGAGCTTCGCGGCCGAATTACCTTAGGAATATTCACACTAACTGCAGTTACCTTATTTACCTGCTCAGCTTTATATCACAGGGTGGCTTGGACAGATAAAAACAAAGCAATCTGGCGCAGAATTGATCATTCTAATATTTCAATTTTAATTGCCGGTACCTACACACCATTTGCGGTTTATTTATTAAAGCCAAGCCAAACTAAAACATTGTTAATTGTTGCTTGGGGTGGAGCAATACTTATCTCATTACTTAGAATCTTTTGGTTATCAGCCCCCCGCTGGTTATATGTTGCTGGATACATTTCATTAGGTTGGGCAGCGGTCTTTTACATGCCCCAGTTTTTACAATCTGGCGGGGTTGCAATATTTATCTTGATTCTAATTGGTGGAGTTTTATACTCTGCCGGTGGTGTTATCTATGCCCTTAAAAAACCAAACTTTTCTATTAATTGGTTTGGATTTCATGAATTATTTCACGCTATGACCGCAGCTGCATTTATATGCCACTTTATCGCAGCGGTATTAACGGTGTTTACTAAAAATTAAATGAAGCGGGACAAAAGGTTAGTAGCAACATTTGTAGTAGTTGCAATTGGTTTTGTATTTTCAGTTATATTGCCAATAATAACTGGCACTAATTCCAAACTAGCTTCTTGTTATCAGGGGGTAGTTGGAAACAGTAATTCACTGATTCAAATAAGCTCACAAAGTAACTCTGAAGTCAGCGGTACTTTGATTTTTCAAAATTATGAAAAAGATAGCTCTTATGGTGATTTTGTAGGTAAATATGTAGATAATAAGTTAATCGCTTCCTTCACCTTTCAATCAGAGGGTACTCAATCTAATAGAGAGATTATTTTTACAAAAGAAGGAGCAAATCTTTCTGGAGATGGTTTTATGTACACTCCTGCACAAGAGTGCACCAAAGTTTTGTATAACCAAGGACTTGGACTTATTCCATTTGATATGAAATTACCGCTTCACTTATTTTCACAATTAAAAGTTCAAGCAATTGATTCATTGCAGCTAACAAATACTTTCGGCCCAGGTGACTTTAAGCCCATACAAGCGGTAAAGATTGTTTACACCCCAAAGACAGGTAATCCTGTAGATGCGGTTCTGCTTTATCTATGGCAGAAGAGTGTTTGGAATGTAATTGCAAACCCAAATGAAGCTCCAGATTGGGGAGTTATGCAGTGGAGCGATCAGTCACATGTATTTAGTGTCAATGGGGTCCAGGATTGTGTTTATGAAAACAAAGAGGATTGTGCAAATATTACGGAGATCTTTAATTTAATTTACGATAAAAACTCTTATATAAATAAGGTCCCTAAATACGCATCGGCTGAGGTTAAGGTAGTTAAAACCAAGACCTTCCATGACCCTGAAACTGGCTACTATGTAATATCTGAGTTTAATATCTTAGGAATTAAATCTGACCAAAGTTATCGCTGCGATCTAACTGCATTTGATAAGGATGGAAAAGAAATCACCTCTTGGAAAACAGAAGGTTTGAGCTTCTCACCAAGACCATCAACGATTTACTCAGGTCAAACAAATATTAAGCCGGAGCAAGTACCAACAGTTAAAAGTTCTGCCGTTAAATGCGAAGTGGCCGACGCTATTAAATAGCACCGGCCACTTTCGTAATT
>JBAWYI010000005.1:0-29426 GCA_037143635.1 Actinomycetes bacterium
GTAATTGTCTTAGGTGGTGGCGTAATTGGTTGTGAGTTTGCATCGGTTTGGAAATCATTTGGTGCTGAGGTAACAATTGTGGAAGGCCTTCCCCACTTGGTTGCATTAGAGGATGAATCGTCTAGCAAGCAGTTAGAGCGAGCATTTAGAAAACGTGGAATTAATTTTGAGCTCGGTGTTAAATTTAAGTCAGCAGAGCGCGGTAAGAAGGACGTAAAGGTAACGCTAGAGGATGGCAAAGAGTTCACCGCTGAAATCTTGCTAGTAGCAGTCGGCCGTGGCCCAGTATCTGCCGGTTTAGGTTATGAAGAGGCTGGAATTAAAATGGATCGTGGTTATGTATTGGTAGATGAAAAGTGCCGAACAAATGTGCCTGGGGTTTGGGCGGTTGGTGATTTAATTCCAACCCTGCAACTTGCCCATGTTGGCTTTGCTGAAGGAATTTTGGTGGCAGAGGAGATTGCAGGCCTTAACCCAAGAGCGATTAATTACGATGGTGTTCCCCGCGTTACCTACTCCGAGCCTGAGGTCGCCTCCGTTGGATTAACTACCGCTGGCGCAAAAGCTGCTGGCCATGATGTAGTTGAATTGAATTATGATTTAGCCGGAAACGGTAAGGCTAATATTTTAAAGACAGCAGGCTCTGTGAAATTAGTTGCGACAAAAAATGGACCAATTCTTGGAATCCATATGGTTGGCTCCCGCGTTGGCGAATTACTCGCTGAAGCACAATTGATATTTAACTGGCAGGCAGATGCTGCCGATGTTGCCCAACACATTCATGCCCATCCAACCTTGTCTGAGGCAATGGGTGAGGCACACTTAGCCCTGGCCGGTAAGCCACTTCACGCCCATGGTTAGGAGAGTAAATTAAATGACATTTTCAGTAACCATGCCCGCACTTGGTGAATCAGTAACCGAAGGAACTGTTACCCGTTGGCTAAAAAAAGAGGGCGATCAGATTGCAATTGATGAGCCATTACTAGAGGTTTCAACTGACAAAGTTGATACTGAAATTCCATCCCCAGTTGCAGGTGTATTACAAAAAATTGTTGTTGCAGTTGATTCAACTGTTGCAGTAGGAGCTGAGCTTGCAGTTATTGCCGAATCTGGCTCTTCACCTAAGGCTGCACCCGATGTAGTTGTTGTTCCCCGTACTGAAGAAGTAAAGATTGTAGAACAGCCTGTCGCTCCTAAAGTTCAAACTCCAGCTCCTGCTGCACCCGTTGCACAAGCACCGGTTGCTGCACCAAGTTCTGGCGCAACGATTGTTTCAATGCCCGCACTTGGTGAATCTGTTACTGAAGGAACAGTTACTCGTTGGCTTAAAAAAGTTGGAGATGCGGTAAATGCTGATGAGGCACTGCTAGAAGTTTCTACCGACAAAGTTGACACTGAAATTCCATCTCCAGTTTCCGGAACAGTATTAAGTATTGATGTACCAGTTGATACCACTGTGGCAGTTGGCGCACGACTTGCTTCAATTGGCGTCTCTGGATCAACTCCTGCTCCAGTTGTAAAACCTGCACCTGTTGCACCACCTGTTGCTCAAAAACCAATAACTCCAGCACCAGTTGCGCAAGCACCTGTTGTGCAAGCCCCAGCACCGGTTGCTGCTGCACCAGTTAGCGCAGTTAGGTCAGATGATTCATATGTAACACCGATTGTTAGAAAGTTGGCGCAAGAAGCCGGTGTAAACCTTTCAACAATTAAAGGCACCGGAATTGGCGGAAGAATTCGTAAAGAGGATATTTTGGCAGCATCTCCACGAGCAGCCTCAACTCCTACTGCGGCAGTTATCGCATCAACACCCGCTGCTGCACGTGGTCCAATTGCAGTATCGCCACTTCGCGGCACAACGGTAACAATGTCTAGATTGCGCAAAGTAATTGCAGATCGGATGGTTGAATCACTAAAAGTTTCAGCTCAACTTACAACTGTTGTTGAAGTTGATGTAACAAAGATTGATCGCCTACGTAATGCTGCAAAACCATCCTTTGAAGCACGTGAAGGAGTTAAATTAACCTTCCTACCATTTTTTGCAATTGCAGTTTGTGAAGCATTAAAGCAGCACCCTGTTTTAAATTCATCAGTTGAAGGTGACCAAATTACCTATCACAACGCCGAACACTTAGCAGTTGCCGTTGATACTGATCGTGGATTATTAGTTCCTGTGGTTAAAGATGCTGGTGATTTAAATATGGGCGGAATCGCTAGAAAAATTTCAGAAGTTGCTGCTAGAACTAGGGAAAATAAGATAACTCCAGATGAGTTAGGTGGTGGCACATTTACCATTACAAATACTGGTTCCCGTGGTGCGTTGTTTGATACTCCAATTATTAATCAACCACAGGTTGCAATTCTTGGTTTAGGCGCGGTAGTTAAGCGACCAATGGTTGTTAAGGGCGCTGATGGTGGGGAAACTATTGCAATTCGTTCCATGGTTTACCTAGCTCTTTCTTATGACCATCGAGTTGTAGATGGCGCAGATGCTGCCCGCTTCTTAGTTACATTAAAGGAAAGACTTGAAGAGGGTCGCTTCGAATCTGATTTAGGGTTGTAATTTGCCTCGCATTAAGAAAATTGCAGTAACTGGTGCATCTGGCTTAATTGGAAGCGCATTAGTTGCTCAATTAAAAAATGATGGGTACCAAGTCCTAAAAATTGTAAGAAGGCCAGTAAGAACAGCTGATGAGGTCACTTGGAATCCAGTTAAGAGTGAGATTGATTTACAATCTTTAGATGGTGTGGATGCGGTTTTTCATTTAGCAGGTGCGGGTGTTGGTGATAAAAGATGGTCTGCTTCATACCGTTCTGAAATATTAAACTCCCGGTTATTAGGCACCACCACTATCGCAACCGCTTGTGAACAATTACAACCGGCTGTATTTATCTCAGCAAGTGCAATTGGATATTACGGCGAAACTGGAAATCGCTCAGTGACTGAAGCAGAGCGCGGTGGTGATGATTTTCTATCTGTTGTCTGTCGTGAATGGGAATCAGTTGCCGATCTTGCACCAAGTATTAGAACTATTAAATTGCGAACCGGATTAGTTTTAGATCCAACTGGTGGCGCACTTGGCAGAATGATCCCATTATTCAAATTTGGACTTGGCGGAAAACTTGGCTCAGGTAAACAGTGGTGGTCTTGGATAACACTTCATGATCAGATTAGAGCGATGATATTTTTAATGAATTCAAAGATTGAAGGCGCAGTGAATCTAACTTCACCAAATCCAGTTACCAATCAGGAGTTCACCGCTGCTCTTGCCATTGCCTTAAAGCGACCAGCAATATTTCCAGCCCCAGCATTTGCCCTCCGCGCCGTATTAGGCGGATTTTCAACAGAGGTTTTAGGTTCTAAAAAAGTAATACCGAAGGTTCTAATGGATAACAAATTTGAATTTGATTATCCACATGTTTCTTCAGCACTTACCGCTTTAGTTGAGTAACTTTCTTTCCTTCATGTTGCAGCTTTGAAGGCCACCAGATTTTTGGTCCAATTTCATGGACAAGTGCTGGCACCAAAATCGACCTAACAATAATTGTGTCTAGCAGCACGCCAAAGGCAACTGCAAAACCAATCTCAGCAAGCGGAACAAGGGGCAACAAACCAAGAACAGCAAAGGTTGCTGCCAGCACAATTCCGGCTGAGGTAATTACTGCACCAGTAACGGTTAAGCCTTTAATAACACCAGCACGAGTACCAATTTTTTGGGACTCTTCTCGCACGCGAGTCATTAAGAAGATGTTGTAATCAATACCTAATGCAACTAGGAATATGAATGCAAAGAGTGGGAATGAGTTATCTCCCCCAGCAAAGCCAAATATATGGTTAAAGACCAGCGCACACACACCCAATGTTGCAAAGTAAGAAAGCACAACAGTTCCCAGTAATACAACTGCGCTGAAAATACTGCGAAGAAGTAAACCAAGGATTAAGGTAATTACAAAAAGAATTATTGGAATGATTGTTCTGTTGTCTCGACCATTTGCCGTTCTAACATCAAAGTAAACCGCACTGGTTCCACCCACTAATGATGTGGCATCAGCAGCATGTGCTAATTCGCGAATCTTTGGAATATCATTTCCAGCTTCAACACTATCCGGTGCCTTATCTAATGTGACATTAAGAATTGCTTTGTTATCAACAATCTTCACCTTTGGAAGTGGCTGACCAGGTATCGCAAAGCCATCTAGTAATGGTGTTACATCAGTTACACCTGGAGCACCTTTTACTGCAGCGGTTACTGCTTCAATTTTGTCTACTGCAACAACGATTTGAGTTGGATCACCCTCTCCACCTGGGAAATGTTTAAGAAGTAATTTTTGACCAACTACCGACTCTGGATTTCCAGTGAAGGTATCTACCGTGCCAATTCCATCAGCTTTTAAAGTTGTTGAGGCTGATGCAAGTAATAACAGGAAAGTACCGGCAATGATCCAAGACCTTCTTGGGTTTTTGTCAATCATATTTCCAACTTTGCTCCAAGTGCCAGTCATTACATGGTCATCACCATCAAACTCAGGCCGTCTTGGCCAAAAGATCCAGCGACCAAAAAGTAATAAAAATGCTGGCAGTAAGGTAAGAATTGTGATCATTGAGCAAACAATTCCAATTGCGCCAATTGGCCCAAGGCTGGCAGTATTTGTTAACTGACTGAATAATAAAATCAATAATGAAATTGAAACTGTAGAACCTGAAGCCAAAATTGGCTCCCAAACTCCTTTATATGCCGCACGCATCGCATCAAATCGAGATTCATGGTGATGTAATTCCTCGCGGTATCGGGCAATTAATAGAAGTGCGTAATCGGTGGCCGCACCAAGAACTAATACCGAGAGAATTCCCTGAGATTGCCCATCCACATCAATAACATTGTTTTTTGCGAGCAGGTAAACAATTCCACCAGCTGTCGATAGTGCAAACATCGCCGATATTAATGGAATGATCCATAAAATTGGTGAGCGGTATACAACAATTAAAATAATTGCTACCACAGCAAGTGTTGTTAGCAACAAAGAGGAGTCTAAGGTTCCAAAGGCTCCAAACAGATCACCAAGTAATCCACCAGGTCCAGTTACATAGTGAGTTAACCCATTTGCATCAGCAATTGGCTTTATGTCCTCACGAAGAGCCTCCACAATTGCTGGCAAAACAGGTTTGTCGTTTGGCAAAGTTTTTGCAATTGAATTTCCATCAAGTGGAATATTTCCTAAAATCGCTTTGCCATCTTGAGCTGGAAAAACTGTAATTTGTTGCCCAGGTGCTAAATAATCTGAAATCTTTGCACTTGTACCACCTAAAGTTAATGTTCCAACACTTACTAGATGATCATTTACCGCTGCAATTGTTTTAGGAGTTACATCGCCTTCAAAGAGAATTAAGGTAGGAAAATTAAATGAATCTTTGCCGGAGAAAGTTTGAATAACTTCAGATGCTTGAGTTGCCTCAGCACCCTTAGGCAAAAATGAAGAGTTGTTGTTCTCCTGGACAGAGGTTAACTTGCCAAAAAGTGGGCCAAAGATGCCAGTTATCATGAACCAAGCGATTACCACCAACATCGCAATAGCAAATGGCTTACGGTTTTTGACAGTTACAGAACTCTTACTTTTTCCAGCCATGGGTATAAAAGCCTTTCGATAATTTCGGATTAGGCGGTAAATCTATCAGCGATGCTATTTTGATCACACCAACGGCACGCAAGGTCGCAACCTTTAGCCAAATATTCATCTGCCAATTAGGCTATCGGTGTGAGTTCAACCATATTTGCACAGAAAATACTCAGAGTTGAAGAGCTTGGAGTAATTGATTATTTGTCTGCTTGGCAAATGCAAAAAGAAATTCAAGAAAAAGTAATTAACAATATTGAACCGAATACCTTATTAATTCTTCAACATCCATCGGTTTATACCGCAGGGCGTCGTACTGAAATTTCCGATCGACCTTTAGATAACACACCAGTTATTGATGTTGATCGGGGCGGAAAGATAACCTGGCATGGACTTGGACAAATTGTTGGCTATCCAATTATCAAGTTAAAAAATTCAACTGATGTGGTTGGCTTTGTGAGGGAGTTAGAAACATCTCTTATTTCAATATGTGATGAGTTTGGAATTAAAGCACAACGTTACTGCGAGCGAAGTGGTGTTTGGCTAAGGGACGCAAAGGGTGATCGTAAGATTGCAGCAATTGGATTGCGAGTGGCAAAAGGCGTGACGATGCATGGCTTTGCTTTAAATGTAAATCCTGATTTATCTGCATACTCCAAGATTATTCCGTGCGGAATTGCAGATGCGAAGGTCACTTCCCTATCTGCTGAACTTGGTAGAAATATCACTATCGATGAGGTTATTCCGGTATTGAAGAAATATATTTTGCCAATGCTAGAGCGAGTATCACAATGAGTATCGATCCAAATGGTCGCAAATTACTGCGAATTGAAGCTCGGAATTCGCAAACTCCAATTGAAAGAAAACCTGAGTGGATTAAAACCAAAGCAAACATGGGACCTGAGTACACAAAACTTCGATCTTTAGTTGTTAAAGAAGGTCTTCACACTGTGTGCCAAGAGGCAGCATGTCCAAATATTTTTGAATGTTGGGAAGATCGAGAAGCAACTTTTTTAATTGGTGGAAGTGCCTGCACGAGAAGATGCGACTTTTGCAATATAGATACGGGCAAACCTGATCCACTAGATCGTGATGAACCAAGAAGAGTTGCCGAATCTGTTAAAACTATGAATTTAAAGTATGCAACGATTACTGGAGTTGCTCGAGATGATCTAGATGATGAAGGTGCTTGGCTATACGCTGAAACTATCTCGCAGGTTCATGCATTAAATCCTGGCGTAGGCGTTGAGATGTTAGCTCCGGACTTCAGTGGTAATCCAATTCTTTTGAACCAAGTATTTGAAACCAGACCTGAAGTATTTGCGCATAATCTTGAGACTGTACCGAGAATATTTAAAGAGATCCGGCCAGCATTTAGATATGAAAGATCTCTTGATGTGATTACCCAGGCAAGGGATTTTGGATTGATTACAAAATCTAATTTAATTTTAGGAATGGGTGAAAGCCGCGATGAGGTATCCCAAGCATTACAAGATTTACGCAGCGCCGGTTGTGATTTGATCACCATCACCCAATACCTGCGGCCAACTGCCAAACACCATCCAGTTATCCGCTGGGTTAAGCCAAATGAGTTTGTAGAGTTGAGTAAAGAGGCGGAAGAAATAGGATTTCTTGGTGTTATGAGTGGTCCATTGGTACGTTCTAGCTATCGAGCAGGTCGTCTGTATAACCAGGCGATGGCTGCTAGAGCAGTTAAATAAGGGAGAGATATGTTCGGAAGAAAGAAGAAAAACGAGGAAGCAACTCCAAAAGGTGCTGCTCCAGAAAAGCAATCACAGCTTGCAGTATTAAAGGATGCTTTTAAGTTAGTAAAAAACAACTCTCCGATTGCTCTTGTTTGGTGTTTATTAATATTTATTTTAATTTTGGTGTTTGGTGTAATTATCGGAAATAACTTAGGACATCCAATTTATGCCGGCTTTCTCTCACTACCGCTAGGATTTTTAGCGGCATTCTTCTTATTTACAAGATTTGCAAACACTGCTGCTTTCGCATCCATTGAAGGTCAGCTTGGAGCTGGTGCAAGTGTGTTGATGTCAATCAAGCGAGGTTTTATTACAACACCAGCGGTTAATGTAAACCGTGATCAAGATATGGTGCACCGAGTTTCTGGAAAAGCTGGAATTGTTTTAGTTGGTGAAGGTGGATTTGCTGTTCGCTCACTTATGCAGGATGAAAAACGCAAGATGGAACGCTTTTTATCTGGTGTTCCAATTACTGAAGTTTATGTTGGTGACGGACAAAACCAGGTTTCAATTCGCAAACTACAAAAGCATTTAAAGAAACTGCCAAAGAAGTTAAATACCACTCAGCTTCGAGAGGTTCGTGCTCGACTTCGCTCAGTAGGTGGATTAAATCTGCCAATGCCAAAGGGTCCAATGCCTGGCAATGTCAGAATGCCTCGTAGATAACGAATCTATTAAATAGTTTTAATGGTTTGGCTTTGAGTTAAGTAATTGTGAAGTGGTTGGCCCTCTTTTGTAAATACAGCTGGAATCACTAAGCAAATTAGTAAAGTTCGTATCACAATTTTTTTCGGTGTCACTCGCCTTTGATCTGGCCAGGTCACTACTTTAATTCCTAATATTCTTTGACCCGCTGATGCTTGAAAAATAATGGTAAAAAATGCAACTTCAATGAAGAAGATAAACAAAGTAGAGAAATCACTATTAATAAACAGATAGGGATTCAATAACCCTGCGATCAGCCGGGACATCGTCCAATCAATCATCAAAGCTATAAGCCGTCGTCCTAGGGAGGCTTCAGGCATTTCAGTGGGTGCTTTTTCGAAAACCATGCGGGCAACCCTACTGGCTACCTGCCCTAGGAAACATAGTTGTAACACGGGCTTTACTGCTTTTTCATTGTTATCTACTAAGTTTTACCTATCTGAAGCGGTGCAATGTGGCCCTCCTTTCAGCGAATTAATCCAAGGAGAATAGATGTTTAAGAATTCATCTGAGATCTTCGATTACATCAAGAAGAATGATGTGAAGTTGATCGACGTTAGATTTATAGATTTGCCTGGTATTCAGCATCACTTTAATGTGCCAGTTGAATCATTTGATGAAAGTGTTTTTAAAGATGGCTTAATGTTTGATGGCTCCTCAATTAGAGGTTTCCAATCAATTCATGAATCAGATATGAAGCTGCTACCAGTTCCATCTTCTGCATATCTTGATCCATTCCGTAAAGAAAAAACTTTGATTATTCTCTTCTCAGTTCATAACCCAAGTGATGATTCGGCTTACTCAAGGGATCCTCGTGGTGTAGTTGCCAAAGCAGTTGAGTTCATGCGCGGAACCGGAATTGCTGACACAGCATTTTTTGCACCAGAGGCTGAGTTCTATGTTTTCGATAGCGTTAGATTCGAAACTGGAATGAATCACGCTTTCCACCATGTTGATTCTTATGAGGGTGCTTGGAACACTGGTATCGAATCAGATCCAGATGGCACACCAAACCGTGGTTATCGCACACGTATTAAGGGCGGATACTTCCCTGTTTCACCAACAGATCAATTCGCAGATCTTCGCGATGAGATGGTGATGAACCTTGGTAAAGCTGGTTTATTAGTAGAGCGTGCTCACCATGAGGTGGGAACTGCTGGACAAATGGAAATTAATTATCGCTTCAGCGATATTTTAACTGCCGGTGACGAGTTAATGAAGTTCAAATACATCATTAAGAACACCGCGTGGGAAGCCGGTAAAACTGCAACCTTTATGCCAAAACCATTATTTGGTGACAATGGTTCCGGCATGCACGTTCACCAATCACTTTGGAAAGATGGCAAGCCATTGTTCTGGGGCGATGGTTATGGTGATCTATCTGATGTTGCTCGTTGGTATATCGGTGGTTTGCTAAAGCATGCGCCATCACTTCTAGCATTTACCAACCCAACTGTTAACTCATACAAACGCTTAGTGCCCGGTTATGAAGCCCCAGTTAACTTGGTTTACTCAGCACGAAATCGTTCTGCTTGTATTCGTATTCCAATTACTGGATCCAATCCAAAGGCAAAGCGCATTGAGTTCCGCTGCCCAGATCCATCATCTAATCCATATCTAGCATTTGCTGCGATGTTGATGGCAGGTCTTGATGGAATTCAAAACAAGATCGAGCCACCAAAGCCAGTTGATAAGGATCTATATGAATTAGAGGGAGCAGAAGCTGCCGCAATTCCGCAGGTTCCGGGCTCACTGGACGCAGTTCTTAATAATCTTGAAAAAGATAATGACTTCTTAACTCGTGGCGGTGTATTTACTAAGGATCTAATCGATACTTGGATCGACTTTAAGCGAAAGCAAGAGGTTGATTATGTTCGCTTACGTCCACATCCAGCAGAGTTTGAGCTTTACTACGATCTATAAGATCTAACTAAAAAACGCCTCAGAGAATATCTGGGGCGTTTTTTATTTTACTTTTTCAATTACTCGATTCATTGACAATCCAGTAAGAATAAAAATTCCAGCCATTATTGCCCAACCCAGTTGGCCCATACCGATTGCAAAGAAAATAACCAGTGAGGGACCTATTACATTCATCGCGCCAAAACCCATTCGCCATAGTCCCTGGTATGCACCTTGCCGATTTTGATCAGCCATTTCAAAGGCAATACTCCAACTACCAGTTGAGGCAAGTAACTCACCAACTACATGAATTAGCATCGCTGCAATTAACACCGAAGATGCAGCAATTGGATTTAATCCTTTCGCAGCCCCATAAAATAAACAGGCAGCTGCAATATAGAAACCTGCCTTTCTAAACTGCTTGGCACCAATTTCTGCATTTGCTGCACCCTTACTCATTCTCACCTGAAACAAAACCACTGCAATCGTGTTTACGAACATAATTACCGAAACCCACCATCGGGGCGCATTTGTGTCTTTAACAACCCAAACTGGGATCGCAACATTTTGCAAAATAAAGTGCATAGACATTACTCCGCTAAGCAGCATTGCTTTTATGTACCGTGAATCCTTTAAAATGCTCCAGTCGAATTTTTCATTACTTTGTAAGGTTGGCTTAACATTTGGAACTCTCAAATAGGCAATTGCTGCCGCGAAAAATGTAACCGCATCAAGTGCGATCATGGTTTTATAAGCGGATTCAGTATTTATTGCAAGTGCAAAGCCAGCGACTACCGTGCCGAAGGCGATTCCTAAATTTGTTACCGCCCGGGTGTAAGCACGTATTCTTACCCGCTCCTCCCCTTCGCCAATTCGAGCAATCATTGCCATTCTGGCATTTTGACCAAAGACTTCAAAAATTGAATCAAGCGATAGCGCAATAAGTAATGGCCACCAACTTTGGATAAATATTAAGGAAATCGCGCAAAATCCCATGCCAACTAATGCAGTAGATGCAATCAATCTTGGCGGATACCGATCTGCAAAGTGGCCAGATGGAATACTAAGTAACAGAGAAAGCGCGCCAGATAGTGAAAATGCCAAAGCTACTTTTTGAGCGCCAAGACCAACAATAAGTGAAAAATAAATTATTCCGGTGGTCATAAATAGACCATTTCCAAAGGTATTTATAAAGGTGGATAGGGTTATTTTCCTAACAATCGGATCTGGGGATACAACATTCTCAAAATTTTGTTTTAAAAAAATCCTTAATTCAGATTTATTCACAACCTATTGCTTATTCCGACGACGATATGAGTAAATTGCAAAAAATATGCCAGTTGTTATAAATGCTGCAGAAGCTAAATAAATGCCAAGTGGATAGCTACTTTTGTCTGTGTTTGTGACTCCTTCAGCAGTGACCTCACCTTGTCCAAATGTAAATTTATACTCCCCTTCAACCGCATGGCCATCAGCAGAAACCACGTGGTAGAAAACCAAAGCAGGTCCTTTTACTGTATTAGGCGAAAGAGTGAGTGTGACTGTCTTACCACTTAGTTTTTCATCATCCTCACTTACCTGATCCCCCACCGCGTTATTAACCACAACAAAATTTGCCTTTTCACTACCAATGTTTTGTAACTCTTCGTCAAACTCCAACGTGATCTGAGTTGGCCAAACATCGACAACACTTCCAGCCGCGGGACTTGCTGAGAGAAGTTTTGTGTGGGCAACTGCCGCTGGCATATTTGTAACAACTGAAAATAAACCCAGCACTAAGGCTGCTGTGATTATTGATTTGAAAGGTTTAGTCATCATAGATAAACAGTATCAACTCTTTCTCCAACCTACTTGCAGTTGCAAATCGTTTGCAATAAGATTAGGCCATGAGCGTGAAATCTCCTCTCCGCGAGCATCTGCGCTTTTCTAAGGAAGAGCTGCCCGCCTTATTCGGAGTTATTTCAGTAGTTGTTTTTTTGCATGTTGCAGGTTGGGGTTTATTCATCCACTACAACTCAAATCCGGCTTATCACTCACTTTCAGATGGTTCCGGTGCTCTGATTTACGCTGGCGCTGGCGCCCTCGCTTATTCATTTGGCTTACGTCATGCATTTGATGCTGATCATATTTCAGCCATCGATGACACAACTCGACTGATGTTGGCAAAGGGTAAGAAGCCACTTGGCGTTGGATTATTTTTCTCACTCGGCCATTCCACAATTGTTTTAGCGTTATCAGTTGGTATCGCTTTTGCCGCAAAACAGGCAACCAAGTTTCAAAAGGATTTTGCTGAGACCGGCGGAATAATTGGTGCCTCAGTTTCAACACTGTTTTTATATCTAGTTGGAATTTTAAACCTTGTCATTTTAATTGGAATCATAAAAGTTTGGCGACAAGCTAAAACTGGAAAATTCTCTCATGAACACTTGACTCAACTTTTAAATGAGCGCGGATTAATGAAGCGAATTTTTCGAGGTGCATTTAAAAATGGCTTTGATCACTCTTGGCAGCTATATCCAGTTGGTGTTTTATTTGGTTTAGGTTTTGATACAGCAACTGAAGTTGCACTGCTTGCTTTATCTGCAACTGCTGCGGTTGGAACTGTCGGCGGCACACTTCCACCTCTTGCAATTATTGCCTTACCTTTGATTTTTGCTGCCGGAATGTCACTTATGGATTCATTGGATGGAATATTTATGACCAAGGCTTACTCATGGGCCTTTACTTCTCCCCTTCGCAAGATTTACTACAACATCACTACAACTGGGTTATCGATATTTGTAGCATTTGTGATCGGCACAATTCAATTAATAAGCGTTTTATCTAAAAAAACAAATATTGCTGCTCACCAACCATTCACCGCAATTTCAGAGATAGATTTAAATCGAGTTGGCTACTTTATAGTTGCTTCATTTATTGGCGCCTGGTTACTTTCTATATTTATTTGGCGTAAAGGTAATTATGAAGCTAAATATTCATCAGGCATTGAAGAAACCGAACACATTCACACTGAGTTTAAGATTTAATCAACGTATAGGTCGTTTATAAACTCTTTCGTTCCAGGAACTACTGCATATTTATCTAAATCGGTAATTCCTTCACTTGCTAGTACCTCATCATCAATAAAGAAATTCCCACTGCACTCTTTGCCATCTCGATTCAAAATTATGTAGGCGGTGTCAGAAAGAATCTCCGGAGTGCGGCAAAATGCGGTATCAATCCCAGGAATCATTGCTAACGCTGCGGTATCAATTGCAGTTCTTGGCCACAACGCATTAACGCCAATGCCATCTCGCTTTAATTCATCAGCTAATCCCAAAACACACATGCTCATTCCATACTTTGCCATTGTGTAGGCAAGGTGTGGTTTAAACCATTTTCCTTTCATCGAAAGTGGTGGTGAGAGCATCAAGATATGTGGGTTCCGCCCTTCTTGCGCGCTCTTTTTTAAATAAGGAAGTGCTGCTTGTGAGGTTAAAAAAGTACCTCGAGTATTAACACCCATCATTAGATCAAATCTTTTTGCCGGAGTATTTTCAGTGTTTGTTAAATTAATAGCTGATGCGTTATTAATTAGAATATCAATCCCACCAAATGCTGATGCTGCTTGTTCAATAGCTGAAGTGATCTGATTTTCATCCCGAATATCGCACTGAATAGCAAGTGCTTTTCCACCAGCTGCTTCAATCTCTTTTGCGGCGGTATGAATTGTGCCTGGAAGCTTTGGATGTGCTTCAGTTGTTTTCGCCGCAATTGCAATCAATGCACCATCTTTAGCAGCACGCAGTGCAATCGCAAGTCCAATACCACGAGAACCACCGGTTACAAATATTCGCTTGCCTGCTAATGACATTACTTGACCTTACTCTTTTTTGCTAGGAAGTTCATAAATGCAATTTGGGCCTCATCAGATTGTGCGGCTATTTTAAATAAAATTCCTTCAGCTTTCATAACCTGATTAAGCGCTTCATGAGATCCACTCTTAAGCAATGCTTTGGTATTAATTACCGCTGTGGGTGGTTGCTCGGCAATCTCATTTGCAAATGTCATTGCTGCAGATAATTCATCTTTTGCAACCTGATTTATTAAACCCATCTCAAGGGCTTCAGTTGCTGAAAAAGTTCTACCAGTTAACAAGATCTCAGATGCCTTTGCATGGCCAACTAATCTTGGGAAGTTATAACTTGAACCACCCTCGGCAACTAACCCTAAAGAGACAAATGGCATAGAAAATTGGGTATCTGGATTAGCCGTTACTAAATCACAGTGCATCAACATGGTTGTGCCAATTCCAACCGCTCTACCCTTAACCGCTGCAATTAATGGCTTAGGAAAGTTATGAATAGCAAATAAAAAATTAAATACTGGAGAGCCTTCATCCATTTGTGGGTCATTAGCAAAATCATTTATGTCATTACCTGCGGTAAATGAATCGCCGTTTGAGTTTATTACTACCGCTCGGATTGAAAAATCCCCGGCAGCTTCATTAATTTTATCTGCCAACCCTTGATACATATCCTGAGTTAGCGCATTTTTCTTTTCAGGCCGATTTAAGGTTAGGCGCAGAACGGCGCCGATTTTCTCATCCAAGATAAAACTCACGCGGCAATAGTAAGCGTAAATCGACAAAATGCCATCTGGTTGGACGGGTGAATAAATAAGAGCACAATGGGGGCAGATCATTGGAGAGTGACCTTGGACGTTAATATCTTGCTTCGAGAGTTAACCCCGTTTGAACAGTTAGTCTGCGAACATCTTTGTGATGGGTTAACAAATTCTGCGATTGCAAAAGCTACCTCCCACACCGAGAAGGTAGTTGAGAATACCGTCTCAAGAGTGGCTCATGCATTTTCTATCAAATCCAATGGTGATGTAAATGTCCGTGTTTTGTTGGCACTTGCATACCGCTCACATTTTGGTGATAAAGCTTTTGATAAATTAGGAATTGCTTGCCAACATTTAACTGTTGGCCCAAATGGTGAGCAGATATGTTCAAGGCACACTAACTAAATGGTTTTGTGATTTAAATCTAAGTGCTAGCACTTATGATATTTAGGTAAGTGCTACCCCCTACTAATTTCGACATGCACCTTCTTAATCCAGAGTATTAATAGCCATGGAGAGTTTGTAACTCTCCATGGCAATAAAACTGGAGAAATTAGGAGAAATCAATAATGAAACGTCGCACCTTCGATCGAATCGTCAGCTTTGTCGGTTTGGGACTTTCTGTATTTTTATTTGTAGCAGCTGCACTCCTTAATTGGGGAGCTAGCTTTACAAGTAATGAAGTTAAGACACAGCTTGCGCAACAAAAAATCACAATGCCAGATAAAGAGAGCGCTGGCTTTAAAGCATTATCTGAAGAGGCCCAAGGAAAGTTGGCACCATTTTCAAATATGCCACTTACAACTGGTAAACAAGCACAGGCTTACGCAGATTTCTATATTGGCTCACACCTTAAGGGAATTGCCGGTGGCAAGGTTTACTCCGAAGTCAGTGGTGAGGCTTTAGCAGCAAGTGCTGCATCAAAAGCTGATCCAACCAATATCGCACTAGCTACTAATGCTGGTGCATTAATGGGACAGCGCACCACCTTGTTTATGGGTGAAACTTTACGAGGCCTGCTTCTTTACTCATATGCATTTTGGCAAATCGGTCAGATTGCAATGTATGCATCATGGGCAGCAGCTCTCGGTGGCCTACTGATGTTAATTCTTACTCTGCTCGGCTTTGCGCACCTTCGTCGCGTAGAAGCTGACGCGACGATTTAAAGCCCTCACTCTCCAAGAGGGCGAAAAGCCCCTAAGGTGTTAAATCCTTAGGGGTTTTTTACTTCCTACAATTATTTAGCGATCAATACTGCCATCGATAAATTGTTCAACTTTTTGATATGCCTGCTCATCGGTGTATTGCACCGGTGGAGATTTCATAAAGTAACTAGATGGTGAAAGAAGTGGTCCACCGATCTTGCGATCTAATGCAATCTTGGCGCAACGAAGTGCATCAATAATTACACCAGCTGAGTTTGGTGAATCCCAAACTTCAAGTTTGTACTCAAGATTTAGAGGAACATCTCCAAATGCTCGACCCTCAAGGCGAACATATGCCCACTTGCGATCATCTAGCCATGGAATGTAATCAGATGGTCCAATATGAACATTTTTAGCACCTAAGTCATAATCTAATTGTGAGGTAACAGATTGCGTCTTGGAGATCTTCTTTGATTCAAGCCGATCACGCTCTAACATATTTTTGAAATCCATATTCCCGCCAACATTTAATTGATAGGTGCGATCTAGGTGAACACCACGATCTTGGAATAGTTTGGCCATAATTCGGTGAGTAATCGTGGCGCCAACTTGAGATTTAATATCATCGCCCACAATTGGCAGTCCTGCCTTAGTGAACTTATCTGCCCACACTGGGTCAGAGGCAATAAATACTGGAAGTGCGTTAACAAAAGCACAGCCGGCATCAATTGCACATTGGGCGTAAAACTTAGCTGCCTCTTCTGATCCCACTGGTAGATAACAGATAACTACATCAACCTTGTTGGACTTTAGCTCTGCCACCACATCTACTGGGGCTGCAGTTGATTCAGTGATCGTCTCTTTGTAGTAGCGACCTAAACCATCTAATGTGGTTCCGCGCTTTACCGTTACGCCAGTTTTAGCAATATTTGCAAACTTAATTGTGTTGTTCTCACTGGCCCAAATTGCCTCAGAAAGATCAAGGCCAACCTTCTTAGCATCAACATCTAGTGCTAACACAAAGTTAATATTTTTAATGTGATACCCACCAAGGACTGGGTGCATTAAACCTGGGATCTCAGTTTCATTAGTTGCATCCTTGTAATAGGTAATGCCTTGAATCAAAGAGTTAGCGCAGTTTCCTACTCCAACAATTGCGACCCGGATCTCCCCTTTATTTTCTATGCTCACGAGCTCTTCCTTTCGCTTTGGATCATTTTTTCCAACCAAGCGATCTCTCGTTCAGCGGACTCTAATGAGTGACGGCGCCACTCAACTAGGTATGTATCGATTCCTTCAGGAATTTTTGCCAGGTCTTTGCGAACTATCTCCGCCTTCTCAACTAACCGCCTGTGGCGTCCTTCTAAAATTCTTACTCGATTATTTCTAGGTGTCGGTCCAAAGAATGCGAAGCGAATTTCAAAGCCTTCATCCTCAAATGAATCTGGGCTGGCACTTTGCATTAATTCTGAAATTTTATTTCTACCTTTTTTTGTTAACTCGTAAACAATCCGCGAGCGCCGAGATAATCCACCAGAGTCTGCAAATGACTGCTCAATTAAATCCGCCTCCATCATTCGGCGAAGCTGCGGATATAAAACTGAAAAACTAAGGGCGCGAAATGGTCCATAAATTGCAGTCATTCGTTTACGCAATTCATAACCATGTAGTGGGCCTTGGGAGAGCAGGCTAAGGAGTGCGAACTCAAGGGATTCAGATCTTGATCTCACCGCTACCCCCTGCCTTTTCTCTATCTACTAGATATATCGAATCGATACTATCGAGTATTTAAACCTATCTGCCCAACTCAAGCAAGCCGTAGGATGAGAGCGTGTTTACCTCAGATTTGATCCCTTCTCGCCTCTGGGAGTACCTAATAGCGACGATTTTGATCATCTTGGCGCCAGGTCCATCTGTGCTCTTCACTATCGCCCGGGCGATCGCCTGGGGCAGGGCGGCCGCGGTTGCCACCGTAATCGGTAATGCCAGTGGAATGTTCTTAGTTTCACTTCTAGTTGCAATCGGCCTTGGCCCCCTGCTGCAGGCTTCAAAACTTTTTTATAACGGCGTTCAGTGGGCCGGAGGTGCCTACTTAATTTACTTAGGTTACACAGCTATTGCAGCTAGCAAGGTAGATGCCCATGGGATGCAAAAAACTCAAGGGATTAAACCAACCTTTGTAACCTCAATTAAAAATGGTTTTTGGGTGGGCGTATTAAATCCAAAATCGGTAGTTTTCTTTGCCGCCATCTTGCCGCAATTTGTTGATCGCGATAAAAATAATGTCACTGCGCAATTGATCCTGCTTGGTGCAATCTTTGCATTGATCGCATTTATCTCAGATGGCAGTTACGGCATTTTAGCCGGCACAGTTCGCCAATGGTTATCAGGTGATATTAAAAGGTTAATCTTTATGCGCACCTCAGGTGGTGTGGTAATGATTGCACTTGGTTTATTTACTATCTTCTCATCTTTATTAATTAATTAACTTACTTACCTAACAGCGCACCTTTATCTAACTTTGCCGTTACCATCATATGGGGCACAGTTAACGCCCAAATCACCACCAAGATCGACCAAAGCAACCTTGAGTTATCTGGATTGGCAGCAGCTAACACCACTGCCACAATAAATGTGCCAATTAATGCTGGAATGCCAGGTAGGACTGCCTGCACAAATGCCTGCTTTGGTTGATTATTTTGATAAGCCAACTCTGATTTAGCAAGATTTAAGGTTAACCGAGCGGTATGGCGTAGTGCGTGCCAGAGGCCAAAGTAAACTGCAAATGCCACTAGCGGTGGAGTTAGAATTGAAAGAGCGGCAAGTAAAGTTAGATCAATTGCGCTTTTATCATCACGTTTGAAAATTAAGACAAATATTGAAGAGGCTGCGATTAGCAGCACGCACAGATGGATTAAATTTGAATTACTCCCGGCCCAATTAATTAGCTTTGGATTGACTTCGGCCAGAGCTGTGTTTGTCTGCTCACTACTGAGGGGAATAAAAACTGGTAATAATCCGGCTGGGAGTGCATAAATCAGCCGATCTATTAATGACTTACTTACCCCATTATTTAATCGCTCACTCTCTGCAATAAATGCGGCATCTCCTACCCCAAAGTGGGCAGCGCTCATGATTACCACCAATTGAAAACCTAAAACATTCCATTTAAGGATTGCCCAGACTGCAGCTACTGCAATTAATACATAGATCAGCACAAAGAAGGCCATCTTTACAGGTTTACCCTTTGGCAGAGTGAGTAGATGATCTAACGCCCCATGGGGAATTCCAATAATTAATGCAATTACGGCAAGTGCGATCTGCCAATTTAAATTATCTGAACCTAGAAATGCGGTAAAAAACAGCGAGAGGATCACAGCGATAAGTACAAAGAGTTGGCTGTAACTTCTAGTAGTGGTGAATAACCGCTGCTTAGCGCTCATTTGCACCCCTTAACACCTAAGTCGTGGCGGTCACCCCAATTGTCAGTGGCCTTAGGCAAACTTATCTTAAGAAAAACCAAATTAGGGCGTACCACAGAGTGTGCGCGAAGAAATGAGTTGAAATGGCATCATCAAATGCAGTTGGCAGTGCTCGTGAATTTATCTCCCCTTCCGATTTAACCTTCTCTTGGGGCGGTTGTCATAAATGTTTATGGCTTAATTACAACCACGGGCTTCGCACCCCTGGCTTTATGCCATTAGTTGGAGATCTTGCAAATATGCAAGAACAATACTTTGCAAAGAAAACTACAGCAGATATTGCACCTGTATTACCAGAAGGCAAAGTTGCCGACCTTGGTGGTTGGGTTAAATCCTCTTTTATTAATGTAAATGGTTCGCCAACAAAGTATGCAATTCGCGGCAAGTATGACTTATTAATTGAGTTTGCCGATGGCACCTACGGAATTATTGATTGTAAGTTTCAAGCAAAGGATTCAGATAAAACTGATCTCTACCAACCACAGCTTGAAGCTTATGCATTTGCCCTAGAAAACCCCGCATCAGGGGAAGCCAAAAAAGTTTCATTAATGGGCCTATTGGTTTGGTCATTACTTGAACCAGCCGGAGATGTTACAAAAGGATTTGGACTTAAGTTAAAACACACGTGGCGACCGATTACTAGAAACTCTGAAGCCCTTGCAACTCGGTTAACTGATTTTATTACCGTAGTTAGCGGCAAGATGCCGGGTGCAAAAGATAATTGCGATATGTGTAATTACTTAACAAATCGAAGAGAGTTTATTGGAGCGGAGTAATTACTCCTCATCAGATTCAATCTGATCCTCTTCTAATTTACTGTTCTTAATTGCATCCTTTGCCTCTGAGGCGTACATATTTGGTACATACTCTTGCTTTGACAACTCTGCGATTTTTTCCATTAGTTGATTGGTGGCCGCACGAAGTACTGCCTGATCAGTTGAATCACCAGTGAAGTACATTGGTTCACCAAATACCATCTCAACTCTTCTAACCTTTGGCACAACCTGCCCAGTTGGTTGAATCTCTGCGGTGTTAAACATTGCCACCGGAATAATTGGCGCTCCAGAATCTATTGCCATTCGAGCAATTCCAGTTCTGCCTTTATAAAGCCGGCCATCTGGAGATCTTGTTCCCTCTGGGTATATTCCTAAACAATGACCTTCCTGCAAAACCTTAAGTCCTGTGGCAAGAGCAGCCTCACTTCGTTTACCGCCAGAGCGATCAATTGGCACCTGACCTAAAGCTATAAAGGTTAATTTCTTTATAAATCCTTTAATTCCTGGGGAGGTGAAATACTCACTCTTTGCCAAAAACGTCACCTTGCGCGGTACAACCAACGGCATAAATATTGAATCACTAAATGAAAGATGGTTTGAGGCAATGATCACCGGACCATTACTTGGTACATGTCTTAACCCGGAAACCTTTGGCCGAAAGATCAGCATCAAAAGTGGGATCAAAAAAGATTTCAGGATCGAATATGCCACATGCTCAATTTAGCGGCTTAGCCAATCTATGACACCATCTGAGCGTGAATTCAATTCCAAACTCCGACGGATTTACCCTTTCGGGCGGAAAAATTGGGGTCTTGGTACTCCATGGCTTTACCGGCTCGCCCGTAACAATAAAACCTTGGGCAGAATATTTAAATCAAATTGGCTACACCGTTGCAGCACCATGCCTGCCAGGGCATGGCACAACTTGGCAAGAGATGAATGAAACAACTTGGCAAGATTGGTATGAGGCAGTTGAACAATCATTTATTGAATTAAAAAGTAAGTGTGACCGAGTATTTGTAGCTGGCTTTTCAATGGGAGGTGCGTTAGCACTAAGGCTTTGCCAGATTAGAGGAAGTGAGGTTGAAGGTTTACTTCTATTAAATCCTTCAGTTCATGATCGCAGGTGGTTTATAAACTTAACTCCAATTCTTAAATATTTTATTCCCTCAGTTAAAAAAGGACCGACAGATATTGCAGCTCCTAATCCCCCAAAACACAGTTATGGCCGTACTCCGCTTAAGGCGCTAGATTCACTGCGCCAGCTTTGGCATATTACCCAACGTGATCTCTACCTAATTGATCTACCAATAATGGTTGCTTACTCAATAAATGATCATGCAGTAGATCCTGAGAACTCAATGACTGTGATCGATAATATTTTTTCAGTAGACATCCGAGAAGTTATTTTTGAAAAATCATTTCATAATGTTCCCCTAGATTATGATGTCGATTTATTAAATGCTGAGAGTAAATTATTTATTGAAGATGTATTAAGTGGGGTATTACAGAGAGGCTCTGATTTCACCGAGCGGGAGTTAGTTGATGCTGAGTTTGACTCAATCATCTCTGGCTTATCTTTAGATCAATCAGCACCAACTACCTATTTAGATGAGTTAGATAGGTTTGAGGAGGCCGATAAATTCATTCCGCCAAACCCAAGATGGCTTAAATTAGATTCAACTCAGCGAATTGCTGCATCAACCTTTATCGCAAGCGGAATTTACTTACTTCTTTATGCCGTTACAGATTTTGAAATATTTGGAGTCTGGCCGGCAGTACTTGGAGTTTTATCCTCAATTGCCAGGATTATCTGGCGAACTGCAAGAAAAGAGGATGATTTAGAAGATGGAGCTAGCCTCTAACTAAATCTGCAGCACCAATTAAGCCAGCATCATTTCCAAATTTTGCGGCAATTATTTTTGGTACCGGATGTGATTTTCCAAATGGCATATAGCTATGCATTGCCTTACGAACTGGTTCTAAAAATAATTCACCAGCATCTACTACTCCTCCACCAACCACAATTGCCTGTGGGTCAAGAAGTAAAGCGTAAGAAGCACAGGCTGAGCCAAGCCAATTAGCTTGCTTATTAAAGGCAGCAATTGCTAATTCATCTCCGTTTTTTGCCGCGGTAGTTAAGATCAAACCGGTTAGCTCACTTAAATTTCCGCCAGCTAACTCCAATAACCTCTTACCTTTTTGCGGATCTGCCTCAATTCCCTCTTTGGCATAACGCATTAAAGCGCTACCTGAGGCGTATTGCTCGATGCATCCTTGGGTACCACAGCCACACTTAATACCTTGGGGTTGCACAATCATGTGACCGAACTCGGCTCCAATTCCATGTGCTCCCCTAAATAATTTTCCATCAATTACTAACCCACCACCCATACCAGTTCCAATAATAAAAAAGATGACTGGATTAAATCCTTTTGCATTACCAAATTTAAACTCTGCCCACATCGCAGCATTTGCATCATTTTCAGCAATTACTGGCAGATTGATTTCTTTCTTAATCTCATTTACAAAATTGAGCTCACTTAAGTTAGCAATATTTGGAGCACCAACGATTGTTCCCTGATCTGAGGAAATCAAAGCAGCAACACTTATTCCAACCCCGGCCACCTGATGTTTTTGTTGAAACTCTTTAATCAAATCAATTACAGTGGCGATTAACTCCATGCCGCCTGCTGATGGTGTGGCACGCCTGGCTGAATCAATTACTTTACCGGCGCTATCGACTACGCCACCTAATACTTTTGTGCCACCGATGTCGATACCGATTGTTAAAGCTGAGCTTGGAATTTGCGTGCTCAATTAGTTTTCCAGTTTTTCCTTCAACTGTTTTAATGCAAGATCAATAGTTGATTTTTCTGCTTTCTTTCTCATCATCTCTGGTACTGGCATAGAAAGTGCAACGGTTAACTCTGAGGTAACCTCAGTTTCATCACCATTATCTTTCACGATAAATGAACCACTCATTTCAGTTAACAAATCAGCATCCTCTAATGAAAATTCAACTCGATCTGGAAATGCTGACCAGTCATAATTTAAAGTTGGCTTATCTTTTAACGCACCAGCATCGACACTCATCTTTACCTGGGTAGGACGGCCCTGTCCGTCACTTGCTAAAACCTCTACCGATTTAAATGAGGTCGACCAGCTTGGGTAATTTGCAATATCAAAGACGACCGCTCGTACATCTTCAGTGCTGGCGGCGATAGAAATACTTGAGGTGGTTACATCAGACATGGCGCTAGGTTACCGTGAAGTAGATGAGAATTTATCCCACCTGTTATGCAAAAACTTGCTAGGTCTAGCGCAATTTGCCGCTTAAGCAGTAGCGTGGGGCTATGAACGAGATAACCATTCCAGCAATTATCCCGACAGCTGTAGCCGGAAACCTTACAAATCTGATCGCCGAGCGAGCTTGGTTTGAGCCAGAGCGAATCGTAGTCTCACGCCCCCTAGGTGATGGTTGGCAAGCAGTTACTGCAAAAGATTATGAGGCAGAGATTAGATCTGTTGCAAAGGGATTAATTGCCTCTGGAATTGCTTTTGGTGATCGCGTTGCGATTATGGCAAAGACTCGTTATGAGTGGACTGTTTTAGATTTTGCAATTTGGTACGCCGGAGCGGTGCCAGTTCCAATTTATGAAACATCAAGTGCTGAGCAAGTTGATTGGATTCTTACCGACTCCGCTGCAGTTGCAATAATTGTTGAAACCCCAGCATTAGTCGAATTAGTAAAACCGGTTATGCCAGCAAGTTGCAAAAATCTTTGGAATATTACCGATAACGCGTTAGCAACTTTAACCGCGGCTGGAAAATCAGTAAGCGATGATGAAATTTCAAAGCGGCGAGAGGCATTAAAGCCAGAGACGCTGGCCACTTTAATTTATACCTCTGGTACTACTGGAAAACCAAAAGGAGTTCATTTAACTCACGGAAACTTTTTATCTGAGTGTGGAAATGTAGTAAATGGTGCAAGTGATCTATTTTTAAAACCAGGTGGATCTACTCTGTTATTCCTACCCGTAGCACACGTGTTTGGCAGAATGGTTCAAATTGGCGCTATTACTGCTGGCCTACACTTGGCACATTGCAGTGATATCACAAAATTACCAACTGATCTTGGCACATTTAAACCAACCTTCGTATTGGCAGTTCCTCGTATATTTGAAAAGATATTTAATGGCGCTGAAGCAAAAGCTGCAGCTGCGGGCAAAGGAAAAATATTTCATAAGGCTGCCGATGTTGCAGTTGCATACAGCATGGCAATGGATAGTAAGCGGATATCCCCACTTCTTAAATTACAACATGGCTTGTTTGATAAATTGGTTTACTCGAAAATTCGTGCTGGCTTAGGTGGTCGGGTTGAAGCAGCAATCTCTGGTGGCGCACCACTTGGCGAACGTTTAGGTCATTTCTATCGTGGCGCTGGAATTAGAGTTTTAGAGGGCTACGGTTTAACTGAAACTACTGCAGGTGCAACATTAAATCTTTCTTGGGCCCACAAAGTTGGATCTGTTGGAAAACCAATTCCTGGAACAACTATCAAGATTGCCGATGATGGCGAGGTTTTAATTAAGGGTCCAATTGTGATGAAGGGGTACTGGCAAAACGATGCTGCTAATGCGGAGGTTTTCACCAGTGATAATTACTTCAGATCTGGAGATTTAGGAAAGTTAGATGATGAAGGATATTTATATATAACTGGTCGTAAGAAGGAATTAATTGTGACCGCTGGTGGAAAAAATGTTGCACCTGCTGTCCTTGAAGACCGACTGCGTTCTAATCCATTGATTAGCCAATGCATGGTAGTTGGCGATAACAAACCATTTATTGCCGCTTTGATTACCTTAGATCCAGATTCAATTAAGCCATGGGCGGTTGCTAATAAAAAAGAGGGTGCATCAATTGCCGAATTAGCAAAGGACCCAACTCTTTTAGCGGTAATCCAAACAGCAGTTGATGAAACAAATAAGGCAGTTAGCCGTGCTGAATCAATTCGTAAATTTACAGTTTTACCAGTGGATTTCACAATCGCTGGTGGCCAATTAACGGCTAAGTTATCGGTGAAGCGACATGTTGTCGCACAGCAATTTGCCCGCGAGATTGATGAACTCTTCGCCTAATTCTGAACGTGCTCGACTTGCTCGAGAACTTCATGATGGTTTGGCACAGGAGTTAGCTTCCCTTGGTTACCGATTAGATCAAATAATTGGTGACACTAACTTAGATAATAAAAATAGATACTCTCTTCGTGAATTACGTTACACCTTAACTGGATTAGTTAACCAGGTTAGAGATGAAATTTTTGAACTAAGAACAAATAAAAGCAAGCCAATTCTTCAGCAACTAACAGAGCAAATCCCCAATTTACTTACCGGTTCAAAGATTGATTATGAGATTACGGGCGATATCGATATTGACCCAAGTATTAGATTTGAAGTAATTCGTGCGATTAGAGAGATTGTAATTAATTCACGAAGGCACTCAGGCTGCACCCAAATTGAGATTCAACTAACAAGAAGTGAAATAACAATCATTGATAATGGTTCAGGAGGGGTGGTTGAGAAAAATAACTCATATGGTGTTATGGGGGTTAAAGAAAGACTCAATCAGATAAATGCTGATCTGCAAATTGTCTCTGATACTTCTGGAACTAAAACTGTAATTAGGTTTTAATATGAAGATTGCAATCATTGATGATCACTCATTAATTAGATCTGGTGTTACAGCAGCTTTAGCCAATAGTAATTATGAAGTTGTTGCCGAAGCCTCATCGGTAGAGGAAGGCTTGGCTGTAATTAACTCCTTAAAACCAGACATTTGCCTGATTGATATAAATCTAGGATCAGGCAACGGGATCGATTTGATAAAGAAATCACTCAGTAATGGGGGTAAATCCAAATTTGTGATCTTAAGTATGCATGATGATTTGGCAACACTGGATTTAGCAAAACAAGCTGGAGCATCTGGGTATTTAACAAAAGGTGCACCAATAGAGCAATTACTTGAGATACTTGATGTTGTTGCAACTGATAGCGGTAAGTTTATTAAAAAAGGTCAATTTCAAAAAGCTCTAGAAAATAAAGATTTTGGATTGACGCCCCGTGAATTAGAGGTGCTGTCCTTACTACCAACGGGAGCTACCGCAGTAGCACTTGGTGGAATTTTATTTTTAACTGAAGCGACTATAAAAACACACCTAGCTTCAATTTATCGAAAACTAGGAGCTGCAAACCGAGCTCAAGCAGTTAGTATTGGAATAGAAAATAAATTAATTGCGAATTAGTAAATTATTAAATTTTGCAGACCAATTTGAAAGCTGCCAATCACTAATTACCCAACCTCTGCCTGCCTGACCCATCGCCTGAGCTTTTGCCGGGTCTGCAAGTAATCTGCAAATTGCATCGGTAATTTCATTTACATTTGTGCCGTCCACTAAAAAGCCAGTTACCTGATCAATTACTGCATCTGTTGCTCCACCAGAATTTCCAACTACGACAGGTAGGCCACAGGCGCTTGCTTCAAGGTAGGCAATACCTAAGCCTTCAACCTCAAAACCAAAAAATCTTGATCTAACTGGCATAGCAAATACTTCTCCAAGACAGATGTAATCTGCTAAATCACCGTGTGGAACTCGGCCAGTAAAAATTACTTTATGTGTTACCCCTAACTGTCTGGCTGAATTTCGCAACATCTGTTCAATCGGGCCTTGACCAACTATTAATAAAATTGTATCTGGAAATTTTTCTAAGATACTGGGAAGTGCCTTAATCAATTGGTCCTGGCCTTTGCGATGTACTAATCGAGCAACACAGACAATTACTCGTCTACCCTCAAGTTGATACCTTGCAATTAATGCTGGATTTGGCTTTTTTGGTTGAAAATAATTTGTATCTATGCCAGGTGCAACCTGAACTAGCTTATTAACTTCAGTAGTTGACTTACTGATCTCATTTTTAGTAAATGCACCAAGGTATCCAAGTTTGTCTACATCTTTAATAATTTTTTGTAATATATGTTTTAGGATTGGAATTTTTGCCCACCAAACCTCATGACCATGACTTAGCGCGACAATGTTGCTCGCTCCCCCGTTACGTAATTGACTTGCCATTAAGCCAAGGGGTGCGGCTGCGCCAAACCAGACATTTTGGATTTTGTACTGCTTTAAAATGCGAACTGCTTTGCGAGTAATTCTTGGGGTCGGCAGCAAGATTTTGGCTCGATCTCTAATTACAGTTGCGCCAAATTTCTCCAAAAGTTGGGTATCAAATGGTGCATGCCCCTTCTGGCTTGATGTGTAGATGACTAGTGAATTTTTAGGTAAACCTTCTAGTAATCCCAAAATAAATGTTTCAATTCCACCAGATCGTGGCCCTAAATCATTGGTGACTAGAAGAACTTTCTTATCGCTATAAACGGCGAGCTCCAATATAAGGTTTCTTACCCAGATCAAACTCAGCAATCTTTACTCGTGCCCCAGTATGTGGCGCATGGAGCATTCGATTTCCGCCTAGATAAATTGCAACATGTGAAATTGGTTTTCCAAAAAATACAAGGTCCCCTGGAAGTAAATCTTTGCGGGCAATAGATTTTCCATAGTTATATTGGGCTCTAGATGAGTGAGGCAAAGAGACACCTGCTGCTTGAAATGCTCGCATGGTTAAACCAGAACAATCCCAGTAAACAAGTCCATCTGCACCAAAAACATACTTATCACCAATCTGAGCAAGTGCATATTTAATTGCAACTCCACCTCGACCGCCAACACTTGCATACTTAGCTGCATCGGCCAATGAACTTTCTTGGTCAGCGTTCTCTTGGTCCTCATTTAACTTTGCCAGTCGCTCACGCTCTGCCGCAGTCAGCTTTGCCAGTAAATCCTCAGCCTCTTTCAATTTACCATTTGCTATTTCAAGTTGCTTTGTAAATTTTGCCTCAGCAGCTTTTACTAATGCCAACTTATCTGTAACAGTAAAAGTTGTTGCGTTTAATCTTTGAGTTGCAACTGAAAATTTCTTTAAATCTGCACCCTTTTTTCGAGTAACAGCCTCAAGAGAGCCGGCTGCGGATAAATAAAGTGCTGGGTCTGAGGAAAAAAGTAATTCTAAAGATTGACTTAGTGGACCGGATTTATATTGCTCTGCTGCAATTGCTCCAATAATTTTATGCATTTGATCAACCGATGCACCTTGTTGAGTTGCTTGTTGTTGGACTGAATCAAGCGTGCGCTTTAATTTTGCAAGTTGAACCTTTGCATCTTGAGCACCCTCAGCAGCTGAAGCTGCCTGCTCCTGCAGATCTCTAACCCGTCCTTGTACCTCTATTAAATTTGGCGCAGCATTTGCTGTAGCTGGGATTAAAGTGGAAGTGAAAATTACTGCGGCAAAGATTGCTCGAAGTGAATTTCTCATTCCGAAAGGTTAGTCACCTAAAGTGCGCTAACTCAACCCAACTTAAGCGTAGTGTGCTGAGAATTATCTAAATTTTTGGCCTTTTATTTGTATTTGATCCGCTATTTAGCCGATATTGCGAAGTTTGCGCACTTTCCTATTTCCGGCCTCAAACCTTAAGGGCGGAACTAATCCGGCTGTGGCTAGTAAATTAATTGCAGCTTTATCCTTATTAGTAAGTTCAGCATTTTTTCCAGGGGCTGGTTTTATATTCAGCAACACTGAAACAACACAATCGCCACAGGCGATCTCGCGCATTACACAACTATCACAATTGATGATCATGAGTTAAAGGTTAGGACAAGCCACTGACACTCGCTAACCTAAAGCCTGTGAGAGAGATAATTACCACCGCAAACCTGATCGTGGGTAAAGATGGCTCAACGACTGCAAACAACTCCTCAATTGGCCTATCAACTGATGAGGACCGGGCTAGATTTAAGCAGTTACGCAGTAAGGCAGATCTAATTTTGATTGGTGGAAATACTGCCCGGCGCGAGCCCTATAAAAAGACTCCAGTCCCGCTATTTATTCTCACTCATGCAAAGGTTAGATTGCAGCCAAAAAATCAACTAGCAAAACAGTTCTCAATGAGTATCACCGAGTTATTATCAAAAATCTCAAATAACTTTGCACCCACCGAGAGCCCCACTTCGATTAATCTACTGGTTGAAGCTGGACCGATTTTACTTCAACAAATGATTGATCTCTCACTTATCGACAACTTATACCTGACCAAAAATCTAGAAAAAGATGGTGAGAATAAGATTTCAATTGAAAACTTAATTAAGCCATTTAAATTAATTACTAGTGAAAGGGTTGGATCCTGCGAATTTATGCACTACCAAAAGCACTAACCTAAAGAAATAATTACAACTCCCAATACAGCAAAAACAACTCCTAAATATTGAAGTTTATGTAACCGCTCATGAAGTAATTTAAAAGCAAGTAATGCAGTAACAAT
>JBAWYI010000006.1:0-26908 GCA_037143635.1 Actinomycetes bacterium
AGTGCCAGCAGACTTCGAGATCAGATTGCATCTGCAAATCCAGCAAGCCATACCGTAAGTGAGCCAATTGCTAGGACCTTTCATTCAATTGCATTTTTAATTTTAAATGATCAACTTACAAACACTGATTCTTCAAAATATGTTTTGTTATCGGGTGCTGAACAAGATGCCCAAATTAGAGAGCTACTAGCAATAGATGCAGCAAATCCAGCAACAACATTGTGGCCGAAGGAGTTAATTCCAGCTTTAACTACTAGGGGATTTGCTAAAGAGTTACGTGATTTTATTGGCAGAGCAACAGAGCGGGGATCATCCCCGGCTGAATTAATAAAGTATGCCGATAAGTATGATCAAAAGTATTGGCCAGCAATATGTGAGTTTTGGCAGCGCTATCGCCAATCACTTGCGCTTCGGGATGTGACCACCTCTGCTTCAGTAAATCGAATTGATCCAAGTGAAATTATTATTGCTGCAGCCGAAAAACTTGAAGGTAATCAAAATTTACTTGATAAGTATAAAAAGCTATTTCAAACAATTTATGTTGATGAGTTTCAAGAGTCAGATCGAGCCCAACGGCGGTTAATTCAACTATTAAGTGGACAAGAGCTAGTTATTTTTGCCGACCCACAATCAGCTGTTGGCAGATTTAGAGGAGCAGATCCAGATAATTTACTAAGTGATTTAGAGCAGAGCGGTATTAAAAATATAATTAAATTGCCGACAAGTTTTAGAGTTATTAAAGATCAACAGGTGGCGATGTTAAGTAGTGCAAGTGATGAGGCAAATTACATCGCCCATCAATTTAGATCAGCCCACTTACGGCAGGGTGTGCCATGGTCACAGATGGCGGTAATTCTTAGATCACCTGGTGCTCAAGTAGGCGCCATACAGCGAGCATTTGCAATGAATTCAATTCCAGTTGAAATAGATGCAGTTGCACTCTCCCTTGCTGATAATCCAGCAATTAAACCAATTATCACCTTGGCCCAAATTGCCATAGGGCAGTTGAAGTTAATTCCAAGTAATTGGGATCAAATAGAGGAGTTGCTTAAGAGTGAGATTGCTGGAGCTGATGCAATTTCAATTCGGCAGATGCGAATTTCCTTAAGTAAAGATCAAAAAGGTGATTTAGCAAAGAGTTCAACTGAGTTAATTCTTGATGCCTTAACTTCACCAACTGCTGATTTACCGTGGGAGCAATTAACGCCACTTAAGCGAATAAATGATTTACTAAAAGAGGTGAAAAAAGTTTCAAGTAAATCACAAGATATTTCAGATCTACTTTGGAGCATTTGGAGTAATGCAAAAAATTATGAGGGTGAGTTAATATCTTCGGCTTGGCAACAACAAGCATTAGCAGGTGGAAATCATGGTGCTATTGCAGATCAAAATCTTGATGCCTTAATTACTTTATTTGAGGTTGCCCGCCGCTTTAGCGAAAGGCTTCCTGGTGCTAAAGCTGGATTATTTATTGATCAACTACTAGGTGAGAAGATTTTGTCTGACAGCATCACAGCATCTGCCCAACGAGGTGAAGTTGTGCAAGTAATGACTGTTCACTCAGCAAAAGGTTTGCAATGGCGTTATGTGGCACTTGCTGGCATGCAAGAGGGAAGTTGGCCAAACTTAAAACAACGTGGGTCACTCCTTGGTAGTGAGAGATTGGTTGAAATATTTCGACATGGCATAAGTAACCCAGCACAACTAGATGCAATTTCTGCTTCAGGTTTAGCAGAGGATGAGAAGCGATTATTAAATGTTGCAGCAACAAGGGCCACTGAAAAGTTAATAATTACTGCAGTTTCGCAAGAAGACAATCAGCCATCTAGGTATTTTGAAAAGTTTGCGCCGGGTGAAATCGAGATAACTCAAACTGCAAGAGCAATTACCCAACCTGCTTTAGTTGCAGATTTACGCAGACTGGCAAGTCGCGCAAGCAATAAAGAAGAAGCGGTATTTGCCCAAAGAATGCTTAAAACATTGGCGGTAAATGGTGTGCAGCGGGCTGAGCCAAAAAATTGGGTAGGTAATACACCGATTTCTACCGATCTACCAGTTATTAAAAGTGATGAAGTATTAAGGATTTCACCTAGCTCACTTGAATCATTTACCGAATGCTCACTCAAATGGTTATTAGAGCAAAGTGGTGGCAAAGATGCTGATTCAACTGCGCAAGTCTTAGGAACTGCTATCCATGTAATTGCTGCACAATTACTTGAGCAACCATCTCTTTCACTTGATCAATTAGAAGATAAGTTAAAAGGCGCATGGTCATTAATTGATATGAATAAGGGTTGGATTAAGGATTATGAGTATCGCAGGGCCGCTGCCATGCTTGAAAAGTTTTATAGTTGGAATTTAAAGAATAAGAACACATTGGTCGGTGTTGAGGAAAGATTTGAATTTAAATTGGGAAATGCGATGGTCTCCGGTTCCATTGACCGAATTGAATTAACTGCTGAGAATAAATATTACATTGTTGATTTAAAGACTGGTGCAACTGCTATCTCATATGACAAAGCACTCGATAATAAACAGTTGCAAAGCTATCAATTAGCGGTAGTAAATGATGGATTTAAAGAAAAGTTAGAACATCAAGCGGTTGCAGGGGCAGAGCTTGTTTTTGTTGGCGATCATAAGGCTAAAGATGCTAAGCCTCGACCACAGGATGCGGTAAAGGTTGATGAAGTGACTGCAGAGTTATCTCAAATAGCGCAAGGAATGAGTGATAAAAGTTTTGTTGCAACTATTAATGAGCGCTGCCGCACTTGCGCGGTTAAATCTTCCTGCCCAATTCAAATTCAAGGTCAGGCGGTGATTGGTAAATGAGTATCAAGTACTCCGCGCTAGATATTGCCAAGCGTATAAGCGCAGTTGATCCAACCTTTAGAGTGCCAACGGATGAGCAGATTCCAATTATTCAAGCACCACTTGCACCATCTGTTGTGATCGCAGGTGCTGGCTCTGGTAAAACTGAAACGATGAGTCAGCGAGTTTTGTATTTGGTTGCAAACTCGATTATTACGCCAGACCAATTACTTGGCCTTACTTTTACTAGAAAAGCAGCAGGTGATTTATCAAAGCGCATTAAGTACCGACTTAAGCAGCTCAAGAGTGCGAATTTGTTACCTGATCACTTAGATGAATCTGAATTAACAGTATCTACCTATCACTCATATGCTGGCCGAGTTTTAGCAGATCATGCGATTCGAATTGGCATTGATGCTGATGCTGATCCAATTGGGGAGGCAGCAGCATGGCAGATTGCATTTGAAGAGGTAAGTAGGTTTGCTGGCAATGATTTACCAATTAATGGCTCACCAAACTCAGTTGTTAAAGAGGTCATGGATCTATCTACGCAATTAGCTGAAAATGATCGAAGTGCAGATGAGATTATTACTTATACTGAAAAACTATTAGCAAACCTTTCCGAGTTTTCAGACCGTCAAACAAATCCAGTACTTGAATTTAAAGAGGAGTTATCGCAACGACTTGCAATCTTGCCGATTGTTGCCGCATTTGATAATCGTCGTAAACAACATGGCTTATTAACTTTTAATGATCATATGTCTATTGCAGCAAAATTGGTAGAAGAGAGTAAGCAAAACCATAATGATGATATTGGGATAATTGAGCGAAATAAATTTAAGGTTGTCTTACTTGATGAGTATCAAGATACCTCCTTTAATCAGATTAAGTTCTTATCTAATCTCTTTGGTAATAACCACCCGGTAACTGCAGTGGGAGATCCAAATCAAGCAATTTATGGCTGGCGGAGTGCCAGCTCTGAAACCTTAGATACCTTCGCTAAATCCTTTAACAGCGATGCAACCCGTTATACCTTACTTACTACTTGGCGAAATGATTCTGCTGTATTGGATTTAGCAAATGTAATGATTGATGAGATTTCAACTACTAAGCAAATTGATAAATTAACCGCTAGACCAAATGCAAAAACTGGAGAAGTAATTTGCGGAATTTATGAGACTCAAATTCAAGAGGGTCAAGAGATTGCAAAATACTTTGCCAAATATTGGTTTGATAAAGACCGAGAAGTACTTGCAGCAAATGAGAAATCAACCTTTGCTGTATTGGTAAGAAACAGATCACAAATTGATTCAATTCAATCAGCATTTGCAGAGTTAGATATACCAACTGATGTAGTTGGTGTTGGCGGTTTAATTCATACGCCAGAGATTTCAGACACTATCGCCTTACTTCGCACTTTAACGATGCCAGATTCTGGAACAGCATTAATGCGCCTACTAACTGGACCACATATAAATCTTGGGGCAAGAGACTTAATGGCACTGGGTTTATTTACCAAAAACTTTGCCAGATTAAATGATTACTCAAGGGGTAAAGAGTTAAAGCAAGCACTTGAGCAAAACCTTGAAGTTATTTCAACCGCTGATGAGTTTGCCGCAGGCTCGATAATTGAATCCTTAGAGCTGTTATTAACGTTAAAGACGGGTGAGTTTGCAAAGTACCAAGGTACTCCAGCATTTAGTGAAGAAGGGTTAGCAAGGTTACGTAAATTTGCACTCTCACTTCGATCACTCCGTCGTAACTTAAACGGCTCAATTACAGAAGCCATTATTGAGGTAGAACAATTTTTATCACTAGATACCGAGGTATTAGTAAGAGATGGATGGCAATCTGGTCGCAGGAATCTAGATAGATTCTTAGATGAGGCAGCTAGATTTGAAAAAAATGGTGGCACATTACTTGGTTTCTTGCAGTGGCTAAAAATTGCAGAAGATACCGAGGGTGGTTTAAAGCCGGCTGAGGTTGATGTTAGAAGTGATGCAGTGCAAATTTTAACTATCCACTCAGCAAAGGGTGCTGAGTGGGATTATGTTGCAATTCCTGGTCTTGCTGATAAAACCTTTCCAAGTGTTGGTAAGAAGTCAGATAACTGGGTTAGAAATGCTGGCTCAATTCCAGTAAGTATGCGGGGAGATTATGAGCAGCTTCCTTCAATTAACTTTGATTCTTTTTCTACAAATAAAAATCTAAAAGATGGATTAGAGAGATTTGAAGATGAGTGGAAAGTCCGTAAATCACTAGAAGAAATGCGTCTTGCCTATGTGGCTATTACTCGGGCGAAGAAGGGATTAATCTGCACAACTTCACACTTTAGAAATGGTGAAAATATAGTTAATCCAAGTAGCTTATTTAATATCTTTGCTAACGCACTTATCAAAATTAATGGCGGAACAGTACTTGCCGATACGCCGGTTCCAGAAGGTCGTAATCCAATTAAGGAAAATCCCACAACCGGTATTTGGCCGACGCGCAGTAGCAGGTTAGATAAATTACAAGAGGTTTCACTTGGAATTGAAAGTGCAACACCATTTACACCTAGTGAGGTAAATAAGTTACTTAATGAAGCAGCAATAGATACTCAAAAAGTTTCCTTGCTCTCTGACATGCAGGCAATTCTTTCTGAAATCTCTAACCGAAATGAAAAGGTAATGATTACCCTGCCAAGCAGATTGTCTGTTTCAACCTTGCTTTATTTAGCAAAAGATCCGCAGGAGTTAGCACTAAGGTTGCGCCGGCCGATGCCAAATCACATTGATAAATACGCAAGACGTGGAACTGATTTTCATCTTTGGCTTGAAAATCACTTTAAACATCCATCATTAATCTCTATGGATGATTTATTTAACCAAGGTAGCACCATGGTTACTGAAGAGTATGCAGATGCCCCATTTGATAAATTAAAGAGTGCATGGCTTGCAAGTGAGTGGGCCAATAAACAACCAGTCGGGATTGAGGTTGGCTTTGAAACAATGATTGATAGCACCTTAATCAGGGGAAGAATTGATGCGGTCTATCAAAGTGGTGATCAATATGAGGTGGTTGATTGGAAGACTGGCAAGGTTAAAGATGGGGATGATCTAGCAACTGCAGCTATTCAGTTGGCGATGTATCGCCTAGCTTATTCAAAACTTAAGAATGTACCGATTGAAAAGATAAGCGCTGCTTTTCATTATGTAGCAGATAATCAAACTGTAAGGCCGGCCGATATTTTAGATGAACAAGGGTTAATAACTTTAATCAGCAAAGTTCCTATTGAAATCTAAGCTCTAATCCAATTGGGATATGGTCTGAAATATTAGTTTTTACTGTGGTAATTGGCTTTACTGTGTATGACTTAAATGATGATTTTGGAACCATTAAATAATCAAACTGTATTTTCTCTTTCCAGCTTGGATAGGTCATCTGTTTAGCAAGTGATCTATAACTACTAAATCTGCTTGGTAGATTTGCAATCATATTTAAATCTCCAGTAAGCACCTGCTTGCCTGGTAATTTATTTAATGAAGAACAAAGGCGATTTAACTGATAAATATTAACCACTGGGGCAAAGGAGAGGTGGGTCGTAGTAATTGTTAAACCATTCTCAAGCTCAGCGGTCAATGCAACCCTAGGTTCATCTTTAACATAAATAAACCTAGCTCCACCATTATCTTTTGGAATCAATAGCGGAAGTCCAATAATAGATCTGCCTAAACTTTTTACATGTAACTTCTTGATTATTTGATTTGTTGCAATACCAATGCCATAGCTCATATTTCTATCTGGTGCAGAATCTTGGGTAATTAATGCACTTTGTAAATCTTTTACCTTTTCCCATTTTTCACCTGGCGTGCCAAATATTGTTGGTAGGTATGCCCAATACTTAAGTCCCATGCTTTCGGCAATTAGTTGAGTTTGATTTATCAATGATGACCGTGGTTGTAAGTAATCAACCTCTTGTATGCCAATAAAATCTGGCCGGTAATTATCTGCCACAGTTTTAGCTGCGGTTATTAAACTCTGTCGCCAATCTTGATCGTTATTAGGCGGGATTATCTGTCCATGCAAAAGGTTCCACGAGATGATTCTCATGCTTTGAGCGGGGGCGACAACCATGACGACAGGCTAGTAGGGTCGGGCGGTGATGGCGCCTAATAAATCACTAAAACTCCCACTAGCAGTTGCTGAGGTTGATCGCGCTGCGCATTTGCGAAGTGATGAGGCCTACCTAAAATCTGCCTGGGCTAGCGCATCAGTTTTGCTTTTTATGGATGAGAAGTTTGTATCGAGCAGTAATCAGATTAAATTCACAACTGGATCTGCTTTAGGTGAGTATCAATCTCAAACCGATTACTTTTTAGGGGTTAAAGATAAAGAGAACTACTTTGTTCGCCACCTAGAAAGTGATGAAAATACAAAGCTTGAATTAAAGACCTTAAGAGAGATTGGTGCTTTTTTATCGCCCCGAGATATTGGATTAGCTGTGCATGCGCAAGGATTAGCTAATTGGCATAAAAAGCATCCAAGATGTTCGCAATGTGGTGCGGCCACAACCGTTGTATTAGGTGGATCAGTTAGAAGATGTTTAATTGATGAAAGTGAGCATTACCCAAGAACTGATGGGGCAATAATTGTTTTAATTAAAGATGATCAAGATCGAGTATTACTTGGCCGGCAAAAGGTTTGGCCAAAACATCGCTTTTCAACCTTTGCTGGTTTTGTTGAGCCGGGTGAATCATTTGAGCATTGTGTTGTTAGAGAGGTAAGAGAAGAGGCAGGTGTTGAGTTATCCCAGATTAATTATCTTGGATCTCAACCATGGCCATTTCCAGCATCCTTAATGATTGCATTTGAAGCGGTAACAAATACGCCAGATATTGCAAAGGCTGATGGGGATGAGATTGAAGAGATTCGGTGGTTTTCAAGAGAAGATATGAAAGCTGCCATCTTAGATAAATCATTAATCCTGCCCCTTGAAATTAGTGTTGCTCGCCAAATGATTAAGGCTTGGTATGGGCCGGGCGCAGATGTTGATTTGATTGGCAATGAATCATGGCGATAGATAATGCCCAAATTCTTGCTGAGTTAGATCCAGATCAATTAGCTGTTGTTACTGCAATTAGAGGACCAGTTTGCGTAATCGCTGGTGCTGGTACTGGAAAAACTAGGGTTATTACCAATCGAATTGCGTATGCAATCAATGCCGGTGTTACTGATCCAACTAAAGTTTTAGCGCTAACTTTCACGGCAAAAGCAGCTGGTGAGATGCGCGCTCGGCTTCGAGTATTGGGAATTTCAAATGCAGCAGCTAGAACATTTCACTCAGCGGCGCTAAAACAACTTTTATATTTTTGGCCCTACGCCTTCGGTGGTCAATTTCCATCCCTATTAACAACAAAATCTGGATTTATCAGCCAAGCCATTACTAGGGCTGAGGTGGCAATTCCAGCTCAAGTAAATGCGCTGCGAGAGATTGCAAGTGAGATTGAGTGGGCAAAGGTGCTTGAGATTTCACCGCAGGATTACCAAGAGCGAGCAATTGAGAGTTCAAGGTTAGTTAAGTTACCAAATAGCAAAACTCAAGGTGAGAATCTTTCAATGATCGCGCAGGTTTATGAAGCGTATGAGTCATTAAAAAAACAGGAGCGCACTTTAGATTTTGAGGATGTATTGCTCTTAACAGTTGGCATGCTGGAGGAGGATCGTGGGGTAAGGGAGCGGGTAAGGGATCAATACCGCTACTTCACCGTTGATGAGTACCAGGATGTTTCCCCGCTGCAACAAAGATTGTTAAACCTTTGGTTAGGCAACCGAGAAGAGCTTTGTGTCGTTGGAGATGCTGCACAAACTATTTACTCATTTGCCGGGGCAACCTCAAACTTCCTACTTAACTTTCAAAACCGTTTTCCTAATGCTCAAGTTTTCAGGCTTTCTCGTGGTTATCGATCAACGCCTGAAATTATTAATACCGCAAATCAAATATTGCGGCAAGCAAATTTAGTAAGTGATCACGGAACTGAGCTTCAATCCGCAAATGATCATGGCGATAAACCAATGGTAAATGGCTTTAACACCTCAGCTGATGAGATCTCATATGTGGTAGGTGAGGTGGCAAAGGAGATTGCAAAAGGAGCGGATTCATCTGAGATCGCTATTTTGGCCAGAACTAATGCTCAGTTAGATCAGGTTAAATCAGCTCTGAATAATCTAAAGATTGCTAGCCAAATTAGATCTGGTGAGCGCTTTTTTGATCGGATTGATGTACGGGATGCGATGCGGGTTATCCGTAGTGCATCCGTTCTGCCATCAGATATTGGTGATTGGTATGCCGATTTAGTATCAGTGCTTCGCCCATTTGGAGATGCTGATTATGTAATCGCATTTTTACGTCTTGCCAAAAGCATTCAAGAAAATGGCGGCACTAATATGCGCGCATTTTTACGAGAGATTGAGGATCGGGCTGAACAAAATAATCCGCCCACCCTGCCAGGTGTAACTCTTGCTACCTTGCATGCAGCCAAAGGACTTGAGTGGAATCACCTGTTTTTAATTGGGGTGTCTGATGGCGTGCTACCAATGGGTAATGATTTAAATGAGGAGCGCAGGCTTTTTTATGTAGGAGTAACTAGGGCTAAGCAGCGGATTCAAATAACCTATGCCGGCAAGCCCAGCGTATTTTTAGCGCAATTTAATTAAGTTGCATCAAAGCAGGCTCATGCTTTACCCTTACCCACATGGCAAAGTTAATTAATCAGACCACAGTTGCTGCACCTGCAGCCGCTGTTAATTGGCCTGCCATTTCATCCGCTGCTGCGAAATCTTCATATCGCACAGACTGGACCAATAAGCGCTCTAATAAGGGTTTTTATACCTTTACATCAGATCGCACCCCTGGGAGCTATATCGGTTAATCCGAGATAGAAGCCAAGGGGCCCGCGAATCTAATGATTCGTAGGGCCTTTTTCTTTTATCTAAATAACTTCTAAATAACAAAAGCCAAAGTGGCAAAGAGAATAAAGAACCAAACTAATGAAAGATAACCGAAAGGAAAGGTGAGAACGATGACCGTTCTCTTCAGCGAACTACTTATCCCCGGTTGGGCACAAGGCCCAACTGCAAAAATTGGATTAGGTGATATCACCTGGGCTTATGAGGATGCCCCAGTTATCTCCTATACCGATTACGCCAACAACTCCACAACTGGCTATGCCGGTAATAAGAGTGATAAGGCCACCGATGGATACAAGCGCGCTGATAATCCTTTCGCACCTATCTCAGAGCCAGTCAAGATGAGTAGCCTGCCGTGCCACTCTGCAGATCCTGAGCTTTTCTTCAGCGAGGAACTCCCAATGATCGCTCAAGCTAAGGCGTTATGTGGCAGCTGCCCAATGCAAGCAAAGTGCTTAGAGGGTGCGCTCTCCAGAGCTGAGCCATGCGGGGTATGGGGAGGAGAGTTATTTGATGAAGGTCAAGTAATTCAAAGCAAGCGTCTTCCGGGACGGCCAGCCAAGATTGCAGTAGCGAGTTAATTTAAAAAGTTAATAACAAATGTTAACTAGAAAGGGTTAACAAAAAAGCGGCGGGATTGGTTTCATACCAACCCCGCCGCTTTTACTTTTGGTTAATACTTATTTATTAAGCCTTACCAAGAATACGATTTACCTTTGTGCCACAAACTGGGCAAATTCCTTGCGCCATACGGCGACCTGAATCAGAGACCTTTACATGTCCTTCAAAAGCGCGCTTCTCTTTGCACTTAACGCAGTAAGCCTCACCCTTGTACTCTTCAGCCATTTTCTTCCTCCATCCGCCGTACTCTTGGGAGCATGCAGGAGGTTTCCTGTATGTGAGTACGAATGGCAACACCATACCCCCAGCGCCACGCTCGGATGGGGTTTTCCACGCGTAAAATGAAAAATATTAGTCAATAATCTAAAAAAAGGGGGTAAAACTAGATATTTACCGCCGGAATAACACCTGAGCCACCACTTTGGCAGCCGAGCTCAAAACCTTCTAGAAATGCTTCAGCTCTACCTTGGTCGGCATACCTGATTAAGTAATTATTAAATTCACTGTCATGGCCAGGAACTCTTAGATGAATTAGCTCATGGAAAATAATGTAATTTAAAACGTAGGCTGGAGATCCAACTAAACGATCTGAGATTCGAATTGTGCGATCTACAGTGGTGCAAGATCCCCATCGCTCACTCATATTGCGCCAATTAATACTTGCAGGGTGGACATCAAACTCAGGTAGGTATTGAGTTAAAAGTTGCATGCCAATCTCCATTAATTGCAGATCGGTTTTGCGCTCGCGAGCCTCACGGCGTAAGACCATTGCAATCATCTCCGGGATCATTTGGATTTCCTGGCGCCGGCTCATCTTGGCTGGAATATGAATCTCAATTACCCCACCTTGGCGGTATGCGCTAACACTGCGCCGCCTGCGCTCTTTTCGAATTACTCGAAATGGGGGCAAATCAGCGGGGAGCTCTTCTTCAATCTTTTTCTTTCGCGAAGATATTTGTGACACGGGCGGCAAAATATCGGAAAAGAGGATTTGCTGTTCAAAGTTATCCACCATTACCTCTACTTATCCACCATAATTAAGGCTATCTCCACAGGTTAATCCACAGAGCACTAATAAATTTTACGCGCCCTTCCAACTGATCCCTATTAACTTCCACCGCGTGGTTTGTAATCTTTTATTTGAGCGCTTAAAAAGGGTTATAAGCGAAAATAAATTTTGAGATTTACTTCTCAAAACACCATATTAAGTTGATTCTCACCTTTTATTAACATAGGTTTGCGCTACGAAGTCCCCGGATAACCGTTTCATATCTGCAAGGGGAAGGCAGATAAGAAATCGTGCGCCCGGGGATTTCGCTTTTTTAACTTTTAACTTAGATCAGCCCAGATAGATCATCTGGAACAGTTACGCTATTTAAAAATGCTTTTACATCAACTAGATCATCTGGCATTGGCAAAAATGCTGGATCATCCCAGCACTTATCTCGACCATCAGATCCCTTTATTTTCTTAACCTCACTCCAAAATGCAGAGGCTTCCCGCATTTTTCTTGGTGAAACTTCAACCCCAAGTAGATTTGCAAATAATTGTTGCATTGGTGAGTTAGTAGCACGCCTTCTTCTAGAATTTTCAATCAAAGCACTAAATGCTGGGATCCGATTCCCAGCAACCTCAGAGATAACATGATCAATCCAGCCTTCAATTAGGGCTAATGCCATTTCTAATTTGGTTAACGCTAACTCCTGAGCTGGAGTTTGTTGAGGGGTGAACAATCCAGCATTTAAAGCCAAGTTAATTGATTGTGGATTGTTAATATCGATCTCACCACTAGACATCGCCTCCTCTGCCTGGCGGGTAATTGAGTCAACATCGATAGTTATGCCTTTTCCATAAGAAATAATTGCATCTTTAAGATAAGTATTTAGCCAAGTTGTGTTGGCAAAAAGCCGGGCTGCGGCCGCCTCTCGCAGTGAAAGATAAATAGTTACTTGCTCTAGATCAATCCCCAGTCCATCTGCCCACTCATTAACATTTTGAGGAATTAAATGAGAGCCAGAGTCTGCTTTTAATAGCGGGATTGCAACATCATTTGCGCCAGTTATCGAGTTTGCCAGTAATCCAATTCCTTGCCCTAATTGGGTAGCGATTAAAGTGCCCATAAATCCTCTTAATAATCGAGCCAACATCGCCTTCATTGCCTCCTGCTGCTGCGGAGTTTGATTTGTATCCCCAGTGAACTCAATTGGCAATGATGAGGTTGAGCTTGAAATTACGTTGGCTAATGCATCTGCCATGCCAACGGCTAATGGCTCAATTAGTTGTTGCCAGCCAGCCACAGATTCATCTAGCCACTCTCGTTTTGCCCAGGCACTTTGAGTTGGGGCGGTTGTTGAGGGAAATAGGATTTCAGTATCAAGCCATGTGTTTGCAATTTCTAATGATTGGTTAAGTCTTTGCTGATCGGCAGTTCCAACCGGAAGATCACCTTTTGCCGTAATAATTTTTTTAGCAATCTCTCTAAGGGCGGCAACTGTAATTAAATTTTGGTCAGATCCAGTTTTTGCACCTCCCATATTCTCTAAAAATGATTTAGCCCCAGCAAGTGCACCAGAGTCAATTCCCATTTCTGAGAATTGCTTTAGCAGTGCTTCAAAATTCGGTTGCCCTTCATTTGGTAAAAAGCCAAAGCTCATTTGTCTAACTCACCCTCTATCACGCTGTTAAAGGTATCTGATTCTAATAGAACAATAATGACACCTTTTTTCTTCCCGCTCATTAAGATTGCGGCTATGAACCCAGCCTCAACCGCAGCCCTGATTTGGTGGGTTATTCCAATTGGTGCGGTTTTATGCGCGATAGGGTATGGAATCTGGATCACAAAATATAAATCAAAGTTTGATAATCAAACCAATCGCTCAGTTGATAGTTTTAAGAAGTTTCAAAGTACTTTCAAAAATAAGAAGTAATTAAGTAGTTAGTTATTTAGATGAAATCCTTGCTGCCAATTAAACCTAAACTGCCAACAAATACAAAAATTGCGGTTACAGCTTTAGTTCTTGCCTCCCTTTTTCTGCCCTCACCATTTGTAATACTCTCACCCGGAAATCCTCAGAACATATTAGGTTCAGCCATAACCATAACTGGAACTAAAAGTTATCCAACAACTGGAAAGTTATCGGTTACCTCGGTCATGGTTACTGACCCAGACTCTTACATAACGGGCTTTGATGTTTTGTATGGATGGTTTGATAAAAATCGCGCAGTGCTACCACGGGTTGAGGTTTATCCAGAGGGCGAAAGCGCGGCAGATTCAATGAAGAATGGCGCAGAGGAGATGAGTGGTTCTCAAACTAATGCAACTGCAGCGGCTCTAAATTATTTAGGTTACAAAAGCACCTCAAAGTTGGTAATAACTGAGGTAAATGATCAAACTAATGCAAACAAATTATTATATAAATCAGATATCGTATTAAGTGTTGATGATAAAAAGTTTGAATCGGCCTCTGAAATCATGAGGTATTTAGATCAAAAACAACCAGGAGATTTAGTATCAATTAAGGTCCTGCGATCTGAAAGAGAAATTATTACAAAGCAGATTAAATTATCTGCTCGAGATGATGGCTCTGCATTTATTGGTGTAAACATTCAACAAAATTTTAACTTTCCTTTTCAAGTTAAAATTCAATTAGCTGAGACCGGCGGGCCAAGCGGGGGACTGGTATTTGCTCTCGGTGTAGTTGAAAAACTAACTCCAGCTGATTTAATTCGAGGACGAAATATTGCTGGGACTGGAACAATTACCGCAGATGGCCAAGTCGGTCCAATCGGAGGAATTGCTGAGAAAATTATTGGAGCCAAGAAAGATGGCGTAAAGATATTTCTTGCACCAATTGAGAATTGCACTGACATTAAAAACAAAGATCAATTGACCAATAGCGGAAGTAAAAATGATATGAAAATTGTGCCGGTCGCCACACTGACCGAGGCAATTTCAGTGCTGAATCTGCCTGCTGATACCACATATCCAAGCTGTGCAACGGCCTCCTAGATATAGATAAGATTTGGCCATGAGCAACTCAGGCTTTGGTGGCGGCGGATTTAATCGTAATAACAACCCATTTGGCGGAAGTGGATTTGGTGGTTCTTTTCCAAACCCATTCGGAAATCGTGGTCCAGGTAAGCGTCGGGTTAGCCCACTAACAATTACTGCTGTTGTTCTATTTATATTAGGCAGCATATTAATTTCTTCAAGTAGTTTTTATGCTGATTTACTTTGGTATCGCTCAGTTGATTTTGTGAATGTGTGGCAAACAACATTATTTACTAAAATATATTTATTCATAGGATTCGGACTTATTACCTCCATATTCATAACCGCAAATATTTATATAGCTTTTCGCAAGCGTCCAATTTATGTTCCAGTAGCGGTTGAAGCTGATAACTTAGAGAGATATAGAGCTCAACTTGAACCAGTTCGAAGGTTCGTAGGAATTGGTGTATTTCTAACCCTTTTCTATTTTGCTGGTAGTGCTGGCTCAAAACTTTGGCAGGAATGGTTGTTATTTAAGAATGCGACAAGCTTTGGAACAGTAGATCCACAATTTGGTAAAGATATTTCATTCTTTGCCTTTAAGTTGCCGATGTATCAATCATTAATAGGTTGGGGTATTTCGACCATAATTTTGGCATTACTTGCAGCAGCAGCTGTTCATTACATCTATGGTGGTATTCGCACGCAAGTGAAAGAAGATCGCACTACTGTTGCGGCTCGAGTGCAACTTTCAATTTTACTTGGACTTCTAGTATTGCTTAAAGCAGTTGCATATTGGTTTGATCGTTTTGCCCTTACTTTAAAAGAGGGAAAGTTAATTACGGGTCTTACCTACACTGATGTGAATGCGGTGCTTCCAGCTAAATCCATTTTGGCAGCCATTGCAGTTGTTTGTTCGCTGCTCTTTTTCGCCAACATTGTTAGAAAATCATGGTTGTTGCCAACCGCAGGTGTGGCATTGATGGTGATCGCATCGGTTCTAATTGCCGGTGTATACCCTGCAACAATTCAACAATTTCAAGTTAAACCATCTGAATCCACCAAAGAAGCACCATTTATTCAGAAAAATATTGATGCGACCCGTATTGCCTATGGCTTAGATGGGGTTGAGGTCAAGGATTATCAGGCAACTGTTACTACTTCAGCTGGTCAGCTAGCAAATGATGCCGCAACAATTGCAAATATTCGCTTAATGGATCCAAATGTTTTATCAGCGACCTTTAGACAATTGCAACAGATTAAGCCTTATTACAGCTTTGCTGACTCACTTGATATTGATCGCTATACGATAAATGGTAAAGAGCGCGATGTGGTTGTTTCAGTTCGTGAATTAAATATTGATGGTAATCCATCTAGAAATTGGATTAATGATCACCTTGTTTATACCCACGGCTTTGGAATGGTGGGAGCTTTTGGAAATACAGTTGATGCCGATGGTAAACCAAGCTTTACGGTTGGTGATATCCCACCAACTAAAGGCTTAGGAGATTTTGAGCCACGGGTTTATTTTGGTGAGAATGTTCCTGATTATTCAATTATTGGCGGACCTGCAGCAAGTAATCCAGTTGAGCTTGATTATCCTGATGACAACTCTGCAAATGGTCAGAAGAACTACACCTATACCGGTAAAGGTGGAGTGCCAATGGGCTCAATCTTCTCTCGCTTGTTATTTGCGATTAAATATCAAGAACAGAGAATTGTTTTATCTAATTTAATTAACTCAGATTCAAAGATTTTATTTGATCGTCATCCTCGCGATCGAGTAGCAAAAGTTGCGCCTTGGTTAACTCTAGATGGCGATCCATACCCAGCAATTATTGATGGCAAGATACTTTGGATAATTGATGGCTATACAACTAGTGCCGGATATCCAAACTCTCGAGTAGTAAATCTTGCAAATACTGGAGATGCGCTAACTAGCAGATCAAGTGCGGTTGCTTCACTAGATGATAAAAATGTTAACTATATTCGCAACTCTGTTAAAGCCACTGTGGATGCATATGATGGAACAGTTACTTTGTATCAGTGGGATGAAAAAGATCCAGTGCTTGCGACTTGGAGCAAAGCATTTCCGGGCACCGTTAAATCAAAGAGTGATATCTCACCAGCGTTATTAGCCCATATTCGCTATCCAGAGGATATGTTCCGCGTTCAAAGAGATATTTTGAGCGCCTACCATGTCACAACTGCTAGTGCATTTTATGGTGGTCAAGATTTCTGGCGGGTACCACTTGATCCTTCAAGCTTTGGTTCAAACTCAGGTAATCAACCTCCTTACTACTTAACTATGCAAATTCCAGGTCAAAGTAAACCTACATTTTCTCTGTACACACCATTTGTACCAAGAGGAGGACGTGAGAACTTAACTGCGCTAGCAGTTGTTAACTCTGATGCTGGAGATGAGTACGGAAAAATAACTGTGCTACAACTTCCACGATCAACAAACGTTGCTGGCCCATCACAGGTTTCATCTAACTTTGAGGCAAAGCCTGAAGTAGCGACCTCACTTTCATTACTTCGCCAAGGTGGATCTGATGTTGTACTTGGTAACTTATTAACACTTCCAGTTGGAAATGGTCTGCTTTATGTGCAGCCAGTTTATGTAAAAGCAACCGGTAATACCGCTGCCTATCCATTATTACAAAAAGTTTTGGTTTCCTTTGGTGATCAAATTGGATTTAGCGAAACATTACAAGGAGCTTTAGACCAAGTCTTTGGTGGAAACTCTGGAACAACTAGTGGGAATAATCAATCTAATACACCAGCAAATGGTGGAGTTGGAAGTAGCCAAGCTATTAGATCAGCAATTGCCTCATTGCAATCTGCTTATGCAGATCTTGAAGCAGCACAAAAGCGTTTAGATGGTGCTGCTGAAGATAAAGCACGAGCAAGAGTTAAGGCAGCTATTGCTGCATTGATCTCCGCGCAAAATAGATAATTAAATTACCCATTTGGGTTAATTGCCCTTACTCCTCTAGAATTTAACTACCGACGCGGGGTGGAGCAGCTCGGTAGCTCGCTGGGCTCATAACCCAGAGGTCGTAGGTTCAAATCCTGCCCCCGCTACCAACTTTTACTTGATACGTAAACTATTTAAAACTACAAATAGTGAAGATAATGACATTGCACCAGCTGCATACATTGGTGCCAAATTTCCACTAGCCGCAACCGGTATACAAACTACGTTATATAAAAATGCCCAAATTAGGTTAGATTTAATAATCTTTGTAGTTTTCTTTGAAATAGCCATTGCATCAAGAGCTGCAATTAAAGAAGGTCTAATTAAAGTTATATCTGCAGCGGCGATCGCAGTATCTGTTCCAGATCCCATAGCAATACTTAAATCTGATTGAGCAATTGCCGCAGCATCATTAATACCATCACCAATCATTAACACTTTACCTTTTTCTTGAAGGGCTAAAACAAACTCTAATTTGTCAATGGGTGAAGCTGAGGCAAAAATATGATCTATTGGAATTCCAACCTGAGCACCCATTGAGATTGCAGCAATTTCGCCATCTCCGGTTACTAACCAAGTATTTAAATCAGCTTGGTGCAGCTTAGTTATTGCATCTTTACTTTCTGGCTTAACCTGGTCCCCAACTTCAAATACTCCATAAGCCAGGCCATCGATTGCAAGAACTGCAACTGAGTTTGCTCTAGCTTTTGCGGCTTCAACCGCAGCCGTTAATTTTGGCGAGAACTCAGTAGTACTACGGGCAATTGAAACTGGTGAACCAATTAAAACCGCTTTAGAAGTAGATGTTCCAACTGGGTGAACTCTTGCTGCAACACCTACTCCAGATGTATGCTCAAAATCGGTAACAGTAAATGGTTCAATACCTTGTTTTGATAATGCATTTGCAATTGCTACCGCAATTGGATGTGAATCAAGAGATTCGATACTTAATGCGTAACTCATCAGATCAGAGGCAGATATAACAGTACTTTCTGTTGTAAGTGGATTATCAATCAAAACCATCTCCTGCAGAAGCATTTGGCCAGTAGTTAAGGTGCCGGTTTTATCAAATACGACATCAGTAATGCCAACTGCTTTTTCAATTGATTTAGGTGATCTAATAATTATGCCGTTTTTTGCCGCTTTACCAGATGCAACTAGAAGTGCGATAGGAGTTGCCAGCCCAAGAGCACACGGGCATGCAATAACTAATACTGCAACTGCGATAGCAATTGATTGTGCAAGAGCAGTTCCAGTTAAGTACCAAGCGAGAAAAGTAGAGATAGAAAGCAGTAAAACAATTGGTACAAAAACTCTGCTTACTCGGTCAGCTAATTGTTGAGCAGGTGCTTTTTCAGATTGTGCGGCAAGCACCATTCGGGTTATTCGAGCTAGTTCAGTATCTGATCCAATTCGATTGGCTTTAACAATTAAATTACCGTTATTATTAATTGATCCAGCAAAAACTAAATCATTTATGGCTACCTCCACAGGTGTTGCTTCACCGGTTAAAAATGAATTATTAATTGTGCTAAATCCAGATACTACTTGGCCATCTGTTGGTATTGAGTCTCCAGGCTTTACAACAAATAGATCACCAACTACAAGGTCATCAATAGAAATTACTGATGTGGAATTTCCACGTTTTACCTCAACTGTTCCAGCAGATAATTTGAATAACTCAGCCAGTGCTGAACCGGCCTTGCGTTTTGCTCTATGTTCTAAATATCGGCCAAGCATGACAAAGAAAATTACCGCTGATGAAACTTCAGCATAAATTGTTGGCGTCGTATTATCTTTAGCAGTATATGTTGATGCAGAGTAAATGCTCCAACTAAGTGAAACGAGTGAACCTAAAGAAACTAACGTATCCATAGTTGGATGAGTCAGATTTTTAATAGCAGCTCTATGAATTGGCCAAGCTAAAACGAAAACTACGGGGATCGACAGCGAAATTAAAAGCCAAGTAGTAATTGGAGCATTTGGGTAAGAAATAACAATTTTTTGGCCGTTATTTGCCAATAGAATATTAATATTACTAACCACTGATAATAGGCGGGCATCAATCTCTTCGTGCCAACTGTCAAACATGGATATCAAAATTACTGGCGCCGTTAATAAAAACGTTATTAATAACCTGATTCCCAATCGATTTGATTTCTCAAATGACTCACGCTCACCTTTAAATGCAGTTGCTTGATATCCGGCTGAAGTTACTGCGGAAATTAATTCTTTCTCAGAGATGTTTAACGGGGCAATTACATGTGCTGACTCCATTGCAAGATTAACTGCCGCTCTTACTCCAGGTATTTTATTTAAAGATCGCTCTATTGTGCTAACACATGATGAGCAGGTCATACCAATAACACTTAAATCAACCTGCCTAGTTTTTATTTGGTTGACTTCAATATTAGTGCCCATGGTCTTCAGATTACTCTTACTTTTTACTCAACTGATAGCACTCGACGAAGGCTTGCCAGCCTTGCAAGATTTTGGTTTGTTAGCCCTGGCCAATTATTTAACGCACACTCATTTTCATTGTGTGAGCAATTCTTAGGGCAATGTGAGATTGCCTCATTAAATTCAGCAAAGGCAGAAATAACTCGAGAGGGTTGAATATGAGCTATACCAAAAGATCTAACTCCTGGTGTGTCTATTATCCAACCAAATTCATCACCACTAAAAGTTGGCGACAAGGGAAGTGCTATCGCACTCGAAGAAGTGTGGCGACCTCTACCAGTAACTTCATTAACATCGCCAGTCGCGCGATAAGTATTAGGAGTGTCAGATGTTAATCCAGCGTCTGCACTGCTGCCAAGTAGGTTATTTACTAATGTTGATTTACCAACTCCGGAGTGACCAAGCAGAACAGTAATTTTATTACTTAATATTTCTTTAAGATTTGTTAGATCAGAGTTTCGATCAACCTTGTAGATTGTAATATCCAAATCCTTATAAGTTTTTAAAAACTCATCACCACTAGATAAGTCTTGTTTTGTCATAATAATGATTGGTGTAATGCCTTGGTCAAACGCAACAACTAAAGCTCTATCTACAAAACCTTCTCGAGGCTCTGGATTTGTAGTTGAAATAACAATTGCAATCTGATCAACATTAGCGACAATTACTCGTTCATCATTTTCATGATCATCAATAGTTCTAGTAAGAGAGTTTCTGCGCGGTAGAACTGCAACAACTCGGGCAAGAGAACCATCTGAACCAGATATATCACCAACAATTGAAACTAAATCTCCGACCACAACTGACTTTTTGCCAAGTTCACGTGCTTTCATAGCAGTAACAACTAATTTGCCATTATCACTTTCAATTAAACATTTAACTCGACCGCGGTCAACCTCAGTGATTGTTGCAACCTGTGCTTTTGAATAATCTGGTCTATCCTTTGTGCGAGGCCGTGCTTTATTGCTTGATCCAAACTGTCGAGATTTGTTGATTCGCACATCATCTTCATCCCAGTTACTTTTTTTACTTGCCATTAAGCATTTCCTGCCACATACCGGGAAAATCAGGCAATGTTTTCTTAGTTGTTTCTATGTTTTCAACAATCAAATCCTTGACTGCAAGTCCAATAATCGCACCAGCAGTTGCCATTCTATGGTCTTCATAACTTTTAAAAATCTGCGATGCAACTAGTTTAGCTGGCTTAATTAGCAGCTCACCAGGTCCCTCGGTAACATCACCACCCAAATTATTAATTTCATTAGCCAGTGCTGCTAGTCGATCTGTCTCATGTAATCGCAAATGTGCAATTCCTCGTAAGGTGGATTGTGAAGATGCCAAAGCAGCTACTGCAGCAATAGATGGGGTTAACTCACCAACATCATGTAGGTCAATATCAATTCCATTTATTGTATTGGCCCCTGATATTTTTAAGCCTGCAGTGGTTTGTTCAATATTTGCTCCCATAGATGCAAAAATATTTCGTAATTGATCGCCAGGCTGAGTAGTTGATTTAGGCCAATCCAGAATTTCAATACTTCCACCACACACTATTGCAGCTGCCATAAATGGCGCAGCATTTGAAAGATCTGGTTCAATAGTTAAATCCTGGCCAGTAAGAGTTCCAGGTTTAACACTCCAAATATTTTTATCAACCTCAACTACAGCACCGAACTGCCTAAGCATTTGAATAGTCATCTCTATATGTGGCAGAGATGGAAGTGATTTACCTATATGTTTGACAGTAATTCCACTATCTGTTGCCGGCCCTAGTAACAACAGCGCTGATACAAATTGGCTTGACGCGCTTGCGTCAATCTCTACTTGTCCGCCTTTAATCCGGCCCGATCCATTTAAAGTTAGTGGCAGACGATATTTATTTCCATGTTCAATTGAAACGCCAAGTTGTTCAAGTGCCTTTATGACCGGTTCAAGTGGCCGCTCATGTGACCTTGCGTCACCATCAAAGTAGATCAATCCAGTTGCCAATGCCGCAATTGGTGGCAAAAAGCGCATCACTGTTCCTGCGTTTCCAACATCAATCTGAGTTGGACCGATTAGTTGTTGTGGCGTTACTTGATAATCAAAGCCTGTACTTGTTTTTATCTCCTCAATTTTGCAACCTAGGCTTTTCAACCCCCTAACCATTAAATCGGTATCACGAGAGGAAAGGGGTTTTCGCAGTATCGATGGTGTCTTAGAGATCGCAGCCAAAATTAACGCTCTATTGGTTGCTGATTTAGACCCCGGAACCCTTACTTTGGCATTAATAGGTGCGGACGAATCACTTAATCCATTGCGAAAAGGTGCGCTCCAATTAGTCATATGTATCAGTCTACCTTCCACCTACCAAGGCAGATTAGGCATTTAAACATGGATATTGTGGTTAGTTATGGGAATAAGGAAGGCGAAAACTAGGTTATTTCAGGTATGAATGCTTTGCGCCAGGATATTGGCCAAAATAAAAAATACACTCAGATTCCTAAAACTCCATTCGAGGTAGCCTTATCCCAAATGAGTAATGAAGATTTATTGCCGGTAGTTATTGACCGTGAAAAAGAAACCTTAGCGCAGCGAAAAGCTAGGTTCGAAAAAGATGCGCTAGTTTTTACCTCCCAACTTTATGGAGCTGCACTCAGATATACCAAAAATTCTCATGATGCTCAAGATTTAGTCCAGGATACATATGCAAAAGCATTTACAAGCTTTCACCAATTTGAGCCTGGTACAAATTTAAAAGCTTGGCTATATCGAATTCTTACAACAACATTTATAAATAATTATCGGAAAGATCAACGCAGGCCACAAATATCAGCTGGTGAAATTGAAGACTGGCAGATTGCAGATGCATCTTCACATACTAGTGACCAAGGTAAATCTGCAGAAGATGAAGTTTTAGAAAATATTGCTGATAAAGATATCAAGGAAGCACTTGCCCAAATGCCAGAAGATTTTCGAATGACAGTTTATTTATCGGATGTGGAAGGTTTTTCATATAAAGAAATTGCTGAGATTACTGGTGTGCCAACTGGCACGGTTATGTCTAGATTACATCGTGGGCGTAAATTATTAAGGACATCTTTATCTGCCTATGCAAAAGATCGAGGATACGGAAAAGATAAAGCAGGTGATCAAAAATGAGTTTTAATGAAAGTCGCTTGATTCCCTGCGAACAGATTTTACCAAATATTATTCTTTATATCGACCATGAAATTTTTGATGACCAACAATTAAGTGAGGTTGAAATTCATTTTGGGCAATGTTCACCATGTCGTATGCAAATGGAACAAGAAAATACTGCTCTAGCTTTAATACGAAACCTTTTATGCAATGCTTTAAATGAATCAGCTCCAGAAGAATTAAATGATCGAATAAACCAACAAACTCAAGATCTTTATAACCAAATGATGCAGCAGGATCAAAACCAAGGGATCACTGAAATTACCTATACTCAAACCACTTATACGGAGATCACCACTGATGGTGCGACACAAATTGAAATAACTAGCGAAATTCGTAGGCAATTCCCGCAAGAATAATTAATTAATCACTAATCTTGTGATTATGAAACCTGAGCAAGTTATTGGCGCCATCGGTATGGCAACTATGTCGGTTCGGCCTGGCGATACATCAGTTGCTCAAGGGATTAATGATTTACCAGTCGTTGGTTCTAATCAGATTCTTGCATTAATTGAGAGCTCATGTAGTGCAGCAATAATTGAGTTTTTAGACTTTGGTGAAACGACTGTTACATCTAACTCACAAGTCGAGATTATTGGTGCGGTCGGTGTTGGTACTGAAATACATGCAACCTCAAGATGTCTTGGCTTAGCTGAAAATATTTTAAAGTTTGAGGTCGAGGTGCATCAATCCTCAAGATTAATAGCAAATGGTTTGATCACGAGAAAATTTGTTGAGCGAGTTTCATTCATGGCGCGAGTAGCGGCGGAGACGATAATTGCTGAAAAAGGTAGTTTAGGCAAGGAAAACAAAATCGCTAGCAGCTTAAATTTCTAAGCCACTAGCGATTAAAGTTTAATTACTTTTTTGTTGCCCAGAAAATTTCAGCAATCTCATCAATCTTAGAGATTAGTTTTTCTGCTACGGCAACATCATTTGTGCCTTTACTTCCACCAGCCCCAGCTAATTTAGTTGCTTCATTAAATAGGGAGTGGAGCTGAGGGTATGCTTCAAAATGATTTGGCTTAAAGTAATCAGTCCATAAAACCCAAAGATGATGCTTTACTAATTCTGATCTCTCTTCTTTAATTGCAACTGCACGAGATTTAAAATCTGAATCACTGCTAGCTGCATACTTCTCCATGCAAGCTTTAACAGATTGTGCCTCAATTTTTGCTTGCGCTGGATCGTATACTCCGCATGGTAGATCACAATGAGCGAATACAGATTCCTTAGGTGTAATTCGTGCTATCAATGCATTTATCATTTTTCTCCTTTGTTGATTAAAAAGTAATTTATAGTGGGAGAATACTCCTCATGTTCGGTTTTAGCACGGTGATAGTTTCTGGAAACTCCATGGCACCTTCATATAATCAAGGTGATTGGCTGATAGTTCGAAATTTAAGTGGTAAAAAGCACACACTAAAAATTGGGGTGGTCTACTTAGTGCAGGATCCAAACCGACCAGGGGTTAAATTATTAAAGCGATTGAAAGAGAACCGAATCGAGCACGGCATTACTAGGTACTGGGTTGAAGGGGATAGCCCGCTTAGTGAGGATTCACGCAACTGGGGATGGTTAGCAGAAGAGTTATTTCTAGCAAAAGTAGTACTTAAATACCGAAGCGGAAGTTAACGAGTAAAGGCCTCAGTCATTAATGCTTTTTCTTCTTCTTCATGCAAATGATGATTTCCAGTTGCTGGACTTGCTGTTGCTCTCCTTGAAACTCTGCGCAAACTTCTTCCGGCCAATTCTTCATGTGCAACAAATGCTTCAGATGCAGCAAGGGCAATAAATGGCCAAGGACCTTGATTTGCGGGTTCATCTTGCACCCATAGCAAGGTTGCTTTTGGATGCTTCTTAGCTTCAGCAATTATTTCTTCAATTGGTAGTGGGTAAAGCTGTTCAACTCTGACGATCGCAGTCGAATGCTCATTGAGTTTTTCACGTTCGGCGATCAGATCGTAATAAACTTTTCCGGATGTGAAGATTAACCGAGTTACATTATTTACCTTCTCATCCGCAATTAATGGCTTAAAAGTTCCAGTTGTAAAATCATTTAGACCACTTGCAGCAGCTTTTAATCGCAACATAGATTTTGGCTCAAAGACAATTAGTGGCCGGCGAGCTGGGTTTTTCATATGCCAGCGAAGCAGATGGAAGTAAGAGGCCGGAGTAGAAGGTTGAGCAACTGTCATATTTTGTTCAGCGCATAAGGCTAAAAATCTTTCAATTCGACCAGAGGAGTGATCTGGCCCTTGCCCTTCATATCCATGAGGCAGTAATAAAACTATAGAAGATCTTTCGCCCCACTTTTGTAGTGCAGAAGAAATAAATTCATCAACAACAGTTTGAGCACCGTTTGCAAAATCGCCGAATTGCGCCTCCCAGATTACCAATGCATTTTCTCGCTCAACTGAGTAGCCATACTCAAATCCCATTACTGCATACTCAGATAGAAGTGAGTCGTAAATATGGAATTGGTTAGGGTCTTTAACTAAAGATCGAAGTGGGAATAAATCTTTTCCGGTCTCTTTATCAACAATTACGGCATGACGGTTGCTAAATGTTCCCCGTCTAACATCCTGGCCACTCATTCGGATTGGATAGCCTTCTTGCAATAGTGAACCAAAGGCAAACATTTCACCGGTTGCCCAGTCAACAGTTGCTTCATCTAGCATTTCAACTCGTTTTAATAATTGCGGCAGTAATTTTGGATGAACTGTGAAGTCGGCTGGAATTGTAGATTGAGTTGCCGCAATTTTTCTTAACTCCGCTTCAGATAATGCAGTATTTACTGTGTGTGGTGCAGGAACTACTGGTGCTTTCCAATTTGGATCACTCTCTGGTTCAGTGTTATGAACGGCAGTAAATACACCTTCAAGCTGCTGCTGGTAGTCGCGAAGCACCTCTTCCGCTTCTTCCACAGTTATATCGCCACGACCAATTAAAGCTTCGGTATAAAGCTTTCTAGTAGATCGCTTTGCATCAATTAATTTATACATAAGCGGTTGGGTAAAGCTTGGCTCATCACCTTCATTGTGACCGCGTCGGCGGTAACAAATCATGTCAATCACAATATCTTTATTAAATGCTTGGCGATACTCAAATGCAAGGCGAGCAACTCGAACACATGCCTCTGGATCATCACCATTAACATGAAATACCGGAGCCTGAATCATCTTTGCGATATCAGTTGAATATGTTGAAGATCTTGCTGCATGTGGTGAAGTCGTGAATCCGACTTGATTGTTAACAACTATATGAATTGTTCCACCAGTTCGATATCCCTTTAAAAGTGAAAGTGAAAGTGTTTCAGAAACAACTCCCTGGCCGGCAAATGCAGCATCTCCATGCAACAAGATAGGAAGGACTGGATATGAATTTTGCTCATCGATTGAAGTATCACCCGCAGTAGCTCTTAATTTATCCTGCTTAGCACGAACAATTCCTTCAAGAACTGGATTTACCGCCTCTAAATGCGATGGATTAGCAGCTAAATAAATTTTAGTTTTTGAACCAGATTCGGCAGTAAATGTTCCTTTAGTGCCTAGGTGATACTTAACATCACCAGAACCGTGGACCTCATTGTCATGGTAATTTCCTTCAAACTCTTGGAATATCTGGCCATATGATTTACCAGCAATATTTGCTAACACATTTAACCGGCCACGGTGTGGCATTCCGATACACACTTCATCTAAACCAGAATCAGCAGCTGATGAAATCATCGCATCGAGTAATGGAATTACTGACTCGCCACCTTCAAGTGAAAAACGTTTTTGCCCCACAAATTTAGTTTGTAAAAATGATTCAAATGCTTCAGCACTATTTAACTTGCGCAGAATTCTAAGTTGCTCTTCCCGAGCAGTTCTTGGTGCACCTACTTCAATACGTTCTTGAATCCATTTACGCTCATC
>JBAWYI010000007.1:0-24571 GCA_037143635.1 Actinomycetes bacterium
GAATAAATCTTCTGCGAGAAGGTTTAGATTTACCTGAGGTATCACTCGTTGCAATTTTAGATGCCGACAAAGAAGGCTTCTTAAGGTCTACAACCTCATTGATTCAAACTATCGGTCGAGCCGCTAGAAATGTTTCCGGTGAGGTTCATATGTACGCCGACAACATGACAAAATCAATGACAAATGCAATTGATGAGACTAATCGAAGAAGAGCTAAGCAGGTCGCGTATAACACCGAGCATGGAATTGATCCAACCCCACTTCGCAAAAAAATTGCGGATATTACAGATTTGATTGCAAAAGAAATTGATGACACAGATGATTTAACCGCTACCAGCAAGAAAATTGGCTTTACCAGCGGTATTCATAGTAAGAATGCCCACTCGCTACCAAGGCAGGAGTTAATTGCCCTGATCGAATCGTTGACGCTGCAAATGAAATCAGCCGCGTCTGAGTTAAGTTTTGAACTAGCCGCTAGATTGCGGGATGAGATTAGAGAGTTAAAGCGGGAACTAAAAGGAATGCAGGAGGCGGGCAACTAATGAACGACCGTTTAATAGTCCGTGGTGCTCGTGAGCATAATCTTAAAAATGTTTCCTTAGATATGCCCCGCAATGCATTAATTGTCTTTACTGGTTTATCTGGATCTGGAAAATCTTCGCTTGCTTTTGACACGATATTTGCTGAAGGACAGCGCCGATATGTTGAATCACTTTCTGCTTATGCTCGCCAATTTTTAGGGCAAATGGATAAGCCCGATGTTGATTTTATAGAGGGGTTATCTCCGGCAGTTTCAATTGATCAAAAATCTACAAATCGAAATCCACGCTCAACAGTTGGAACCATTACCGAAGTTTATGACTACCTACGTCTTTTATTTGCTCGTGCCGGAAAACCTCACTGTCCGAAGTGCGGCAAAGAAATTGCAAAGCAAACACCACAAAATATTGTTGATCAGATTTTACAAATGAATGAGGGGAGTAAATTTCAAGTTTTAGCTCCAGTAATTAGGGCCAGAAAAGGTGAGTTCCTTGATTTATTTAAAGATTTTACAACTCAAGGTTATTCGAGAGTAAGAGTAGATGGAATTGTCTATCAGATCTCAGAGGTACCAAAACTTAAAAAACAGGAGAAACACACAATTGAGGTTGTTGTTGATCGTCTAAGTGTTAAGGCGGAAAGTAAATCACGTATTACAGACTCTATTGAAACCGCGCTTAGATTAGCCAGTGGCTTAGTGATATTAGATTTTGTTGATTTAAAAGTTGGTTCAGCTGATAAGGAAAAATCATTTAGCGAGCACATGGCTTGCCATGATTGTGAGTTATCTTTCGAAGAGTTAGAGCCGAGATCATTCTCATTTAACTCACCCTTTGGGGCCTGTCCAGAGTGCAGCGGAATTGGCACAAAACTTGAGGTTGATGAGGAGTTATTGATTCCAGATGATTCAATTTCAATCTATGAGGGTGCAATTGCTCCTTGGTCTGGTGGTCAATCTTCAGAGTACTTCTTACGATTATTGGAAGGACTTGCAACTGACCTTAAGTTCTCCCTTGATAATCCATGGAAGAAATTATCTGAAAAGGTAAAAGAGGCAATTCTGCATGGCTGGGATTATGAAGTACATGTTAAATACAAAAACCGTTACGGTCGAGTCCGTAATTACACAACAGGTTTTGAAGGAGTTGTCCCTTTTATACATAGAAGGCATTCAGAAACAGATAGCGATTTTAGTCGCGATAAATATGAGGCATATATGCGTCAAACACCCTGCCCAGTATGTAATGGTAGTCGGTTAAAGCCGGAGGTACTCGCAGTGACATTGGGTGGAAAAAATATTGCCCAAATTTGCGAATTTTCAATTGCCGAATGCGCAGTTTTTCTGAAAGAGATTTCACTATCAGCGCGGGAGAAAAAGATCGCAGAGCGAGTATTAAAAGAGGTTCATGCTCGATTAGGTTTTCTTCTTGATGTCGGACTTGATTATTTATCTCTTGCAAGGCCAGCTGCAACTTTATCCGGTGGTGAAGCACAGCGAATTAGGCTTGCAACTCAAATTGGTTCTGGATTAACTGGCGTTCTATATGTGTTGGATGAGCCAAGCATTGGCCTTCATCAACGAGACAATCGAAAATTGATTGAAACTCTAACAAGATTACGCGACTTAGGTAACACTTTAATTGTTGTAGAGCATGATGAAGACACAATAAGAACTGCAGATTGGATCGTTGATATTGGTCCGGGTGCAGGCGAGCATGGCGGAGAGGTTGTTTCATCGGGTAGTTATGAGCAATTAATTGCAGCCAAGAATTCAATTACAGGCGCTTACTTATCTGGTAAATCAGTAATTGCGATTCCAAAAAAGCGACGGCCAATTGATGAAAAGAAATCTTTGACAGTTAAAGCGGCAAAAGAGAATAATCTACAAAATATAGATGTGACTTTTCCGCTAGCAGCATTTGTAGCTGTAACTGGAGTTAGTGGATCGGGTAAATCTACTTTAGTAAATGATATTTTATATTCAGTTCTTGCTAATAAGTTAAATGGAGCGAGGATAGTTCCTGGTCGACATAGGACTGTTACTGGTCTTGATCAACTCGATAAGGTTGTTCATGTTGATCAATCACCAATTGGTAGAACTCCAAGATCAAACCCTGCAACCTATACCGGCGTTTTTGACAAGGTAAGAGCACTTTTTGCTGAGACAAGTGAAGCAAAGGTACGTGGCTACCAACAAGGACGTTTTTCCTTCAATGTTAAAGGCGGTAGATGTGAGAACTGCTCCGGTGACGGAACAATAACTATCGAAATGAATTTTTTGCCTGATGTTTATGTACCGTGTGAGGTCTGTCATGGCGCTAGGTATAACCGTGAAACCCTAGAAGTACATTACAAAGGAAAAACAATTGCTCAAGTTCTCGATATGCCGATAGAGGAAGCAAATAATTTTTTTGAATCGGTACCTGCGATTGCTAGATTTTTGAAAACGCTATGTGATGTTGGACTTGGTTACGTACGGCTCGGTCAATCAGCGCCAACTCTTTCGGGAGGTGAAGCTCAAAGAGTAAAACTAGCTACTGAATTACAGCGAAGATCAACTGGAAGAACTATTTACGTGTTAGATGAGCCAACTACCGGTTTGCATTTTGAAGATGTCCGTAAATTACTTCTCGTTTTAAATAGATTAGTTGATACTGGTAATACCGTTATCGTAATTGAGCATAATCTGGATGTAATTAAATCCGCAGATTGGGTTATTGATTTAGGTCCAGAGGGCGGTTCAGGTGGAGGATTAGTAGTGGCTGAAGGACGGCCTGAGGATATTGTTAAAAACAGTAAGAGTTATACCGGAAAGTTTTTAGCACAAGTATTAAAGAAGTAGATCATGGCCGACCCACAGAGTTATCGCCCAAGTAATTTACCAAGTGATCCAGGTGTTTATCGATTTTTTGATAAGGATGAAAAGGTAATTTATGTTGGAAAAGCAAAGAACATAAAAAATCGGCTTAATTCATATTTTGGTAGTAATTTGCAGATTAAAACTAGGAAAATGGTAAATACCGCCGTACGTGTTGATTGGACTTTAGTTAAGACAGAGGTTGAAGCACTCCAATTAGAGTTTACGTGGATTAAGCAGTACAACCCAGATTTTAATGTGCAATTTAAAGATGATAAATCCTATCCTCATTTGGCAATCGACCTAAATTCTGAATTTCCGAGATTATTTATTTCTAGATCAAAGAAGATTCCTGGAGTTAGATACTTCGGACCATACTCTCATGCATGGGCACTGCGTAGTACATTTGAAACTCTGATAAAAATATATCCAGTTCGCACTTGTAGTGAGTCAAATTTTCAATCTGCAGTCAGAAGCAAAAGACAGTGCTTACTGGGAGATATTGGTAAATGTGCTGCACCATGCGTTAATTGGGTAAGTGCAGATGAGCATCGTAAATTAGCAAATGATCTAGTCAACTTTTTAGAAAAATCCCCAGAAGAAATATCAACTCGAATTGAAGGTGAAATGAAGGTAGCAGCTGCGGCAGAAGAATTTGAGAAGGCAGCTAAATTGCGAGATCAGCTTGAGGCAGTAAGTAAAGCTTTTGAATCAACTGATAGATTTTTGAATGAAAATATCGATGCCGATGTTTTGGCAATCCATGAAGAGATAACTCATGCTGCATTGTCGCAATTTATTATCACTGCTGGTCGAATAACTGGATCACGATCTTGGATCGTAGATCGGGCAAACTTGCTTGAGGATGAAAGCATAATCTCAGCAATGCTTGGAAAAATTTATGCTGATAGTAAGCCACCTTCTGAAATCTTGGTGGACTACCTACCAGAGGATACGAAAGTACTAGAGCAGTGGTTAAGTGAGCAGCGCGGGAAGAATGTATCTTTGATCCAGCCACAGCGCGGTGAAAAATTAGAGTTGGTTCAAACTGTAAAGCGAAATGCCCACCAATCTCTGATTCAATATTTAAGCAAAAGGGCAAACGATGCTGCAGTGAGTGGTTCTGCACTGGCTGAAATTGCTGAACAATTAGAATTAGCGGAGCTGCCACTTAGAATCGAATGTTTTGATATTTCAAATATTCAAGGAACTAGCATGGTTGCTTCAATGGTCGTATTTGAGGATGGACAACCAAAGAAGAGTGATTATCGAAGATTTTCTATATCAGATGAAGCTGGTTTCGATGATACTCGGGCGATGCATCATGTTATTACTCGTCGATTCAAGCGTTATTTAGATGAGAAGGATATTGATATTGCTGAAGCCACTGCGCAAGGCGGTCAACGTCCAAAATTTGCCTACCCTCCGCAATTAGTAGTCGTTGATGGAGGAAAACCACAAGTTAATGCAGCTGCGAAAGCATTGCGGGAACTAGGCATTACAGATGTTGCACTCTGCGGACTAGCAAAGCGATTAGAAGAGGTTTGGTTACCTAACAACAGCGAGCCAATAATTTTTCCAAGACATAGCGAAGCTCTTTACTTATTGCAGAAGCTACGGGATGAAGCACATCGATTTGCAATAAGTTTTCATAGGAGTAAACGATCCAAGGTAATGCTTGAGTCACTTCTCGATGAGGTCGTAGGTCTTGGTGAAATTCGGCGAAAATCTTTGCTAACTCACTTTGGATCGGTAACAGCGTTAAAGGCTGCCACAGTTGATGAGCTTGCAAGTGTGCCTGGGATTGGTGCAAAAATGGCGCAAAGTATTATTGAACAGATAAAAAATCAGGATTTACCTTTAAATATCGATATGCAAACTGGCGAAATATTGGATGCTTGACAGGTATAGCAAGATATTGGCATGAAAGGTGATACCGAAATCCTAATCATTACCGGCATGAGCGGTGCTGGTAGGTCAACGGTCGCGCACTCCTTAGAAGACCTAGGTTGGTATGTAGTTGATAATTTGCCACCAGCCTTGCTTGGCAATCTAATTGAATTAGTAACTACCTCTGTGAAAAAAGTTGCAGTGGTTGTCGATGTAAGAGGACGTGCTTTTTTTGGAGATTTAACTAAATCACTTGCCGATCTAGCGGAGCAAGGCATTTCTAGAAAGATTCTTTTTGTTGATGCCGCTGATGATGTTTTGGTTAGAAGATTTGAATCAACTAGAAGACCTCACCCACTTCAGGGGTCAGATCGAATTTTGGATGGAATTGCAAAAGAGCGCGACCGGCTACGTGAAGTCCGTGATGCAGCAGATTTAGTGATTGATTCATCTGCTTTAAATATTCATCAACTTGAAAAAAAGATTGCTGATAACTTTCATGAGGATTCCGGAGCTGACTTGCGAGTTAATATCCTTTCTTTTGGTTATAAGTATGGAATTCCGGTTGATGCAGATCTTGTAGTGGATTGCAGATTTATTGCTAACCCTCATTGGGTACCAGAGCTTCGACCACTTTCAGGTTTGGATAAACCAGTCAGCGATGCTGTACTGAGTAATGAAAACGTACAAGAATTTCTTGATAGATATCAAGCACTATTTGAAACTATGGCGTTAGGTTTTATAACCGAGGGTAGAAAATTTTTAACTTTAGCAATCGGCTGTACTGGTGGAAAGCATAGATCGGTAGCAGTTACAGTTGAATTAGTTAAACGTTTAACTCAGTGTGAAAAATTAAGTAGTTTCAAAATAGAAACGCAGGCTATGCATCGAGATTTAGGCAGAGAGATTTAGTCATGAATTCAAATCCCAAGGTTGTCTGCCTAGGCGGAGGTCATGGACTTGCTGCAACCCTTGCAGCAATGCGAACTCTTACTAATCAAGTTACTGCTGTAGTAACTGTTGCAGATAATGGCGGATCCTCCGGAAGGCTTCGAGCAGAATTTAATTCCCTTCCGCCTGGAGATTTACGTATGGCACTTGCCGCACTTTGCGCAGATGATGAATGGGGAAAAAGCTGGGCACAGATAATGCAGTATCGATTTACCAGTCAGGGTGAGATGGATAACCACGCAGTTGGAAACTTACTTTTAACTGCACTTTGGGATCGAGATGGTGATCCAGTTAAAGGTCTAGATCGAGTTGGTCAATTACTGAAGGTAGTTGGACGCGTGCTGCCAATGGCACTAGAGCCATTAGATATCGAAGGAAGTTTTGAGAGTAAGGGTGGAGTTAATTTAGTTAGAGGCCAAGTTCAGGTTGCTGCTGCAGTTGGTAAAGTAAAAGAATTACGACTAATTCCTGATACACCTAAAGCAACGCCTGAAGCCTTAGCTGCAATAACTGATGCTGATTGGATAACTATTGGTCCAGGTTCCTGGCTATCTAGCGTCATGCCTCATTTTTTACTTAAAGAGCAGGCTAAGCAAATAAAAATGAGCAGGGCAAAGAAGATTATGATTTTCAATCTTCCCGATAAACATATTTCTGATGAGTTCTCAGGTTTTTCGCTAGAAGCCCACCTGCAACTAATCTTGGATCACATACCAGATCTGAATATTGACATAGCTTTGATTGATAAATCGCTATCTAATACTGAGCCAAGATTTAACGATTTAGTGGCTAAATGCGGTGGACAGGTTCTGGCCTTTGACTTAGCAGATAACAAGCAAACTTTCCACCATGATAGAGATAAATTAATTTCTGCTTTCGCCCACATTTTTGGCTGATACCTGCTTAGATAACCCCTTAGTAACAAGAGGAGAATAAATGGCAATGACCGAAGCGGTTAAAGATGAGCTAAGTCGGCTCTCAATAACTAAACCATGCTGCCGTAAGGCAGAGGTTTCTTCATTACTTAGATTTGCTGGTGGACTTCATATTGCTGCTGGAAAAATTATTATTGAGGTTGAATTAGATACTGCACAAAGTGCTCGTCGGTTAAGGAAAGATATATCCGAAATTTTTGGTCATGAAAGTGAATTATCAGTAGTTTCTTCAAGTGGGATTAGAAAAGGTAGCCGATATATCGTGCGAGTTTTAGCTGACGGGGATGCACTTGCCAGACAAACTGGATTGGTAGATGCAAATAATCGTCCAATCAGAGGGTTGCCGCCACAAGTAGTTTCCGCTGCAATCTGCGATTCTGAGGCTGCTTGGCGCGGAGCTTTTCTTGCTCACGGTTCCCTAACTGAACCTGGTAGATCCTCAGCCCTTGAGATTACCTGTCCTGGGCCAGAGGCTGCTTTGGCATTAGTAGGGGCAGCACGCAGATTAGGAATTACAGCAAAGGCTAGAGAGGTTAGGAGTGTTGATCGAGTTGTAATAAGAGATGGCGATGCAATTGGTGCGCTATTAACCAGACTTGGTGCGCATGAAACAGTATTAGCTTGGGAAGAACGTCGCATGCGAAGAGAGGTTCGTGCTACTGCTAATAGATTGGCAAATTTTGATGATGCGAATTTACGTAGGTCTGCAAGAGCTGCAGTAGCCGCTTCAGCTAGAGTGCAAAGAGCGATGGAAATACTGGGCCCTGAAATTCCAGATCATTTAAAGGAAGCCGGTGACTTAAGAGTTAATCATGGCCAGGCAAGCCTTGAAGAGTTGGGTTCACTTGCGACACCGCCAATGACGAAGGATGCGATTGCTGGTCGTATTCGTCGCTTACTTGCAATGGCTGATAAGCGTGCTCGTGAGTTAGGTGTACCAGATACTGAGGCAAGTATTAGCCCAGATTTATTGAATTAGTCGCTACTTCTAGGCTGGTAAGATAAGAACCTCACAAAGATGTGACTGGTATTTCTGGGTTTATAAATTTGAGCGGGGAAAATATGTTAAAAGTTGGCGTTAATGGTTTTGGTCGTATTGGTCGTAACTTTTTAAGAGCATCACTTGAATCAGGTGCCAATTTTGAGATTGTCGGAATAAACGATTTAACAGATAACGCCACCCTTGCACACTTACTTAAATATGACTCAATTTTAGGTCGCTTAAAACAGCCGGTAACTTTTACAGACACCACAATCACAGTTGGTGGAAAAACTATTTCAGTCAGTGCTGAACGCGATCCAGCAAATATCCCTTGGGGTAAATTGGGTGTCGATGTAGTTGTTGAATCAACTGGAATTTTCACAAAAGCTTCCGATGCTGGGAAACACATAACAGCTGGTGCTAAAAAAGTTATTATTTCTGCTCCTGCAACTGATGAAGACATCACAATTGTTATGGGCGTAAATCACGAAAAATATGATTCAACAAAGCACAACATTATTTCCAATGCATCTTGCACTACTAACTGCCTAGCTCCAATGGCAAAGGTTCTAAATGATGAGTTTGGGATCGTTCGTGGATTAATGACCACTATTCATGCTTATACAAACGACCAAGTTATTTTAGATTTTCCCCATAAAGATCTTCGTAGATCAAGAGCTGCTGCGCTTTCAATTATTCCAACCTCAACTGGTGCAGCAAAGGCAATCTCCTTAGTTCTGCCAGAATTAAAGGGCAAATTAGATGGCTATGCATTAAGAGTGCCGGTCCCAACTGGATCAGCTACCGATTTGACTGTTGAACTTTCAAAAGAGGTTTCAGTTGCCGAGATTAATGCTGCTCTTAAGAAAGCGAGTGAAGGTTCACTTAAGGGGTATTTAACATACACAGAAGATCCAATAGTTTCAGCAGATATTGTGACGGATCCAAGCTCATGTATTTTAGATGCTGGTCTAACAAAGGTAATCGGAACTACTGTGAAAGTTGTTGGCTGGTATGACAACGAATGGGGTTACTCAAATCGTTTAGTTGATCTAATTCAATATATTGGTAAGACTCTTTAATTTAGATGGGCATAAAAACACTTTCTCAGTTAGACCCTCAAAATACGCAAGTAATTTTGCGCTGTGATTTAAATGTTCCAATTAAAGATGGTCTGATTACTGATGATGGCAGAATAGTGGCTTCATTAAGCACAATTAAGAAGCTGTTAAATGCTAACTGCTCAATTGTAATTATTGCCCACCTGGGTAGACCTAAAGGGGAGCGAAAGAGCGAACTTTCATTAGCACCTGTGGCAAAGCGACTAGGTGAATTGCTTAAAATTAACATTGAATTTTCTTCAGACATTACTGGCGCTGATGCCAAGGTTAGTGAATTAAAATCTGGACAAATTCTGCTACTTGAGAATATTAGGTTTGAATCAGCTGAAACAAGCAAGGATGAAGCGGAACGAATTGAGCTAGCGAAAAAACTTGCTAGGTATGGAAAAGTTTATGTAGGCGATGGCTTTGGCGCAGTTCATCGCAAGCATTCATCTGTATTTGAGCTAGCAAAAATGTTACCTCATGCAGCTGGAGACTTGGTTGCAGCTGAAGTTGAAGTACTTGAGAAGTTAACTAAAAACCCATCTCGCCCATATGGTGTTCTTTTAGGGGGAGCAAAAGTTTCCGACAAGATTGGTGTAATTTCTAATTTCCTCGATAAAGTAAATATTATTGCAATTGGTGGTGGCATGGTGTTTACTTTCCTAGCTGCGCAAGGTAAAGAGGTTGGCAAGTCATTAGTTGAAATCGATTTAATACCCACCGTAAAGGAATTATTAGCTAGGGCAGAAAAGTTGGGCGTTAAGATCTTATTACCCACTGACATTGTGGTAGCACCAGAATTTGCCGAAAATGCAAAGCCAACAACTGTTACAGCAGATAAGATTCCTAATGATCAGATGGGATTAGATATTGGTCCAGAGAGTGCTGTTAATTTTGCAAGTGAAATAAAAAAATGTAAGACTGTTTTCTGGAATGGCCCTATGGGAGTTTTTGAGTTTAAGAATTTTGCTAATGGTACAAAGGTGGTTGCACAAGCACTAACTGAGGTCGATGGAATGGCAGTAGTCGGCGGGGGAGATTCGGCAGCAGCAGTACGTAAACTAGGATTCGCAGATACAGATTTTGGTTATATCTCAACCGGCGGTGGCGCGTCTTTAGAGTATCTTGAAGGCAAAGAGCTTCCTGGATTAATTGCACTAAGTTAGAAGAGGGAAAAATGCGTAAACCGTTAATTGCTGGAAACTGGAAGATGAATCTGAATCATCTAGAGGCGATTGCTGTAACTCAAAAGCTTGCATACTCGCTTGAGGATCGTGATTATGATGCTGTTGAGGTTGTAATTATTCCACCATTTACTGATATTCGCTCAATACAAACTTTAATCGATGGTGATCGACTTCGTTTACTTTATGGAGCTCAGGATCTTTCCGCATCTGAATCTGGGGCACATACTGGTGATATTTCTGGTTCAATGTTGGCCAAACTTGGGTGCACCTATGTATTAATCGGTCACAGTGAGCGCCGGGCAAACCATAATGAAGATGATGCTCTTATAAATCGTAAAATTAAAGCAGCTTTTGCTAATGAATTAAAACCAATCCTTTGTGTTGGTGAAGAGTTGGTAGTTAGAGAATCGGGTAACCATATTGCACATGTGCTTGAGCAATTAAGAAACGCTCTGAAAGGTTTCCATAAACCAGATCTTAAAAAAATCGTTATTGCTTATGAACCAGTATGGGCAATCGGTACTGGCAAAACTGCGACACCAGAGGATGCTCAAGAGGTTTGTTCGGCAATTCGAACCGAATTAAGAAAAATTGGCAGTGATGAAATAGCTGATAATTGTCGGATTCTTTATGGCGGATCTGTTAAATCAATTAATACCTTAGACATCATGAAAGAGGATGATGTTGATGGGGCATTGGTTGGAGGCGCATCTTTAGACCCAGAAGAGTTTGCCAGAATATCTAAATTCCACCGGGTCCTAAATAAGGCTTAATTTGCTGGGTTTAAGAAAAGTTTCAGAAAAGATAGTATCCTTGGCGCTAGCCGAGCGGTAAGGCTCTAACAGATGAAGGCGAGTAAATGAATTTAGCTCTTTCGATTATTTTAGTCCTCTCGAGCGTATTGATGATTATTTTGGTACTGCTTCACAAAGGCAAGGGCTCTGGATTATCAGATCTTTTTGGCGGCGGTATCTCTTCAACATATGGTGGCTCATCAGTAGTTGAGAAAAACTTAGACCGCATAACTATCGTTGTTGGTGGCGTTTGGTTTGCATCAGTTGTAGCGCTTAGTTTGTTATTAAAGTAATAAGAAAACCTAAGGAGTAATAATGGCTGGTGGAAGTGCAATTCGTGGCAGTCGTGTTGGTGCAGGCCCAATGGGCGAAGCAGAGCGCGGTGAGTCGATTGCTCGCTTTAGAGTTTCATACTGGTGCGCAAATGGTCATGAAACTAAACCATCATTTGCCGAGGATGGCACAGTAGAAGTTCCAGCTGAATGGGATTGTCCACGGTGTGGATTTCCAGCCGGGCAAGATAAAAATAAGCCACCAATGCCACTAAAAAATGAGCCATATAAAACTCACTTGGCATATGTGAAGGAACGCAGAACTGAAGCAGAAGCAAATAAGGTATTAGATATTGCTCTTAAAAAATTACGTGGTGAGGATTAATTTAAAATTCGGAGATTAATTTATTAATACCTGTTCTTCGATTTTTTAGATGAATTCTTAATAAAGGTAATTTTCTCTCAGTTAGAGCTTGAGCATCACCTAGGGCTTGAGCAAGGATTAATTGTGAAAATGTGTAAGGCTTATTTGGAATCTCAATATCAACATCAGATTCAGCGGTGATTTGAATAAACCCACCATTAGGTTGGCCACCTTTATGGAATTGACCAGTTGAATGAAGAAATCTTGGTCCCCAGCCGAAAGTAGTTGGCTTATTAGTTCTCTTAGCAATTAAAGCCCGAATTTTTACGATTTCATTCTCTGAACCGCGAGTTAGGTAGGCCATTACTGCAAAATATTTTACAGAAGTTTGCAAAAACTCAGTAATGGTTTTGACATCTATATTTGAGTAAATTGCAATTTCACTATCTTCGTATACCGGTAACAAAGCTTGTAGTTTTCCTGATGAAATTTGATCAAGAATCACAGCAGTTCGATCCTTTGCTTCGGCTACATTTGGCTGGTTAAATGGATCAACTTCAAGCAAGTAACAGAGCAGCGCGGTTACCCATTCCCATAGTATAAATTGCTCGCCAAGTGTGCCATTGACAATTAAATCAAAATCTCCATCAACAAACCCAACTTTAAGATTCTTATCAAAATCAGAATTTTTCTCAATTACTACCGGTAATCTTCCTCGCTGGTTTTTTCCAGTTGATTCAGCGATTAATTGCTCAATCCAGTCAGAAATTCCGGGTAAGCCAGAGTTTGTATCACTGAAATTAATAAATTGTTCTGTGTTTGAATATAAGGTGGCAGCAATTAGAACAGCAGGAGAGTTATTTGAAATGAAACCAGTAGCAGCATCTTGCGCATCATCTAACAAAACTGAGATATCAATTCCCAATAAACTAGCAGGTACCAAACCGAATGCTGATAATGCACTAAACCTTCCACCAACATTGGGATCTGCATTTATAACCCGGTAACCATCTTTGCGTGCCTCTATATCTAAAGATGTTCCTGGATCGGTAACTATTACAATGTGATCAGAAGGCTTTAAATTTGCTTTATTTAGTAAATTAGCAAAGTAGGCAAATTGGGAGGTTGTTTCAATTGTTGATCCAGATTTCGAACCAATCACTATTACTGATTTTAATAAATCTGATGGGACTGATCTTAGAATCTGAGCTGGATCGGTGGAATCAATAACAGTTAATCTCTTCCCATATGCGGCCGCAATTACTTCGGGCGCTAGTGATGATCCACCCATGCCGCAAAGAATCACATTTACTAAGTTATTACTTCTTGCCCAAGCTGATAGAGCATCTAACTGTGGCAATAAATCCCTAGAACTATTTGGTAGATCTATCCAACCCAATCTACTAATAGCTTCTGTATTCTCACCCCACAACGTGTGATCTTTTGCAGCAATTTTTGGTGAAATAGAATTTAGTTTGGTAATTATTTCAGGTTTATTTTTACTTAGACTTGGCCCGCTAATAATCATTTAGAGTTTCCTAATACCGTATTAATAGTGTCCATTAAATCTAGCCAGGCAGCTTCAAACTTTGCTACGCCATCAATTTCAAGTGCTTCGGTGATCTTTTCTAAATCAATGCCTGAAAGTGCAAGTTTTGCAAGAGAAGATTTAGCTTTTAAAACATTTGGAGAAATGGTGTCTCCAGTAAATATTCCTGTCTTTCTAACTGCATCTAAGGTGGCCTCTGGCATTGTGTTAACTGTATTTTTGGCAATTAAAAGCATTACATATCTTGTTGGATCATAAGAAGGATCCTTGACGCCAGTTGATGCCCATAATGGTCTTTGTAGATTCCCACCTTTTGATGCAATCTTTTGCCAACGCTGAGTGTTTTCAAATGTTTGATAAGCATCATATGCCAATATCGCGTTAGCAATCGCGATGCTACCTCTGAGTTCGGAATCGATAGGTAATTGTTTATCTACCTCACTGTCAATTCTGCTAATAAAAAAAGATGCTACTGAGTAGATATCAGTAATCGCTTTACCAGAGGCCAATCTTTTTTCCAGTCCAGCTATAAAAGCATCTAAAACTTGCTTATATCGATTTACTGAAAAAATTAAAGTTACGTTTACACTTATTCCTTGAGATATTAGCTCTGTAATTGCAGGTAAACCTTCTACTGTTGCTGGTACTTTTATAAGAAGGTTTGGCCGACTAATTATCCGCCATAGATCTTTTCCTTGATCAATTGTTGATTTTGTATCTCTTGCAAATCTCGGATCAACCTCAATTGAAACCCGGCCATCCACCCCATTAGAATCTTTAAAAGTTTGAGCAAAAAGGTCACAAGCATTTCGAACATCATCTGTGGTTAAGGTTGTGATTATCTCTTCAACAGTTTTTTCACTATTTTTAGTAATATCATTTATATAAAGGTCAGACTTGCTAATTGCCGCTGAAAATATACTTGGATTAGTAGTAACGCCAACTACGCTATCTTCTTGAATAAGTTTAGCTAAAGAATTATTTCTTAATCTTTCTCTTGAAAGATCATCAAGCCAAACTGCAACACCTGCCTCAGAAATTTGTTCTAATGCATTAGCCATTTGCTTTTTTAATACTTTCTTTCGCTGCTAAAACAATCTTTTCAACTGTAAATCCAAACTCTTTAAACAATACTGAAGCACTAGCAGAGGCGCCAAAGTGTTCAAGTGATACCGCAATTCCTGAATCCCCAATGTATTGATACCAAGGTTGGGAAATTCCAGCCTCAATACTTACCCTTGCTTTTATTTTTTTAGGAAGTACTTGCTCTCTATAACTTCCTGGCTGTTCCATAAACCACTCAAGAGAGGGTGCACTAACAACTCGCGCCTTAATCCCTTCAGTCATTAGTTTCTCTTGTGCTGCCAAAGTTAGTGACACTTCTGAGCCTGTTGCAATTAAAATTACATCAGGATTACTGTTATTCGGAGCATCCATAAGAACGTATGCCCCTTTAACTGCATCCTTAATGTTTGCATATTTATTTGGATCAAGAACAGGCAAGTTCTGACGTGATAGTGCCAAACCAACTGGCTTACCATCGGCAATAATTCTTCCCCAACACAAACTGACCTCATTTGCATCTGCAGGCCGCACAATCGCTAAACCTGGAATTGCTCGTAAAGCTGCAAGGTGTTCAACTGGTTGATGTGTTGGGCCATCTTCACCCAAACCAATTGAGTCATGGCTCCATACATATGTAACAGGCAGTTGCATTAAAGCTGAGAGCCTTACCGCTCCACGCATATAGTCACTAAAAACCAAGAATGTCCCGGCGAATGGCTTAACTAAACCATGAAGTGCTGCACCATTTAGTATTGCACCCATCGCATGTTCACGGATTCCAAAGTGAATTATTCTTCCAAAAGGATTGGCACCAGTCATCTTGCTTGTTTCTGGCAAGAATGATCCGCCCCCTTCAATCGTGGTGTTATTGCTGCCTGCTAAATCTGCAGATCCACCCCAAAACTCTGGCAATATTTTTGCGATTGCGTTGATAACCTTTCCAGATGCTGCTCTGGTAGCAATATCTTTCTCAGGGGAGAAGACTGGCAAAGATTTTTCCCAACCTTCTGGAAGTTTTTTTGAGAGCAACCTTGAAAGGAGTTTGCTCTCTTCTGGGTTGTCTATCTGCCATTTAGAAAACCTAGTAAGCCATTCCTGGTAAAGATCAGATCCTTTTGTCTTTACTTTTCGTGTATGGGAGATAACTTCAGTCGGAGCAAAAAATAATTGAGCAGGGTCTAACCCAAGTTCAACCTTTGTTGCCGCAACCTCATCAGCACCTAACGCAGAACCATGTGATTCAGATGTGCCTTTAGCGGTAGGAGCTGGCCATGCAATTACTGTGTGCAATCTTATTAAAACTGGTTTTGATCTTTGTTCTAATGCTTTGATCATCGCGCTCTCTAATTTTTCGCGATCAACATCACCATTCTTTTTTGCTTCGACTTCAATTACATCCCAGCCATACGCTCTGTACCGACCACTGACATCTTCGGTAAATGCAACATGCGTGTCACCTTCAATTGATATTCGGTTGTCATCGTAGATAACTTTTAGATTTCCAAGCTGCTGCGTACCAGCAAGGGAGGATGCTTCTGCACTTACACCTTCTTGTAAATCTCCATCAGAGCAAATAACCCAAATATTGTGGTCGAATAAATCAGTTTTATTATTTGGATCAAGTAATCCTTTTTCATACCTTGCTGCCATTGCCATGCCAACGCCGTTTGCCACACCTTGTCCTAATGGTCCAGTAGTAGTTTCCACTCCGAGGGTATGGCCATACTCAGGATGGCCAGGGGTAAGTGAGTTGTAGGTACGAAAACTCTTTAAATCCTCTAACTCAACACCATATCCGGACAAATAAAGTTGGATGTAAAGGGTCAATGATGAATGACCACAGGAGAGAATAAAACGATCCCGAGCAATCCAGTTTGGATTTGCAGGATCATGTTTAAGTATTCTTTGAAATAAAGTGTAAGCAACTGGTGCCAGTGACATTGCAGTACCAGGGTGGCCATTACCAACCTTTTGTACCGCATCCATTGCAAGGGCGCGAGAAACTACAACTGCTTGATCATCTAACGCCACCCATTTTGCTAACTTCATCGAGATAATCCTTGCATTCTAAAACCAGATTGGGAGACCTTAATCAGGGACCATGCGCTAGCCCAGACAAGAGTTGCACCTAATAGGTGGGCGGCAACTATTAACTCTGGTAATCCAGTGAAGTATTGAACATATCCAATTAAGCCTTGCGATAGGCAGATTATAAGAAAAACTGATAAGTACTTATGAATTACTTTGTTTTGCGAAACTCTAGTAATCAGCCAAAGAACTAGCGTTAATACAACTAACGCAATTACTAGATCGGCATGCACCCAAGAGACAATTCTTGGATTAAACCCAAATCTTTTTGCATTCTCATCGCCAGCATGCGGCCCGCTCCCGGTAACAATTGTTCCGGCTACCAAAACCAATACAGTTAGCCAAATAAGAAGTGGCATTAAAGTGGCAACAATTCCATCCGCTTTTTGTTTAACTATCCCTACTATTTCATATCGTAATGAGATCGCACCTGCTATCAAAAATATTGATAACAGGAAGTGACCGGCAACTGGAATTGGATTTAAATCTGTTAGCACTGTAATTCCACCTAAAATTCCCTGTCCAAATATTCCAATAACTTGAAGCGCAGCTAAGGATCTCACTCTGCTTTTCAGTACCGCGTTTTTAGAAACCCTTATTGCAATGATTAAAGCAATGAGCGCGCAGAGTAAAAGTACAAATGTTAAAAGCCGGTTACCAAACTCGATCCAGGCATGTACTTGCCCCTCTGCTTGGTGTGGCACTGGCGTATAGGAGCCTGGTGTGCACTCTGGCCAGGTTGGGCAGCCAAGGCCTGATCCGGTTAGTCGAACTGCACCACCAGTGACAACAATTGCAATCTGTAAAAAGACTAGAAAGCCAAAAACCTTGCCTGCAATTGAGCCTTTGCCTACCAACATGATTAAAGCCTATTGGTTTGCCTGCTAACCCCGCCTGATTGAGATGGACAATAAGTCCTATTTCACACAGACTCTGAGCGAGAGGATTGGCGCTTCTAGGGGAATTACGCAACACTTATGTTGTGAAAAAGAATGAGCCAGATAAAACCCGCGATCAGGTTGCTCGCACCATCTTAGAAGGTGGCCCGGCGAGTGCTGCAGATCTTGCTCATAAATTATCAATTACACCTGCCGGTATCCGCCGCCATCTAGATTCATTAATAAGTGAAGGTGTATTAACTGCTCGCGATCCTTATCAGGGGAGTGCGTTAAGGGGTAGAGGTAGGCCATCAAAAGTATTTGTGATGACGGATTCTGGCCGTGAAAAATTTGAACATTCATACGACGACCTTGCAGTAGCTGCGCTTAAATTTATGGCTAGTAAAAATGGATCACATCTTGTTAATGAGTTTGCGCAGTCTCGAGCAAATGAGTTTGAACGCAAGGGAAGTCAAATAAAGGATTCAAATAAAAGTATCTCTGAAAAAGCAAAGGCATTGGCAAAACTGCTTACTAAAGAAGGCTATGCCGCGTCTACTGACAAAATGGGAAGTGGCGAGGAGATCTGCCAGCATCATTGCCCGATTGCACATGTTGCATCAGAGTTCCCACAACTATGTGAGGCAGAGACTGCTGCATTTTCAGCAATTTTAGGAACGCATGTACAACGACTAGCAACAATTGCCCACGGTGACGGAGTTTGTACAACATTTATACCAGCAGAGATTTCCCACAAAAGTAAAAACAAAATAAAAGAAGGAGCTCGCTCATGACCCAAATCGCCCACCCAGAATTAGATGGTATTGGTAAGTATGAATACGGTTGGGCGGATAAAACCGATGCGGGCTCAAACAGCCGACGAGGTTTAAATGAAGAGGTAGTCAGAGATATCTCTGCTAAAAAGAGTGAGCCACAATGGATGCTTGACCTACGACTTAAGGGCCTTTCATTATTTGATAAGAAGCCGATGCCAAGTTGGGGATCTGACTTAAGCGGTATCTTCTTTGACACGATTAAGTACTTTGTTCGTTCAACTGAGAAACAAGCAACATCTTGGGAAGATCTTCCAGATGATATTAAAAATACCTATGATCGACTTGGTATTCCAGAGGCAGAGAAGAAAAGATTAGTTTCAGGTGTTGCTGCGCAATATGAATCTGAGGTGGTTTACCACTCAATTCGCGAAGATCTTGAGAAGCAAGGAGTTTTATTTCTTGATACCGATACTGCCCTACGTACTCACCCTGAGCTTTTCAAAGAGTATTTTGGAACAGTAATTCCAGTTGGTGATAATAAATTCGCAGCCCTTAATACTGCAGTTTGGTCTGGCGGATCATTTATCTATGTACCAAAGGGAGTAAAGGTAGATATTCCACTGCAAGCATACTTCCGAATCAATACTGAAAATATGGGTCAATTTGAGCGAACTTTAATTATCGCTGATGAAGATTCATACATTCATTATGTTGAAGGTTGTACCGCACCTATTTATTCTTCAGATTCATTGCATTCTGCTGTGGTTGAAATTATCGTTAAGAAAAATGCACGAGTGCGATATACGACTATTCAAAACTGGTCAAACAATGTTTATAACTTAGTTACCAAGCGCGCAACTTGTGCTGAGGGTGCAACTATGGAATGGATCGACGGAAACATCGGATCTAAAGTAACCATGAAGTATCCAGCTGTAATGTTGATGGGTCCGCACTCAAAGGGTGAAACGCTTTCAATTGCTTTTGCTGGCGAAGGTCAACACCAAGATGCTGGCGCAAAGATGGTCCATGCTGCTCCTTACACATCATCAACAATTATCTCTAAGTCAGTAGCACGTGGTGGAGGAAGAACTTCATACCGCGGATTAGTAAAAGTTGAAGCAGGAGCCCATCACTCAAAGAGCACCGTTAAATGTGATGCGCTTTTAATTGACACTATTTCTCGCTCTGATACATATCCTTATGTTGATGTTAGAGAAGATGATGTTTCGATGGGCCATGAAGCAACAGTTTCAAAGGTCAGCGATGATCAGCTGTTTTATCTAATGTCCCGTGGATTAAGTGAAGATGAAGCTATGGCAATGATTGTTCGTGGCTTTATTGAGCCAATCGCAAAAGAGTTGCCAATGGAGTACGCACTTGAGTTAAACCGACTGATCGAAATGCAAATGGAAGGTGCAGTTGGTTAATGAGTGCACTAACAACTAATTACCTAACCCCAAGTGGTCGGGAAGAGGCTTGGCGCTTCACACCCTTAAAGCGGCTTGCTGGTTTACATGACATCGCAGTTGATGTTGCGGATCGAATTTCTATTTCTAATCGGGATTCTCTGCCAGCTGGAGTAAAACTTACAACCCCGTTGTCATCAGATTTTCCGCCAGCATATGAGTCAAATGATGTTGTAACTAATCGAATTCGTAAAACTGTTCAGAAAATATCATTGCTGACGATTGATAACGATATAGAGCTTTCTGAGCCAATTTTTCTCGCTCGTAAAGCAGGTAGTTCTGCGGAGTTAAGTCGTATTGTTATTCAAGCCGGAATTAACAGTAAAGCAACTGTAATTATAGAAAACACTGGCGCTGGTGAAATCGGAGAAGAGATTGAAATATCACTTGCTACCGGTGCTTCTTTAAACTTTATTACTTTACAAGAGTGGGATAGAAGTGCAGTTCATGTAGGACAACATCATGCAATTATTGGCAAGGATGCTCAATTCACGTCCTATGTAGTTTCAATTGGGGGATCAGTAGTTCGGATCAGCCCGACAGTTGAGTTCACTGGCGCTGGCGCATTTGCTGATTTGTATGGAATTTACTTTGCAACAGATGGCCAACATTTAGAGCATCGCATTCATGTTGACCACAGTGTGCCAAATGCTAAATCAAGAGTTAATTACAAGGGAGCTCTTGCTGGAAATGCAGCTCACACCGTTTGGATCGGTGATGTCTATATTCATAAAGGTGCTGATGGAACTGATACCTATGAATTAAATAGAAATCTATTACTAACAGATGGGGCAAGAGCTGATTCAGTTCCAAATCTTGAAATTGAAACTGGCGAAATTATTGGCGCAGGCCATGCCAGCACCACTGGACGCTTTGATGATGAGCAACTTTTTTATCTACAATCTCGTGGAATTCCTTCAGATATTGCTAGGAGATTAGTTATTCGTGGCTTCTTCGCCGAAATTGTTACTAAGTTAAAGAGTGAAGAGCTAGAAGAGCGTTTAATGGGACGAATTGATGCAGAGTTAGCAAAGGTAGGTGAGTGATGAGTGAAATTTTATTCGACACTTTAGTTGAAGGAAAACCAGTTGCTATTGATGTTGATGGCACATCCGTCTGCGTTGTTAAGGTTGCAGAAGAGGTTTTTGCAGTTGCAGATACCTGCACCCACGCAGAGGCATCACTTGCAGAGGGTGAAGTAAACGGGAGCAAAATCGAATGCTGGCTACATGGGGCTGAGTTTGATCTTAAGACAGGAAAAGCGCTAACACCACCAGCGACTGAAGCACTAAAAACTTTTAATGTAAAACGTAATGGCAACCAACTAACAATCACTAACTAATAGGAGAAAATAATGAGCGTATTAGAGATTAAAAATCTGCAGGTAAGTGTTGTTACTGATGCTGGAAACAAAGAAATTTTGCGTGGTGTTGATATAACAATCAAATCAGGCGAAACTCACGCGATTATGGGTCCAAATGGATCTGGCAAATCAACTCTTGCTTACTCAATTGCTGGTCATCCTAAGTACCTAATTACTGGTGGATCGGTAACACTTGATGGCGCTGATGTTTTAGAAATGAGCGTTGATGAAAGAGCTAAGGCAGGATTATTTTTAGCAATGCAGTATCCAGTTGAAGTCCCTGGGGTATCAGTTTCAAACTTTTTACGAACTGCTGTAACTGCAATTCGTGGTGAGGCTCCAAAGGTTCGTACCTGGGTTGGTGAGGTTAAAGCTGCGATGGCTTCCTTAAATATGGATACAGCTTTCTCAGAACGAAATGTTAATGAAGGCTTTTCTGGTGGTGAGAAGAAGCGCCATGAGATTTTACAAATGGAGTTACTAAAGCCAAAGATTGCAATTTTGGATGAAACAGATTCTGGCCTTGATGTTGATGCCCTTCGAATTGTTTCTGAAGGCGTTAATCGTGTTAAAGCTAACTCTGATTTGGGAGTTATGTTAATTACCCACTACACCCGCATCCTTCGATATATCAAGCCAGATTTCGTACATGTATTTGCTAATGGCAAAATTGTTGAAGAGGGTGGCCCAGAGCTTGCTGACAAATTAGAGGAGAAGGGATACGCAGAGTACATAACTGCGTAATCTCAATGAGTGTAGATCTATCCAAATATAAGAAGGATTTTCCTATCTTCGCACGCAAGGTGCGGGGTGGAAACTCATTAATATATTTAGATAGTGGGGCAACCTCACAAAAGCCAGAAGCTGTAATAACTGCTGAAGCAAACTTCTATCGAACAATTAACGCTGCCGTTCATCGTGGCGCCCACCTACTTGCTGAAGAAGCTTCAGAGGCTTATGAAGCAGCTAGAGCTAATGTTGCAAAATTTATTGGTGCTAAAACTGATGAGGTAATTTTTACCAAGAGTGCAACTGAATCACTTAACATGATTGCTTATTCATTAGGTAATACAGCCTCAACTCCCCATATTTCAGACGGGGATGAGATTGTGGTTTCTGAGATGGAACATCATGCGAATCTGATTCCATGGCAACAGCTTGCCAAACGAACTGGTGCAAAATTGACTTGGTTTTCAATTACCAAAGATGGAAGATTAGATCTTTCAAATATTGCTAGTGTGATAACCAAAAAAACTAAGATTGTTGCAATCACCCATCAATCAAATGTGTTTGGAACTATTATTCCACTTGCTGAAATTACAAAGGCAGCACATGCAGTGGGAGCATTAGTGGTACTTGATGCCTGCCAATCTGCCCCCCACTTTGCAATTGATGTAAAAAAACTAGATGTTGATTTCCTAGCCTTCTCTGGGCACAAAGCATTAGGCCCAACCGGAGTTGGTGTTCTGTGGGGAAAAGCGGAGTTATTAGAAAAATTAGAGCCCGCTTTGTTTGGCGGGTCCATGGTTGATTCGGTAACTATGGAAAGTGCAACCTGGGTAAGTGCACCGAGAAAATTTGAGGCTGGAGTTCCGAATATGGCCCAAGCTGTTGGATTATCTGCTGCCATCGATTATCTAAATCTGGTTGGTATGGACAAAATATTTGAACATGAACAAGAGCTAACGGAGCATTTACTAACCGGTCTATCAAAAATATCTGGCGTTAATGTAGTTGGTCCACTTGATATGAAAGATAGAGGGGGAGTCATCTCATTTACAATTGATGGAGTCCACCCACATGATGTCGGTCAAGTTTTAGATCAATATGGAATTGCAGTTAGAACTGGTCACCATTGTGCTTGGCCATTAATGAAGAAACTTAATCTGGTTGGTACCACCAGAGCATCCTTTCATCTGTATAACGATTCAAATGATGTGAATGCACTTTTAGAGGCGATCGAGAAGGTTAAAAGTTATTTTAAGGTAGGAAAGTGATGGAGTTAGATTCACTTTATCAAGAAGTAATACTTGATCACTACAAGTCCCCTCACCATAAAGGGCTCTCAGATCATAAAGATGTGCAAGTTCACCATAAGAATCCAAGCTGCGGGGATGAGGTAACACTTAATTTAATTATGGATGGGCAGGTAGTAAAAGATGTTTCTTGGGATGGTGTTGGATGTTCGATTTCTATGGCAAGTGTTTCAGTTATGAGCGAATTAATTATTGGTAAATCATATTCGGATGCGTTGGCAATATTTGATGCTTTTGTCGAATTAATGCAGAGCAAGGGACAAGGCGTAGGGGATGAAAATTTACTAGAGGATGGTGTGGCATTTGCTGGGGTATCAAAGTTTCCGGCCCGAATTAAATGTGCGCTACTAGGCTGGATGGCTTTCAAAGATGCTTCTACGCAAGTGATGGAATAGGATTAGCTCATGAGTACAACTATTGATGATGTTACCGAGGCCATGAAGGATGTTATTGATCCTGAGCTTGGAATTAATGTTATTGACCTTGGCTTAGTTTATGACATGCGTCTTGATGAAAATAATATTGCAACTTTAGATATGACTTTAACTTCAGCAGCGTGCCCTCTTCAAGATGTTATTGAGGATCAAACTCGCCAAGTCCTTTCTGACATAACTTCAGATGTGAAAATCAACTGGGTATGGCTTCCACCTTGGGGTCCAAATAAAATTTCCGATGATGGCCGTGAACAATTACGCTCGATTGGTTTTACAGTTTAAATATTGTTCTGATTCTCACTAAGGTTGTCTTATGTCAATGCATGCAACGTGGATGTCTTTTAGATCTCTAACTCAAGATCAATCGGTTAAGAATCAAAAGCTAAAGCCAGGCACATTAAAGCGGATTGCTCGGTTTGCAATTCCATATAAAATTTCACTTTCGTTTTTTCTAATTACAGTAGTAATTGATGCATTCCTAGTGGTTGCAACACCACTTTTACTTCGTAAGTTGATTGATGATGGGGTTATTCCAAAGAACGCTGAATTAGTAACAAAGTTGGCTTTTGCCGTTGGTGTTATAGCTGTTATGGATGCATTGTTTAGCATGGCTGGTCGGTGGTTTTCTTCACGAATCGGTGAAGGTTTGATTTATGATCTTAGAAAACAGATATTTGAACATGTCCAAAGGCAATCGATAGCATTCTTTACTCGGACACAAACTGGAGCATTAATCTCAAGACTTAACTCAGATGTAATCGGGGCTCAACAAGCTTTTACATCAACTTTATCTGGGGTAATCAGCAATCTTTTAAGTTTAATTCTAGTTGCCGCAACTATGTTCACATTGTCCTGGCAGATTACCCTCGTTTCACTTGTATTGCTGCCAGTCTTTTTGTTTCCTACAAAATGGGTGGGAAGAAAACTACAAAGCTACACCAGACAGTCATTTGATATTAATGCGCAAATGTCAGCAAATATGACAGAAAGATTCAACGTATCTGGTGCATTACTTGTTTCACTTTATGGAGATGCTAA
>JBAWYI010000008.1:0-24555 GCA_037143635.1 Actinomycetes bacterium
AGGTGCTAATCCGCTTAAGCAATCAGTAGCGGCCGTCTCAGTTGGAATTATTAATGGCAAAGCCCTTCTTGATCTTTGTTATGAAGAGGATGTAACAGCTGGCACTGATATGAATATTGTCTGCACCGGTGATGGTAATTTTATTGAGGTGCAGGGAACGGCAGAGGGTGAACCATTTGATCGCGCACTTTTAAATCAACTTTTAGATTTAGGAGCAGCCGGGTGTGCCCAACTGACCAAGTTGCAAGCAGCAGCCTTAGCTAAGTAATTTTCGTTAAAACAATTTTAATATGCGCCAATTAGTACTTGCCACTAAGAATTTAGGAAAGATTGTAGAGTTTGATCGTCTGCTTAATCAATTTGCCAGTGATATTAAAGTTTTAGGGTTAAGTGATTACCCGGATATGCCAGAGGTTGAAGAAACGGGCATAACTTTAAGTGAAAATGCCAGACTTAAAGCCAAGGCGATCTCGCAATTTACTAATCTGCCAGCTTTAGCCGATGACAGTGGCTTATTTATTGATGCCTTAAATGGACAGCCTGGAGTTTATTCAGCCCGCTTTAGTGGATATGCCGGTAATAATTCCAAAGAGCGCGATCTTGCCAATATAAGAAAGGTGCTTGAACTATTAACGGATGTGCCGGAGCCAAAAAGAGGTGCGCAATTTAAAGCGGTGGTCGCATTTTATAAACCAAATCCAGATGGAACAGTTATTGAAAAGGAGGAGCTTGGGGTATTAACAGGTGAAATAATTTCAAGCCCCCAAGGTGATGCTGGTTTTGGCTATGACCCAATATTTTCACCAAATGATTTTGATCAAAGCTTGGCTGAACTCTCACCAGGGGTGAAGGATGAGATTAGCCATCGTGGCATCGCATTACGCGCAATCGCACCTTTTTTACGTGATCATCTCTAATCATTAGCGTAAATAAGAAGTTCGGTGAGGTATCCTTTAGCCATCCTTCCCTGGAAAACCCAAGTCATTAGTAAAAATAACTAGTGCTGAACAAAAAGGAGTTATAAGTGGCCGCAAAGAAGAAAGCAGCTAAACGTTCGACAGCTAAACGCTCTAGCGCAAAGCGCAGTGTTAAGAAAGCTGCAAAGCGTTCGACCGCTAAAAAATCAACTGCCAAGCGCAGTACTAAGAAGAGTGCTAAGCGTTCTTCAAAGTCATCATCTCGTTATTCAATTCCGGCCGTACCAGTAAGCGGTTCATCTCGCTCATCTGTTTCAACCATTTCAACATCCCCAAAATCTTCAGGTAGTTCATACTCCTCAAAATCAAGTAGCAGCAACTCAGGCTCATCAAAGGGAATTATCACTGCAGTTGTAGTTGGTATTTTAATTCTTGCTGTAGTTGTGATCTCAAAGAACTCATCTTCAGATACTGCAACAGTTACGCCAACACCTGCTGCATCGGAGAGCGCTTCAACTTCAGCTGCGCCAAGTTCAGCGCCACTTGCAGCTCATGAAGCACCAGTAGGAATTGTTTCGCTTTATAACGCAAGCGGTGCAACTGTTAATTGGAAGGCACCTGCTGCTAGTGACGGAATCACCGGTTACAACGTTGAGCTTCGCACAAATGGCGTTGGCGATTGGAAGTTAGTAGCTACTGTGCCAGCAACACAATTTAAGCAACAGATTACTAAGAATGACGAAACCGGCTGGGTGCAGGTGAAGGTTTCAACTGTTTACTCAGATGGTGAAGTAGTTGCTGGAAAAGTCCACGGACTTCCAGGCAGCTGGTCATAAAAAAAGTTAAGTAATTCAAATAGCCCCCAATCACTTGGGGGCTATTTTATTTCTAATAATTAATTTTTAACTAAAACTGTTAAAACTAAATCAACATAAACATCAGAGCCAGCTGGACTTAAGTGAACACCATCTGGGGCAAAAAGTTCTGGCCGATCTTTTGATACTCGATCCCAGTCAACTAATCTGACATTTGGATAACGAGATGCCACCTTGGAAATAATTGCATTGTTTGCATCTTTCCATGGCCGAGGAACTGCGGTATTAACCACAATAATTTGTGGTTGATTTTTAACAATCTCAAAGATATCGACCACAGTTTGCTCGGTAAGTGCATTGTTATTACCAAGATTAAATACCACTGGAGATGATGGAACTGAGCTTTGATCTACTCGCATAACCGCTAATAACTCAGGTGCTTGCCGGCCTACGCGAGCATTAATTAATGAGATGTGTTCTTTACTCTCCAACTTGCTTCTAATACCTAAAATTACCGAATCACCAGTTACCCAAAGCCCGGTGGTGCTACCAAGGTCTTCTTGACTTGCTGCTTGATCTTCTTGTTGGGTAATTAGATCTTGTGCAATCTGATCTGCTTTATTAATTGCCTGGACTGAGATTGATGAGGTAACAGCTAAAACTGCAATAATTGAAAATAGGATCGATAATTGCTGACGAAGTTTTACTTTTGGCGCGCGATATTTCATGCCGCGATACCAGTTTTGCACCATACCCTGTCTAAATGGAATCTCAACCCAACGAAGTGAGATATCAGCGAGTGCTAAAACTAATAACACCCGTGCTAAATAAAGTGCCCAACTTTGTCCAGTTAAATCAACGGATGGCCGAGTTACTTGAAAGATTACCCAGTGCCAAATATAGATTCCATAACTTCGCTGTCCAACCCAGCGAAATGGTGCACTGCTAATTAGGGGTGCAAATCTTGAAGCAGGGTGTACTAAAGAGATAATTACTAAGCAGCCAAAAATACCTGCTAATGGAAAGGCAAGGCGATAAAGACCGGCATTGGTTTCATCAATAAATAAAAAAGTGGCAATTAATCCCAGTAAGCCAACTACGCCAATACCATCGATTACATCTTGTGCACGCTTTGCAATATCAGCACTTAAGTTTTGCGGTATCCAAGAAACCGCTAAAGCCGAACCAAGGAATAGGCCAAGTGAGTGAGTATCAGTTCCAAAGTAGATGTGGCTAATTTGTTGGGCATTTGCTTGGTCAAGGCGTAAGGAAACTAAAAATAAAGTAACGCCAGAGATAATCGCAATTAGTAAAGCAATTCGGGCAATATTCTTCTTTCCAAAGTACTTTAAAACTGTTAGCAGAATAATCGGCCAAATAAGATAGAACTGAAGCTCAACTGCAAGTGACCAGGTATGTTGCAAAAGTGGTGGCCGGCCAATTGCCTCAAAGTAATCTTGATGACGTGCTACTAAAAACCAATTGATTGTGCCGGTAAGTGCGTAAGGCAGATCTGATAAAAATCTCTTTATTGCCTCCGGCGCCCAAACTCCAATAAAGATAATGGTACAGATGACCATAAAGATAAAGGCAGGATAAATTCGGCGCAGACGCGCGGCATAAAATGCCCGAAGATCTAACGCACTAGATTGATTAATTGAGTCAAGAATTAATCGAGTAATTACATAACCTGAGATTACAAAAAATAAATCAACACCTAAAAATCCACCTGGAATCCAGGAGATTCCTAAGTGATACAAAACTACAGCTGTTACTGCAATGGCTCTCAGACCATCAATTGAAGTTATGTGTTTGACGCCTATTTTCCCAGTTGTGTTTTTTGTACTCATCATCTATTCAAAACTTTCAGATGAGAATTACTAACTCTAACTTGAAGAGTTACTTCTTTTTCTTACTTGCAGTTTTCTTACTTACAGACTTCTTATTTGCAGCTTTTTGTTTTCTAGCGGCTGCAACTGCTGCCTTCTTACCGGCGCCTGCAACATAGGTTTTTCCAGCTGGTCTGTTTTCACTATCAAGGTTGGCGTTGATATCCATTTGAAGTTGAGAAAGTCGATCAAAGGCATGTTTTAGTTTTTGTCTTGATTCTTGGATTGCATTTTCAGCAGCATTTAAAGATGCATTTTGCGCACGGTGCAAGCGCTCCGCCTCTGAGATTGCTGAAGATAGCCAAGACTTGTAGTCCACAATATTTTTAGCAGCATTTTCAATTAATTTTTGAGCATCGCGCTTAGCTGCAGATGAGATTTGGGCTGCATCACGGCTTGATTTGTTAAGAATGGAATCAGCTTCACTTTCAGCACTTGAAATTAACTCCGCAGCGTCACCTTCAGCAGCAGAGATATATTTGCGGCCACGTGATTCAGCAGATGAAAGAATACTTTTAGCTTTAGATTCAGCACTCTCTAATTTTTCTTTAGTACTTCGATTTGTTTCGCTAATTAGGCGTTGAGCAGAAGCATTGGCTTTCGCTTCACGTTGCTGAGCAGATTTGATCATGGTCATGGCAGTTTCAGTTGCCAAGATTTCAAACTCTTCACGACTTAAGCCAGTAATATCGCGACGAGACTTTAGATCATTTAATTGATTTTCAAGTTCGCGAATGCGCTCTAATGCATTTTGTGTTGGCGCAGGTTTACTTTCATCTTCGCCTTTGAATCCGACCCAACTAAGAAAATTTTTATCAGCCATGTCCTTAGCCTTCCCTACCTATAAACGAAATACAACTGGTGCGGGAGGTGGGACTTGAACCCACACGCCGAAGCACAGGTTCCTAAGACCTGCGTGTCTGCCATTTCACCACTCCCGCATTTATTACTTGAGTGCGGGGCAAAGATTACGGTGTATATGGCGGCATCACCAAAACCCAACGACCTTTAGCAAGGTTAAGCGGGTAGCCTTGCTCAAATGAGTGCAGATCCAGTGCAAAGCAAGGTAGCCGAAGTGCTCCTAAAAGCGCTGGAAATAGCCAAAAGTAATGGTTTATTAAATTGTGATCTGCCATCACAAATTACCTTAGATCGCCCTAAGAATCGTGACCATGGTGATTACGCAACATCAATCTCTTTAAACCTTGCAAAAGCTGCCAATTTACAACCGCGGGTGATAGCTGAGGTGATTGTTAAATCTCTAACTGACAATAATTTGTTAACCGGTGCTGGCATAAGCAAGGTTGAAATTGCCGGCCCTGGATTTATAAATATAACTTTAGAAAGTGCAAGCCAAGGCGCAGTTGTTACGCAAATACTTACAGAGGGTAAAAAGTATGGAAGTGGTAAATCATTAGCAGGTAAGAAGATCAACCTTGAGTTTGTTAGTGCAAATCCAACTGGGCCACTTCATTTAGGACATACCAGGTGGGCTGCGGTCGGAGATTCATTAGGAAGAGTTTTAACTGCCGCCGGCGCAGAGGTCTCGCGCGAGTTTTATATAAATGACCGTGGAAATCAGATGGATCTCTTTGGGCAATCTCTATCTGCTGCTGCGCAAAATAAACCTATTCCAGAAAATGGCTATCACGGTGAATATATTGTTGATTTAGCTAAGCAGATAGTTAAAGAAAATCCAGGCTTTAGCAAACTTACTGGCGATGAAGCAATGGCAGCCTTTAGAGATGCCGGATATAAATTACAAATTGAACAACAACGACAAGTTCTAGATAACTTCAGAACTCACTTTGATACCTGGTTTTCAGAGCGCACTCTTTATGAGAATAACTTCTTCAATCACACATTAGAGAAACTAAAATCCTTAGGACACGTTTATGAAGAAGAGGGTGCAACCTGGCTTCGCACTACCGACTTTGATGATGACAAAGATCGAGTCATGATTAAATCTGATGGAACATTTGCTTACTTTGCCTCCGACTCTGCATATTATGTAAGCAAGCGAGAGCGCGGATTTAATTTATGTATTTATATGTTGGGTGCTGATCACCATGGTTATGTTGGTCGAATCAAAGCAATTGCAGCATGCGCTGGGGATGATCCAAGTAAAGATATTGAAATATTAATTGGGCAGATGGTAAAAATTATGGAAGGGGGCGCAGAGCTTAAACTCTCAAAGCGAGCCGGCACAATTATTACCTTAGAAGAGTTGGTTGAAAAAGTAGGAACAGATGCGGCTCGTTACACATTGATCAGATATCCAACCGATACGCCTATGGTGATGGATGTTGATCTACTTAAGAAAAATACCAATGAAAACCCGGTTTATTATGTTCAATATGCCCATGCGCGAATTTGTGCGGTGCTAAGAAATGCCAAAGAACTAGGTATTAATTACGGATTAGATTTTTATTCACCAGAGTTACTAACTCATGAACGTGAGCGAGAGTTAATTGGTTTACTTGCTCAGTATCCAAAGATTGTTGCCTCTGCCGCACTGATGCGACAACCTCATAGAGTTGCTAGATACATTGAAGAGGTCGCAGGTCAATACCATCGTTTTTATAATGATTGCCGGGTATTGCCACTAGGAGATGAAAAACCAACTGATTTGAACTCATCTCGGGCAACTCTTTCACTTGCTGCCGCGCAAGTAATCAGCAATGGTTTAGATTTACTAGGTGTCAGCGCTCCGGAGAAGATGTAGTGGTAAGTGAAATGAAGTATCCGACCTCATTATTTTCTAGTAACTTAAAATTTGATGGCGAAAATAGCAGCGGTGGAGTTTTATCTATTGCTGGCTGCTCTGCCGAAAAACTTGTTGTTGAGTATGGATCACCCTTATTTGTAATTGATCAAGAAGATTTTTATCTAAGAACTAATGCCTGGCGATCAGCTATTTCTTCAGCTTTTGAAAATTCACAGCTTTACTACGCAGCAAAATCATTTATCAGTGTTGAGGTAGCAAAGTGGTTAAAAGAGTTAAAAGTTGGTTTAGATGTTTGTAGTGGTGGTGAGTTAGCGGTTGCCTTAGCAGCTGATTTTCCAGCATCAGATATTGAGTTTCATGGCAATAATAAATCTGAAGTTGAAATTACCGCTGCCATTAAGGCAGGGGTTGGCACAATAGTTATTGATTCATTTGATGAGATCAGTAGGGTTTCAAAAATTGCAAAAGAGTTAAATAAGGTTCAAAAGATTTATTTAAGGCTAACACCAGGTGTTGATGCTCATACTCATGAGTTTATTTCAACTGCCCATGAGGATGTAAAGTTTGGCTTTTCTATTGCATCCGGAGCAGCGTTGGAAGCGATTGAAAAATGTATGGGGCAGAGTTCATTAAATCTTGCCGGAATACATTGCCATATCGGTTCTCAAATATTTGAAGTAGATGGTTTTAAAGCAGCAGCCGAGCGTCTCGTGTCCGTGCTGACAAAATTTAGGGATAAGTATGCAAAAGAGTTGCCAGAGCTAAATATCGGTGGTGGATATGGAATTGCTTACACGAAAGATGAGACCGCTATTGCACCGGAGTTTGTAATTCCAGCAATAGCCACTGTAATTAAAGATGAGTGCGCAAAGGCAAATCTATCTATTCCAAAAATTTCAATTGAACCCGGTAGAGCAATTGTTGGGCCAACGACAACCACAATTTATCTAGTTGGTACAACAAAATCTGTCACATTAGATAATGGATCAGAGCGCAGATATGTTTCAGTTGATGGTGGCATGAGTGACAATATTCGCCCGGCTTTATATGGCGCTACTTACTCCGCTTTTATAGCTAATCGAACATCTACTGCTAAAAATATTTCAAGCAGAGTTGTTGGTAAGCATTGTGAAAGTGGTGATATCTTGATTCCGGAAATTGATTTGCCAAGTGACATTAAATCTGGGGACCTATTAGCCTTTCCAGCAACTGGTGCATATGGCAGAAGCATGGCTAGCAATTACAACCATATTCCTCGCCCAGCTGTTGTTGCAGTGATAAATGGCACCGCACGGCAGATTTTGCGCAGGGAAAATGAGGCGGATCTGCTTAATTTGGATGTAGTTCAAGCGCCACGGCAACTGTCATAAGTTTGAGATACTTCTCCAATGAAAACACTTAAAGTAGGAATGTTGGGCTGCGGAGTTGTTGGCTCCCAAATTGCCCGCCTACTCGTTGAGAATAAATCAGATCTAACCTCCCGGGCTGGTGCCAATCTTGAATTGGTAAAGGTTGCGGTTAAAGACGTAAAAACTAAGCGTGAGGGCATACCTAGTAACTTATTAACTGATGATGCCAAGTCAATTGTTAATGATCCAGAGATAGATTTAATTATTGAAGTTATTGGCGGCATAAATCCGGCAAAAGAATTGATTTTGACTGCAATTAAAAATGGTAAATCAGTAGTAACTGCAAATAAGGCATTATTGGCGCAATCAGGTGCTGAGCTTTATGCCGCAGCTGATAATGCAAATGTTGATTTGTATTATGAAGCAGCCGTTGCCGGTGCAATTCCAATCTTGCGCCCACTTCGTGAATCATTAGTTGGAGATCAAGTTCTTCGCATAATGGGAATTGTTAATGGCACTACAAATTACATTCTTACTAAAATGGATGAAAGTGGCACAGCTTTTGAAGATGCATTAAAGCAAGCACAAGCACTTGGTTTTGCTGAGGCTGATCCAACTGCAGATGTTGAAGCAATTGATGCTGCCTCAAAAGCTGCAATCTTGGCCGGCCTTGCATTTCACTCCCGAGTAAGTGATTCAGATGTTTACCGGGAAGGAATTACAAAGATCACAGCAACTGATGTAAAGGTTGCAAAAGCTATGGATATGGTTATTAAATTGTTAGCAATTGCGGAGTTAACTCCTAGTGGTGAAATCTCCGTTCGAGTTCACCCAGCACTAATTTCTCGAACTCATCCACTAGCCTCGGTCAGAGAATCTTTTAATGCCGTTTTCGTTGAAGCAAAATCTGCAGGGCAATTAATGTTTTATGGAAAAGGTGCGGGTGGTGAACCAACTGCAAGTGCAATTCTTGGTGATCTAGTTGCTGTTGCTCGCCATAAAGTCTCTGGTGGAATTGGGCCAAAAGAGAGTGATTATGCAGACCTTAAGATTGCAAAGATTGGTCAAACTAAAACTCGTTATTTAATTAGATTAAATGTGGCAGATAAGCCAGGTGTTCTAGAGTCAGTAGCCCATGTTTTTGCATCTCAGGGTGTTTCAATTCAAACGGTTAGACAAACTGGTGCGGGAGATAAAGCGGAGTTAATTGTGATGACACATAGCTCAACGGAATCAGCACTTTCTGAAACTGTTAAAGATTTAAGTAAATTAGCCGCTGTTACTGATGTGGCAAGCGTGCTTAGAGTTGAAGGCGTTAACTAATGGGGTTGTTTAGCAAAAAAGGTGCCCACCAATGGCGCGGTGTAATTGATGAGTATCGCAGTTGGCTACCAGTAACTGATCAAACTCCAGTTATAACTTTACGTGAAGGTGGCACACCACTTGTTTATGCATGTGTGTTATCTGAGATGTTGGGTAATGAGATTTGGTTAAAGGTTGAGGGTGCTAATCCAACTGGATCTTTTAAAGATCGCGGTATGACAATGGCAATTTCAAAAGCTGCTGAAGATGGTGCTAAAGCTGTTATCTGTGCTTCAACTGGAAACACAAGTGCAAGTGCGGCTGCTTATGCAACTAAAGCCGGAATGAAACCAGTAGTACTTGTTCCACAAGGAAAGATTGCAATGGGTAAGTTGGCACAAGCAATTGCACATGGTGCAACACTTTTGCAGGTAAAAGGTAACTTTGATGATTGCTTAACTTTGGCACGGCAGTTATCTGAGAATTATCCAGTTGCCCTAGTTAACTCTGTTAATCCATATCGAATTGAGGGACAAAAGACTGCTGCCTTTGAAGTAGTAGATATGTTGGGAGCTGCTCCTGATATTCATGTAATGCCAGTAGGTAATGCTGGAAATATCACCGCATATTGGAAGGGTTATCAGGAGTATCGCAAGGCTGGCGCATACAGAAACTTGCCAATGATGTGGGGATTTCAAGCAGCAGGGGCAGCCCCAATTGTTAAGAATAAAATCATAAAAAACCCAGAGACTATTGCAACTGCAATTCGAATTGGAAATCCAGCATCTTGGGATCAAGCAGTTGCAGCGCAAGTTGGCTCTAAAGGTTTGATTGATTCAGTAACAGATAAAGAAATTTTAAGTGCTTACCGACTAGTTGCAGCTAAAGAAGGAGTATTTGTTGAGCCATCTAGCGCAGCTGGCATTGCTGGCTTAATTAAGAAAAAGGCTCAAAAGAAACTACCAACTGGCAAAACAATTGTGGTTACTGTTACTGGAAATGGGTTAAAGGATGTGCAGTGGGTGTTAAACAGTGCTGGTAAACCGATTATTATTCCAGTGGATATGAAACGAGCAGCAAAGGTTATTGGTCTTAAGTAATGGCAGCTAAGAGAAATACCAGCGGATTAACCTTTAAAGCCACTATGGCTCAAATTAGTGTGCCGGCAAGTAGTGCCAACATTGGCCCAGGTTTTGATTGTTTTGGGTTAGCACTTGAGTTGCGAGATAGATACGCCGCGCAAGTTTTAGATGATGCAACATTTGATGTTGATGTAACTGGTGAAGGCGCGAATGAAGTTAAAAAGGATGCAAAGAATTTAGTAATTAAAGCAATGATGCGTGGCTTTGAGCATATGGGCAGTAAGCCAAGAGGTATTGCACTGCGCGCCCTTAATGTAATTCCACATGGCAGAGGGCTTGGTTCATCAGCGGCTGCAATTGTTGGCGGGTTATCACTTGCAAGATCATTAGTTTTAACGGGTGAGCAATATATGAGTGATGAAGATTTAATTACCTTAGCTACTGAACTTGAGGGGCATCCAGATAATGTTGCTGCAGCTTTTTATGGCGGCGCAACAATTGCCTGGCTTGAAGCCTCTGTTGATTCAACTGGTGAAGTGAAGAATATTGGTCGGGCGGTTAGCCTAAAAGTAGATGATCGGATCAAAGCCTTATTACTTGTGCCAGATAATCAACTATCTACCGCTAAAGCAAGAAAGTTATTGCCAGAAACAATCTCTCATCAAGATGCAGTATTAAATTCATCTAGAAGTGCATTACTTGTGCATGCATTAGCTGAGCGACCAGATCTTTTGTTTACCGCAACTAGCGATTTACTTCATCAAAAATATCGCGAGCCAGCGATGCCTAAAACAATTGCACTTGTGGAAAAGTTAAGAGGTGCTGGATTAGCTGCGGTTGTCTCTGGTGCAGGCCCATCAGTGATGGTTCTTTATGCTGGTTCTGAGGATGAGATCGATCAGATTAATGGCCTTGCTCCTGGCTTTACCGCCATGAAGTTAGCCATTGCAAAGGCAGGGGCGCAATAGGCCATTTTCCCTATTTAATATAGGTGTGGTAGATTTACCTCTGTCGGAAAGTGCGACAGTTAAAGTTAGAAAAAATCCCAAAACTAAAACAAACTTTTTGCGGATCACCCTTATCCGGGTAATAAAAATATAGAGAGAATGGCAATATATAAATGGTAGAAAAGAAATCAACCAATCGCGCAGACGCGGTTGAGTTAGTGGATATGGCTTTAGGTGACCTTAAGAAAGTTGCTAGTCAATTAGGAATTGAAAATGCCTCCACACTTAAAAAAGCAGAGTTAGTCCAATCTATTGGTGATCTGCAGGCCGCGAATCGCGAAGCCGCTAAAAATGAACGAGAGGCTCGTCGTATGGAACGACAGAACAATCGAAACAGCAAGAATAACAATACTGATTCTGAAGATAACGATACTGATACTGATTCTGATAACAACTCAAATAATTCAAGCAACAACTCATCCGGTGGCTACAACAACTCTGATCGCGGTGACAACAATCGTCGCTTTGGCAATCGTGATAACAACCGCAGGGATCGTGGTCGGGATAGAAATCGTGACCGGGGTAATCGTGGTAATCGCGAAGAGCGTGAGATTGTCATTGGCCCAGATGATGTATTACTTCCAGTTGGCGGCTTGTTAGATATTTTAGATAGCTTTGCATTTATTAGAACTGGTGGATATTTGCCATCACCTAATGATGTTTATGTTTCACTGCAACAGGTTAGAAAGTATGGCCTGCGTAAAGGTGATGTAATTACTGGATCTGTTCGTGAGCCAAAAGAGGGTGAACGACGTGAGAAATTTAGTGCGCTAGTAAAGGTTGAAACCGTAAATGGTGTTGAACCTGAAAATGCTAAAGAAAGAGTTGAGTTCTCAAAGTTAGTTCCTCTTTATCCGCAAGAAAGATTACGTCTTGAGACTGAACCAAATGTTTTAACAACTCGAATAATCGATTTAATCTCACCAATTGGTAAGGGACAACGTGGTTTGATCGTATCCCCGCCAAAAGCTGGTAAGACAATGGTTTTACAATCAATTGCAAACGCAATCACAACTAATAACCCAGAGTGTCACTTAATGGTAGTTCTAGTTGATGAGCGCCCTGAAGAGGTAACTGATATGCAAAGATCAGTGAAGGGTGAGGTAATTGCTTCAACATTTGATCGCCCAGCCGATGATCACACCACAGTTGCAGAGCTTGCAATTGAGCGAGCAAAAAGATTAGTTGAATTAGGTCATGATGTAGTTGTACTGCTTGACTCAATTACTCGTCTAGGACGTGCATACAATATTGCTGCTCCTGCCTCTGGAAGAATTCTTTCCGGTGGTGTTGACTCAGCTGCGCTTTATCCACCAAAGAAGTTTTTCGGTGCGGCCCGGAATATTGAAAATGGTGGCTCACTAACAATTCTTGCAACCGCGTTAGTTGATACTGGTTCGAAGATGGATGAAGTTATTTTCGAAGAGTTCAAAGGCACTGGAAATATGGAGCTTATTCTTAATCGTAAGTTTGCAGACAAGCGTATTTTCCCAGCGGTTGATGTAGTTGCTTCCGGTACTCGTAAGGAAGAGATTTTGATGGGAACCGAAGAGTTAAGCATTGTTTGGCGTCTGCGTCGCGTACTGCACGCACTTGAGCCACAACAAGCACTTGAGTTGTTACTTGAGAAGATGAAGGGAACTAAATCAAATGTTGAGTTCTTACTTCAGATTCAAAAGACCACAACTGGTGGGGAAAGCCCAGCAGCAAATGGATCAAGTAATAAAGAGAGTGCTGACGCTTAATCAGGCGCAAATTTTGCCCGCCTGTATTTAAGAGTTATTCTTACACCCCTCTAGTACTTCACTAGTCCTACTGGTTCACAAGTTTTAACCAAACTTGATCCAGTAATAATCAAGGAGAAATATGAAGAACGAGATCCACCCACAGTATGTCGAGACCAAAGTAACTTGTGGTTGCGGTGAAGTTTTCACTACCCGCAGCACTAAAGAGACTGGCTCAATTTATGTTGAAGTTTGTTCTGTATGCCACCCTTTCTATACCGGTAAGCAAAGAATTCTTGATACTGGTGGCCGAGTAGCTAAGTTCCAAGAGCGATTTGGAAAGATTGATAAGAGCGGCACTAAGTAGTTTTCTTAAAGAGAGCGCACCAATCATCGAAAGATGAGGTGCGCTCTCTTTTTTAATTTCCAATAAATTTCTAAGAGATAAGGAGGATCAGATGGAGCGGTTTGCAAAAGTTAATGAGTTATTGGCTGAGTATGAATCACTTGAAGCACAGATGGCTGATCCATCTATTCACTCAGATCAAAATAAAGCACGCTCACTTGGTAAAAGATATGCCCAACTTGGTCCAGTTATTGCTGGTTATCGTGCTTATAAATTAGCCGAAGAAGATTTAATTGCTGGTAAAGAACTTGCTGAAGCAGATCCAGCATTTGCTTCTGAAATAGCAGCATTGGAAAGCACCAAAGATGCAGCAGCTGCAACACTAGAAGAATTATTACTACCTCGAGATCCAAATGATGATCGTGATGTAATTATGGAAATTAAAGCCGGTGCTGGTGGAGATGAGTCGGCAATATTTGCTGGTGACCTATTTCGAATGTATTCACGTTTTGCTGAAAAACAAGGTTGGAAGGTTGAGGTGATTGATACCACGCCAAGTGATATGGGTGGATATAAAGATATGTCAGTTGCTATTAAATCAAAGGGTGTAGCCAAACCCGGACAGACACCATATGCAAAGTTAAAGTTTGAAGGCGGTGTACACCGAGTACAGCGAGTACCTGAAACTGAATCACAAGGAAGAATTCACACCTCAGCTGCTGGAGTATTAATTTTGCCAGAGGCAGAAGAGATTGATGTTGATATTAATATGAATGATCTTCGAATAGATGTTTATCGCTCATCCGGCCCTGGTGGTCAAAGCGTTAACACCACTGACTCCGCCGTAAGAATTACCCATGTACCAACTGGGATTGTGGTTTCCTGTCAAAATGAAAAGAGCCAATTACAAAACAAGGAGTCAGCTCTTCGTATTTTGCGTGCTCGTATGTTGGCCGCAGCTCAAGAAGAGGCAGAGCGAATTGCCTCTGCTGAACGTAAAAGCCAGGTTAGAACCGTAGATCGAAGTGAGCGAATTAGAACCTATAACTTCCCAGAAAATCGTTTAAGTGATCACCGCGTAAATTACAAAGCCAATAACTTAGATTCAGTTATGAATGGTGATCTAGAAGCGGTAATCCAATCTTTAATTGACGCTGATCGGACTTCAAAATTATCTGCAGGTAACTCTTGAAAGAGCTGCTGCGAGCAGCATTTTCGCAATTTGAAAAAAATCAAATTGCTACCGTTGATGCTGAAATTTTATTAGCGCATTTACTTGGTGTATCCCGTAAACAAATCCACAGCCAGATAATTGAATTAGCAGATTCAGATCGAGAAAAGATCTCGGCTGAATATAATGAATTAATCAACCAAAGATTAATGGGCCGGCCAGTGCAATATATAACTGGTAGTGCACCATTTAGATACTTAGATCTAGAGGTTGGCGAAGGTGTATTAATACCTAGAGCAGAAACTGAACTAATAGTTGATCGAGTAATTGGATATTTAAACTCCGATGCTGAGAGAGATTTACCAAAGAGTGTTGTTGATTTAGGTGCTGGTAGCGGTGCAATCAGTATCGCAATTGCTTCCGAGGCGGCATTAAAAGGCTTAAAGGTAAGTATGGTGGCGGTTGAAAAATCACCAGAGGCAGCAGCTTGGTTAAATAAGAATATTGCAAAGTATGACCTACCAATCAGAGTAGTAATTGAAGATGTTCAAACAGCATTGCCAGATGTGAAGGCAGATTTAGTTGTTGCCAACCCACCATATATTCCAGATGATGAAAAGTTGCCGACAGAGGTAGCAAATTATGAACCATCCGTTGCACTTTTTGGCGGCGCAGTAGATGGAATGCAAATTCCAAAGTTATTTATTGCTGCAGCTGAAAGATTGTTAAAACCTGGTGGTTATTTTATTATGGAGCATTATGAAAAACAGGGTGAATTAGTAAGAGATGCTTTATCCGCTCAGTTTTCAAATGCACAAACTCACGCAGATCTAAATGGGCGTGATAGATTCACAAGTGCAAGGAAGCGATAGGAATCTCATGGCAGAGCGAGTCTTGTTAAAAGGTGCCGGTGACTCTGAGTTTAATGAAGCGGTAAATACTGCGGTCAGATATATAAATGCTGGTGAGGTAATTGTTGTTGCAGCAGAGTTTGGCTATATCTACTTAGCAGATGCCTTTGATAAAGATGCGGTAAAAGCAGTCCATATATTACGAGGTGATCAAAGCGGTGTTGCTGCTCAAGTGTTTATTAAAGATGTAAAAGTACTTACTGGCATTGCAAAGAATTCAAATATTAATCAAGATCAGTTATTCGCTAAATTTTGGCCAGGCTTATTATCTGTAACATTAAATTGCCAACCGGGTTTAAGTTGGGATTTAGGAGATGGGCAAAGGTTAGGAAAAGTAAATGTCAGAGTCCCTAATCGGAAATTCTTGAACCATATTCTTCAAAGCACAGGTCCGCTTGTAGCAGGATCGGTTGCGTTAACTGGAAAGTCAGTAGTTAGAGATTTAGCAAAACTACCTATCTATGAAAGTGATGTTGGAGCAATATTTGATGAAGGTGTATTAGCTGAAGGACCTGCTTCTACATGGCTTGAGATATCTGAGAATGAAATCACAGTTAAGCGAGTAGGTGCGATCAGTATTGAACAATTACAGGTGGTAATTCCTTCTATTTCTGCTCCCAACCTTTAGGCTAAGCGCTATGTCCCATACCGAAAATTATTACGGCCCAGATTTTTCTGCCATGCAGCGGCAGGATCCTGAGATCGCAGCTGTTGTTATCTCTGAGTTACAACGCCAACGTCAAGATTTACAATTAATTGCAAGTGAGAATTTCACATCAACTGCAGTACTAGCCGCGATGGGTTCAACTCTTTCAAATAAATATGCCGAAGGTTATCCAGGCAAAAGATATTACGGTGGTTGTGAAGAGGTAGATAAGGTTGAGGTAATTGGAATTGAACGGGCTAAAAAATTATTTGATGCCGAACATGCCAACTTACAGCCGCACTCAGGTGCAAGTGCAAATGTTGCGGTTTACCAAGCATTTACTAAACCAGGAGACACTGTGCTTGCGATGTCACTGCCACATGGCGGTCATTTAACTCATGGTTCAAAAGTAAACTTTTCTGGCAAGTGGTTTAACGTAGTTTCATACGGTGTTCGCCAAGATAATGAATTAATTGATTACGATCAACTGCGAGATCTTGCAATCGAACATAAACCAAAGATGATTTGTTCTGGTGCTACCGCATATCCAAGTTTGATTGATTTTGAGAAGGTGCGCCAAATTTGTGATGAGGTTGGTGCAATTATGTGGGTTGATGCTGCTCACTTCATTGGTTTAGTTGCCGGTAAAGCTATTCCATCCCCGGTCCCATATGCAGATGTTGTTTCATTTACAACCCATAAAGTATTGCGCGGTCCAAGAGGTGGAATGATTTTGTCTAAGGAAAAACATGCTGCCGCCATTGATAAGGCAGTTTTCCCAGGTATGCAGGGCGGGCCAATTATGAGTGCCGTTGCTGGCAAAGCAATTGCTCTTAAAGAGTGCGCAACAACTGAGTATCAAACTTATGCTAAAAATGTAATTGAGAATTGTCAGGCACTTGCTAAAGATTTAGAAGCAGAAGGTATGCGCGCAGTATCTGGGGGAACACAAACACATTTAGCCTTAATTGATATCCGCTCTACTGGTATCAACGGCAAAGTGGCTGATGAAAGATGCGGATTATCTGGACTTTCGTTAAATAAGAATTCAATTCCATATGATCCTGAGTCTCCTTCAGTGACAAGTGGCATACGAGTTGGAACAGCAGCAACTACTACCCAAGGTATGGGTAAGGCAGAGATGAAACAGATTGCAGGCTTTATTGCCCGTGCTATTAAAGATGGTGCAGATGAGAATAAAGCAAAAGCAATTCGATCTGAAGTTCATCAATTAACTAAGAAATTTCCAGTTTACCCAGAGCCAAAAAACTAAACTACTAACCAATGCGTGAGTACTTAGTAACTGTCTTACTTGCAGCAATCATTACCTACTTAATTACCCCACTAGTTAAAGATCTTGCCATCAAATCTGGTGCAGTAGCGGCAATTAGATCTAGAGATGTTCACTCAGAGCCAACTCCAAGATGGGGTGGTTTAGCAATGTGGCTGGCGATGGCTTTAACTTTAGTAATTGTTAATTATCTTCCACTTGTCCATAAATCATTTGGCTCAGATGCAACTGGTATTTTCTTAAGTGGAACTTTTATATTATTTCTTGGCTTATTAGATGATCGCTTTGATTTAGATCCAATTACTAAGTTTGCTGGGCAGGCACTAGCAGCTGGCATCTTGCTTATTTATGGAGTCCAGATTCTATGGCTACCAATTAATGGTATTACAACTCTTCCAACAAATATTGGTCAATTGCTAACGGTTTTATTTGTGATGGTGGTAATAAATGCAATTAACTTTGTCGATGGGCTAGATGGCTTAGCAACTGGAATAGTAATGATCTGCGCTGCTTCATTCTTCGCTTTTTCATATTTATTAGCAGTTATCAATGGCTTAAATCGAGCAGGTGCACCATCACTTATTACCGCAGTTGTAATTGGCTTATGTCTTGGCTTTTTACCTCATAATTTTTATCCAGCTCAGATCTTTATGGGTGACTCTGGCGCGATGTTTTTAGGTCTGCTAATTAGTGCTTCAGCAATTACCTTAACCGGACAAGTAGATGCCACTGCGATAACTGAGGAAAATGGTGGCTCGGCTTTATTACCTTTATTACTTCCATTCACAATTTTAGCTATTCCATTACTAGATTTTGTAATGGCTATTTTAAGAAGATTAAGAGCAGGCCGTTCCCCATTTACCGCAGATCGAGAACACCTACATCATCGAATAATGCGAATGGGTGTAAGTCAACAGCGAACTACTGTAATTTTGTATCTTTGGACTGCAATGTTTGCGCTGCCAACTGTAATCGCTGCCTTTGTGCCATTTTGGATAGCTATTCTTTCTGGTTTTTTTATTCTGCTAATTTCAATACTTGTAATCAAAACAAATAAGCAAAAAGTTGGTGCTTAATGAGTGAAAAAGAAGCTAGTGATACCACGCTCTGGAAAGGTGCAATTCTTCCAGCTTCAGTAATTGCAATTTTGTTAATAATAATTATGAGCGTTATAAATGGAAGATCTGGTTTGTTAGGTGCGTTATTAGCATCTATCACGGTAATAATTTTCTTTAGTATTCACCTACTAGTGGCAAGAGTTTCGCGAAATCTAGATCCAATGGCAACAATGGCTCTTGCTATGTTCTCCTACTTTGCCAAGGTGATTTTTATGGGGGTATTTTTGCTGTTAGTGACAAAATTTACCGATCGCAGCACAGTTGATCGCACAAGTTTTGCCATCTGCGCAATATTGATTACCATGGCGTGGTTATTTGGTGAGATTCGCAGCTTCCTTAAGTTGCGAGTTAACTTACCGCTACCAAAACGGGAAGAGGATAAATAATGAGTCCTAATTCAAATAATGATGATCTAAGTAATTCTCAAAATGAAGAGAATGCACTTTGGTCAATTGTTGGCTACCTTTTATCTGGTTTGTTAATTTGGGGTGGAATTGGCTGGGGCGTTGATCAATGGCTCGGTACTACCTACTTCCTCTTAGTTGGATTACTCCTTGGGGCTGGGGCCTCGTTATATTTAGTGTGGCTGCGCTTTGGACGCGATTAAGATCACCAAATCTCACCTTTTGGCCTTTTCCGAGTAGTTTTTACCCCCGCAAATTTCGCGCTAATCCGTCATACCTAATAGGGTTTCGCCCGTAGCCGTTATTCCCGCCGGCTAGGTAAGTACCAAAAGATTAAAGAAGAAATTGCATCGGAAGTTCTAACATTTTGGAGATTTAAGTGGGCGTGCTACTAGCAGGTGAGGGTGGTTTTAAGCCACCGAGCACAGCCGACTTTGAATTACCGCCAGTATTTGGTGACAACCCCTACACAACTAAACCAGTATTTTTAGTTTTCTTTTCAGTAATTGTAATTTCAGTATTTTTTATTATGGCATCTCGTAAAGCTGCGGTTGTGCCAAGCAAGCTGCAATTTGCCGGTGAATCTATCTACGCCTTCGTGCGAAATGATTTAGCAAGAGATGTGATCGGGCATGAGTTCATGCGCTTTGTGCCATACCTATTTACGCTATTCACATTCATATTAACCAATAACCTGTTTGGAATTGTGCCGCTTTTGCAATTCCCAGCGATGTCTAGGGTTAGCTTTCCGTATGTACTAGCACTCTTTACTTTTGTAATCTTCCATTATGTGGCAATTAAACATAAGGGATTAATTGCATATCTTAAGGAAATTATGTTTATGCCCGGGGTGCCAAAGCCGGTTTATATCCTGCTTACCCCTATTGAAGTTGCTACCTACTTCTTAGTTCGTCCACTCACACTTTCACTTCGGTTATTTGCAAATATGTTTGCTGGCCACCTATTGCTGTTGGTTTTTATTTTAGGAGGCGAGCATCTTTTGCAAGGAGTGATCGGTCTAAAACTGGTCTCACCATTTGCATTTGCCTTTGGAATTGGGCTTACATTCTTTGAATTTATGGTCCAATGCCTTCAGGCATATATCTTTACCCTGTTGACTGCTCTCTATATAGCGGGCGCGTTAGCGGATGAGCACTAAAAGAAAAAATAACGAAACCACCAACAAAGAAAGAAGGAAAAGAAAATGACAGGCACACTCAACCTGGTCGGTTATGGCCTATCTGCAATCGGACCTGCAATCGCAACTGGCATGATTTTCGCTGCTTACATCAGCGGTGTAGCACGCCAACCTGAGGCACGTTCTGTTTTGCAACCGATCGCATTCCTAGGCTTCGCATTAGCTGAAGCTTTGGCACTGTTCGGTCTAGTTCTAGCTTTCGTACTGTAATCAAAAGCGAGAATAGATAAACAATGTCTTTAACAAGAATTAGTAACTGGGCAGCAGCAGAAGAGGGCGCTAATCCGTTAATTCCGCACACCGCAGAATTAATCGTTGGTTTCATTGCCTTCTCATTGCTCTTCTTAGTTCTTCGTTCCAAAGTTGTGCCAATGTTTGAAAAGGCATTTTCTGAGCGCACTGAAGCAATTCAAGGCGGAATGGAAAAGGCAGAGCGAGCACAACGTGATGCAGAGAAAGCCCTTGCGCAGTACACAACTCAGTTAAATGAGGCACGGGGTGAAGCTGCAAAAATTCGTGAAGATGCCAGAGTTCAAGGGGCAGCAATAATTGAAGATCTGCGAAGTAAAGCAGCGGATGAGGCAGCAAGAATTACCGCTGCAGCAACTGCATCTATTGAAGCAGAACGTCAGCAAGCAGTTACCTCACTTCGTAATGAAGTAGGTTCACTTGCAACCGAGTTAGCCGGAAAGATTGTCGGAGAAGCATTAGATGACCAGGTCCGTCAATCTCGAATTGTTGATCGCTTCATTGCAGATCTGGAGAAGAGTAAGTAATCATGAAGGTATTAGGCGGCACAAGCAGAGCATCAGTAATAACTCTGCGTAAAGCACTAGCTGATGCGGTAAGTAAGCAATCAGCAAGTGATGCTGCCAGTTTTGCCTCAGATCTATTTACGATTCTTACCGTTTTAAGTTCATCAGTTGGTTTGCGTCGCGCCTTAACTGATAACTCACGAGATAAAAGTGCTAAAGCTGAGTTGATATCAAATTTATTTGGTAAAAATATTAAAGCCGATGCCCAAACAATCCTTGCTACTGCCGCCTCACTTCGTTGGTCTAGCCCTTCAGAGTTAGCTGATGCGGTAGAACATTTAGCAGTTGAAGCACAAAGTGCGGCAGCTGAGAAAAGCAATGAACAAGAAGCACTTGAGAGTGAGTTATTTGATTTTGCTCGCGTGTTAATTGCAAATCCAGATTTTCGCCAAGCGCTTAATACCTCAGCAGATTCTAATGAGGGTAAATTAGCCCTACTTGATGCAGTTGTTAAAGGAAAGTATGCAAGCTCAACTCTCACCTTGCTGCAAAAGGTAGTAACCCTTCGCCGTGGCCGCAGTATTGATGCCACCTTGGCCGCCTACTCACATTATGTTTCAACCCGTAATAATCGAGTAGTTGCCCATGTTAAAAGCGCAGTTGAACTAAGTGGTGATCAACAGAATAAGTTAGTAGCAGCTCTAACTAAACAAATGGGCAAAGAGGTTCATGTAAATATTGAGATAGATCCAAAGGTTTTAGGCGGTATCTCTATCCGATACGCCGATGATGTTATCGATGGCACCATGGTTAATCGTTTAGCAGAAGCGGGCAGAGCGCTCGTAAGTTAGTTTTAACAGGTACGAAAGTATCTGTTATTTTAAAAGAGAAGAGAGAGAAGATGGCCGAAGTAAAGATCAGCCCGACCGAGATTCGGGATGCACTGGCAAAACATGTCGCTGCATACAAACCAAGCGCTGCAGTTAAAGATGAAATTGGTAGCGTAACTGAGGCAGGTGATGGCATCGCTCGTGTTGAAGGTCTGCCATCAACAATGACAAATGAGTTATTAAAGTTTGAAAATGGCACACTAGGACTAGCGCTGAACTTAGATGTTCGCGAAATCGGTGTGGTTATTTTGGGTGAGTTCACCGGAATTGAAGAAGGAACAACTGTTCGCCGGACTGGAGAAATTCTCTCTGTTCCAGTTGGTGATGGTTTCCTTGGTCGTGTAGTTGACGCACTTGGCCGGCCAATTGATGGTAAAGGCGAGATTAAAGCTGAAGCAATGCGCGCTCTTGAAATTCAAGCACCATCTGTTGTGCAGCGCCAACCGGTTAAAGAGCCAATGCAAACTGGAATTAAAGCGATTGACTCAATGACTGCCATCGGCCGCGGTCAACGTCAATTAATTATTGGTGATCGCCAGACTGGTAAGACTGCAATTGCAGTTGACACAATCATTAACCAGTTGGAGAACTGGAAGAGTGGGGATCCAAAGAAGCAGGTTAAATGTATTTATGTTGCAATTGGTCAAAAAGGTTCAACAATTGCAGCGGTTAAAGGTTCACTAGAAGCAGCGGGTGCAATGGCTTACACAACTATTGTGGCAGCTCCGGCATCAGATCCTGCTGGATTTAAATACTTAGCTCCATACACCGGCTCATCAATTGGTCAGCACTGGATGTATAAGGGACAACATGTATTAATTATTTTTGATGATCTATCAAAACAAGCAGAGGCTTATCGTTCGGTATCGCTGTTGCTGCGGCGCCCACCGGGCCGCGAGGCATATCCAGGAGATGTGTTCTATTTACACTCTCGTTTACTTGAACGATGTGCAAAATTATCTGATGAATTAGGTGGCGGTTCTATGACTGGACTTCCAATCATTGAAACTAAAGGTAATGACGTATCAGCATTTATTCCAACAAACGTAATCTCAATTACCGATGGTCAGTGCTTCCTTGAGACTGATTTATTTAACGCAGGCGTTCGCCCGGCGATTAACGTTGGTATTTCAGTATCTCGTGTTGGTGGATCTGCTCAGACAAAAGCGATTAAGAAAATTGCTGGCCGTCTACGTCTTGATCTTGCACAATACCGTGAGCTTGAAGCCTTCGCAGCATTTGGTTCAGATCTAGATGCAGCATCAAAAGCACAATTAGAGCGCGGTGCTCGAATGGTTGAATTGCTAAAGCAAGGCCAGTACTCACCATTTTCTGTTGAGCGCCAAGCGGCATCAATCTGGGCCGGTACAACTGGCAAGATGGATTCAATTCCAGTGCCAGATATTCGCCGCTTTGAAAGTGAGTTCTTAGATTTCATTGCCCGTGAGCGCAAGCAAATCTTTGATGTAATTTCCACAACTCGTGAATTAACAGATGACACTGTTAAAGCACTAGAAGAGGCGATTACAACATTTAAGACGCAATTTAAATCATCAGTAGCACCAGCTGTAAATGAGAAAAAAGCTGATGCATTAACTGGTGAGGATAATGAGCAAATAACCCGTCAAGTTCCGGCAAAGAAGTAAGAGAAAGAAGAGAAGCAAATGGGTGCCCAACTTCGTATTTACCGCCGCAGAATGCGGTCGGTGAAGGCGACTAAGAAGATAACCAAGGCGATGGAGCTAATCTCAGCCTCTCGCATTGTTAAGGCGCAACAAAAGGTTGCCGCCTCATCTCCTTATGCCAACGAATTAACTCGGGCAGTCTCTGCAGTTGCATCTTTATCAAGCACCAACCATCCATTAACTACCGCGTCGGCAAATCCAAAGCGCGCTGCAGTTTTAATTATTACCGCAGACCGCGGCATGGCAGGTGCGTACTCAAATGCGGCGATTAAAGAGGGTGATCAATTAATTGCACTCTTGCAATCTCGCGGCCTTGAGGTAAATCCATATTTGGTGGGAAGAAAAGGAATTAACTTCTATAAGTTTAGAAATCGAAAGATTTCTGCCTCCTGGAGTGGTTTCTCAGATAACCCAACCTATGCTCACGCCAAAGAGGTAGCCGAGGCGCTAATCACCGCTTTTATTGCCGATGCCCAAACAGATCCAAATGGCGTGGATGAATTACATATTATTTATACCGAGTTTAAATCAATGATTACTCAAACTCCGGATGCAAAGCGAATGTTGCCACTTGAGGTGGTTGAATCAGTAACTACAACTGGGTTACTACCAATGTATGAATTCGAACCTAATGCTGGTGAGGTATTAAATGCATTACTACCTCGCTATATTCAGGCTCGAGTATTTAACGCGATGTTGCAATCTGCAGCTAGTGAGCATGCAGCGCGGCGTCGTGCTATGAAATCAGCAACTGACAATGCTGATGAATTAATTAAGTCGTTAACTCGACTTGCAAATGCGGCTCGTCAGGCCGAAATTACCCAAGAGATCAGTGAAATCGTAGGCGGCGCAGATGCGCTCGCCTCAGCTAGCGCAGGGAGCGAATAATGTCAGTTAAAACAGCAACTGGAAGAGTTGCCCGTGTAATTGGACCGGTAGTGGATATTGAATTTCCAGCCGATGCAATGCCAGCCATCTTTAATGCATTAAATATTGATGTCACCTTGGGGGCAGAGACCAAGAAGTTAACACTTGAGGTCGCCCAACACATTGGTGACAACTTAGTGCGCGCGATCTCTATGCAACCAACTGACGGCATGGTTCGTGGTTCAACAGTTACCGATACTGGAAGTGCGATCTCAGTTCCAGTCGGAGATGTAACAAAAGGACATGTATTTAATACCTTGGGTGAATCATTAGATGTGCCAACCTCTTCATTAGATATTAAAGAGAGATGGCCAATCCACCGAACCGCTCCAGCATTTGATCAACTTGAATCAAAGACTGAGATGTTTGAAACTGGAATTAAAGTTATCGATCTTCTAAC
>JBAWYI010000009.1:0-22215 GCA_037143635.1 Actinomycetes bacterium
GTTACTAGAGAGGTGCCATCTGCAATTGCATTTAATGCGATCACCATTGGTTGTAGATCAGTTGGAAAACCTGGATAGGGCAGGGTTGCAACATCAACTGCAACTGGCCGCTTATCCATTTTTACTCTAAAACCATTTTCAGTTGTAGTAATTACTGCCCCTGCTTCTACCAACTTATCAAGAGGAACTTCAAGATGATCTGCTCGGCCATTTTCAATTGTGATATCACCTTGTGTAATTGCAGCCGCAAATGCCCAAGTTCCAGTAACAATTCGATCAGCCAAGGTGGCATGTTTAGTTGGTATTAATTGTTTAACACCTTCAATTGTTATTGTATGAGAACCAAGGCCAGAGATCTTTGCACCCATTGCAATTAAAAACTCACCAAGATCTACTACATCAGGTTCACGGGCTGCATTATCAATTGTGGTTATACCGCTGGCTAATGTTGCAGCGGTCATAATATTTTCGGTAGCACCAACACTTGGAAACTCTAAAGTTATATTTGCACCCTTTAACCCATTTGGTGCTTTAGCAATAATAAAACCGTGTTCTAAAGTTATCGCCGCTCCCATATCGGTCAAACCATTTATATGGTAATCAAGTCCACGTGAACCAATTGCATCACCACCTGGAAGTGCAACATCAGCTTCGCCAACTCTGGTAATAAGCGGTCCTAGAACATTTATCGATGCTCGCATCTTTCTTACTAAGTCATAATCTGCTCGGTGACCAAGTTTTTCTGGTACATCAATACTTACTTCACCTTTTACTTTATCAATTTTAACTTTGCAACCTAATCTGGTTAACAACTCTGCCATGTAATCAACATCAGCAATTGCAGGTAAATTTGTAATAATTGTTTCACCAGGTGCAAGTAGGGCAGAGGCCATTAACTTAAGCGCTGAGTTTTTGGCACCAGCAACGGTGACCTTGCCAGACAATCTGGCTCCACCTGCTACTCGAAAGCGTTCCATAATTCCCCATTCTAATTGCTTGAGGTAGGGTGAGGTCATGGTCAACTTAACTCGGATCTACACAAAAACAGGTGATGATGGCACAACCTCACTTGGGGATATGAGTCGAACCTCTAAAAATGATCCGCGGATTGAAGCATATGCAACAGTTGATGAGGCAAACTCATCGATCGGTGTAGTTCTTTCAATGGGTGATATCAAAGATGAAGAGATTAGAAAGCTTTTAATCAGAGTACAAAATGATTTATTTGATGTTGGCGCAGATCTTTGTACCCCAGTTGTCGATAATCCAACCTCTGAACCATTACGAGTTTTAGAATCACAAATTGATTATCTTGAGACACAAATTGATAAATACAATGAAAGCCTGCAACCACTTCGTTCATTTGTTTTACCATCTGGAACACCGGCTGCTTCGTTGATGCATGTGGCAAGAACTGTAACAAGAAGAGCAGAGCGAGCAACTTGGCATGCGATTCACTCATTTGGCGGCGGCGTAAATCCAATCACTGCAAAGTATTTAAATCGCTTATCTGATTTACTTTTTGTACTAGCTCGTTATGCAAACAAAGAGATCGGTGATCAACTTTGGGTGCCAGGAGCAAATCGTTAACTAGTAAGTGTGGCTTTGGCAATCTTTAAATCTTTTTCAAAAACTAAAATCTTTGGTCCGGTATTAGTTTGGGACAAAGTAGCTTTAATTCCAACTGATAACAATTTTTGCCTAAGCATTTCACCCTCAATATGATTTTTAGGCGAAGCTGCAACCTTTAGCAAACCGTATTGATCATCACTGCCAATTTTCTTATCTCTTTCAACCAGTGAATTATTACTTGAGTATGCCCACCGTAGAATTAATGCCAGTACCCCAACTATAAAGAAGCCAGAGAGTGAAATTAAATATAAATTGTTATTAATTCCGCCGAGCAAATTATTCCCTCACTACTATTTAGTTGGCGTGTAAATATTAGTTGGAATTTTCTCCTCCGTTGCTGATTTATGACAGATTGCTTGAATATTTCCAACTACAATTCCATTCTTAGCAACTGGGGCCGACGCCTGACCAGTATTTGGGTCGCTTGTATTTGGCATAAATAATGGTTCATCACTTATCAATAAAATATTTGCATATGTCTGCGGACCAAGTTCACCATACGTTGTGCGCAAACTTCCCAACAAAACTTTTTTATTTAAGTCATTTGGATCTACTGCAGACACAGTCGATTTAATCTCCCACCACTTGCATAAGTAATCAGCTGCCACAATTACCGCACCACATGCATTTGATTCACATTTTTTAACATCCGTTGCTAATCCAATTTTTGCAGAGATAAGACCTAATAATTCTTTGCCAGATGGGATTTTTGCATAAATTCCGTTATTTGCCGTAAAGCCAACTGGTGGCCAAACCGGTAAGGGAGAAGGGATCGGAGTTGCTGTTTTCTTTACTCTTTTTTTCTTAACTGGCTTCTTTGTTGGTTTATTAGTAGATGATGAAGAAGGTGATGATTGCGCTGTAGAGGTTGATTTTGTAGCAGCAGGTGTTGGAGAAGGCTTTGCTGTTACAGATGGTTTTGGAGTTGGAGTTGCCGCATATGAAGTATCTGAAATTAAAAATATGGATAAAAGTATTGAAATAGTTAATTTAAACTTCATTCTCTGCTCCACTTAAAAGATCTAATTGAGAAAATTAATCCAACAATCAGCCAGATTATAAGAATTATTGCAGTCTTTCCAACCTCCCAGCTGCCAGCAACCTCCTGAGTAGCAAAATCTGCTGGTAGAAATACTGATCTCATTCCTTGGGTTAGCCACTTAAGTGGGAATAGGGCTGCAAATTGTTGCATCCAACTTGGAAGTGAGGTGAAAACAAAAAATACACCGCTAAAAAATTGCAGAATAATTACGATTGGAGATACCACAGCAGATGCGCCTCGCCCACTCTTGGGCACAACTGAGAATGCAATACCTAAGATTGTTGAGCAAGCACTACCTAGAATTACCAGCCAAGTGAAGTTCCACCAAAGCGTAGGTGAGGTTGGTAAATTTAAACCAAACATCAAGGTGCCAAATAGAAGCAATAAAGCGGTTTGAATAATCATCAAAATTGTTACTAGTAGTGCTTTACCAATAAAGTATGAAGAGACTGACATTGGGGTTCCGCGTAAGCGCTTTAATGTTCCAAAATCACGCTCCATTGGGATTGTGATGGCAAGTTGCTGAAAACCAGTATTTACTAAACCAGATGCAATCATTCCAGCCACAAAGTACTGGCTAAATGTAACTCCAGGTGCAATTGTGTCTTTAAATACTGTACCAAATATGAATAACAAAATAACTGGAAAAAATAATGTAAAGACCACAGATTCTCTTTGACGCAAAAACTGTTTAAACTCAAGATTACCTCTGAGCAATCCAATTCGAATTATTTCTTTTAGTGAATTCATTTAAGCTCACCAATCATTCGAAGGTATATCTCCTCGAGGTTTGGCCTTAATACCTGTAGCTCTGGAATTTGGCCATTAAATTTTTGACTTAATTTCATTACTTCTTCAGTTGGATTCTTACTCAATACTTCTTGTACTTTGCCATTTTCAAGCCACGTTACCTTAGCTGGTGCGTTATTACGTCCACCTAAAGTATCAGGCGTTGCGATCTCAATAATCTTTCCATCATTAATAACTCCAACTCGATCTGCAAGTGCTTGTGCCTCATCTAAGTAGTGGGTTGTTAGCAGGATGGTTGTACCCTCAGCTTTTAAGGTTCTAATTAATTCCCAAAATGATCTACGTGCCTCAGGGTCAAAACCGGTGGTTGGTTCATCTAAAAATAAAAGTTCAGGAGAGCCAATAATGCCAAGTGCAACATCAAGTCTGCGCCGTTGTCCACCAGATAACTCTCTTGCTTTGGCGTTAATTTTCTCTCGCAGTCCGACTTCATCAATTACCTGTTCAACATTTCGAGCCTTTTCATAATAATTTGCAAAGTGAGAAATGGTCTCAATTACTGAAAGATCTGCTGCATCAGCAGTTGATTGCAGAACAATTCCAATTTGATTTCGCCATCGCTGGCCAGCGGCACCCTTTGTCGCCGGGTTAAAACCTAAAACTTTTACTTCTCCTGAGTTTGAACTCCGATAACCCTCTAAAATTTCAACAGTTGTAGTTTTGCCAGCACCATTTGGGCCAAGTAGAGCAAATATTTCACCGCGCTCAACTGTTAAATCAATTCCAGCAACTGCTACCTTTTCGCCGTATTTTTTAACGAGGCCACGAACTTCGATTGCAGGGGCAAGGCTCATAGCGACATCTTGCCGTAATTGGTAATAAAAACTTAAATTGATTGGGAGAATAATCCTGTGAATAAGCGTAGAGGTAAGCCAAAAGGCAAGGGTAAGGCTTCAATAAATGATGGTGAACGGGATCTGACCACATCTAGTGAATCAATTGAAGAACACGATGATGGAATTTTTGTAGTTAGAAAAATTTCTGGTTCTACCTCAAATAAACCTTATCGATGCCCAGGATGTGATCAAGTAATTCCAATGGCCACCCCCCACACAGTCGCATGGCTCGAGCATGATCAAGATGGTCGGCGCCACTGGCACAACATGTGTTGGAGTAAGCGAAATTTACGAAAGCCAAAGGTTGAACGGACTAGAAATGCTCCTAGATACTGAGATTTTAGTTGGCAGGATATTTAATTCCTACTTCTTTAGTTATAGTTAGAAAATGAGCAAGACTTTCACCGCCCAAAATCCGGCAACTGCCCAAAGTGTTGGTAATCAAATAGTTGAGTGGGATTTAGTCCAAACCAGTGCTGCGATTAAAGCTGCTGATTCGATAAAGTTAAAACTTTCTTCCACAAATCCAACTCAACGAGCTGCGGTATTAAATGCCATTGCTGATGCAATTGAAGAGCAAAAAGAAAAATTAGCCGAAACTGCAAATCAAGAGACCGCACTTCCTATGGCTCGCCTAACTGGTGAAGTAATGCGAACTGTTATTCAAATTAGAGCATTTGCTAGCTTAGTTAAAAGCGGCGGACATTTACTACCAATTATTGATTTAGCAGATCCAAACTTTCTTCCCGTTGCCCGCCCTGATCTTCGTAAATCACAACAACCACTTGGTGTAGTTGCAGTATTTGCCGCCTCGAACTTTCCATTGGCATTCTCAGTTGCAGGCGGTGACACCGCCTCCGCCCTTGCGGCCGGATGCCCAGTAATTGTTAAAGCTCACCCCTCACATCCAAATACAAGTCAATTAGTTTATGAAGCAGTTATTAAAGGTTTAACTTCACAAGGATTACCAAAAGAGTTATTTGCAATTGTGCAGGGCGTAAACCCGGAGATCACTCACTGGTTAGCTAAGGCACCAGAGATAACTGCAATTGGTTTCACTGGCTCTGGCATGGTTGGAAAATTGTTAATTCAGTTATCTCAGGAAAGAGATGTGCCGATTCCAGTTTATGCCGAGATGGGATCTTTAAATCCAGTTTTCTTTACCCCAGGCTCACTTAATGAAAAAGCAGATGAGTTGGCAAAGGCGGCGATGGATTCAGCACTTCTTGGCTCTGGCCAATTTTGCACAAAGCCTGGAATTATTGTTGTGCCAGATGATGCAGCTGGGGATAAATTTATTACCCAAGTTGAAAGCTACGTTGCATCTCAAAAGGTTGGACCATTACTAAATAAGGGGATTGCTGGCAGATATAGTGAAGCAGTTTCAGCTTTAACAAAATCAAAGGGTTTAAAGGTTATCTCTGGCACAAATAATCCAGATGGATTTGGTGTTACGCCTACAATATTTGTAGTTAATTGGTCTGATGTTAAAAACCATCATGATCTACTGGAAGAGCATTTTGGACCAACTTCAGTAATTATTAGAGCACCATTTGATCAGTTTTTGAATGTGGCAGAAGCGATGGAAGGCCAACTAACCGCAGCCCTTCATGCCGGCCCTGGTGAGAATGTTAAAGATTTAGTGGCTAAGTTAAGTCAGTTAGCAGGAAGAGTAATTTGGAATGGTTTTCCAACTGCAGTATCGGTAACTGCTGCACAAAATCATGGTGGGCAATGGCCAGCATCATCTACCCATACAACCTCTGTTGGTTTAGATGCGTTATATCGCTTTGTAAGACCTGTGGTTTATCAAAACTTCCCAGATAATCAGCTGCCGGCAGAGTTACAAAACGGAAATCCATACGGCATTGAGCGGGTTATAAATGGAGAGCGTAGTAACAAAGTAATTAGTTAATTATTTGTAATTAACTACTTTATTTTTGATTGTGCCAATTCCTTCAATTGTGGTCACAATATTTTCGCCACCTTTTAAGTACTTCTCTGGCTTAAAGCCCATACCAACACCTTCAGGTGTTCCAGTATTAACCACATCTCCTGCTTTTAATTCCATAAATTGAGAGATATACCAAATACAGTGATTAATTCCAAAAATTAAGTCATTAGTTCGAGAGTTTTGTCTTACCTCATCATCAATAGTGCAGGAAAGCGATAAGTTATTTGGATCTAATTTATTTTTAGCAAGCTCATCTGCGGTCACTATCCATGGACCCATTGGGTTAAATGTTGGGAATGATTTTCCCTTTACCCATTGACCACTTCGCTCAACCTGCCAGTGACGCTCAGAAACATCTTGCGAGATTGTGTAACCGAGGATGTAATCAGATGCTTCCTCTGGTGATTTTAAATAAAGAGCGTTCTTACCGATTACAACACAAAGTTCAACCTCATAATCAGTCTTAAGTGAGTTTGGTGGAACCACGATGTCATCATTTGGTCCAATTACTGTATCTGGTGCTTTCATAAAAATTACTGGCTCGGCAGGAGCAGCCATTCCACTTTCTACAGCATGCTTTGCATAATTTAAGCCAACACAAATTACTTTAGTTGGACGAGCTACAGGTGAACCAATTCGATAATCAGCAATATTTACCTTTGGCCTGCTACTTAAATCAGCATTGGCTAATTTTGCTATTGCGCCATTTTCTAATTCAACTCGATTAAAATCACTAACTAAATCATCAACAAAGATTGCCTCAGTACCTGAGACAACTACTGCTGGCTTTTCTTTATTTAACTGACCTAAGCGTGCGATTCTCATAATTCTCACATTTCCATCGAGGTGAAGTTTTGGCGCCAATCAACTAGAATATGAAAACCTTAACATAGGAATTTTCTCAATATTTGAGAGCAGGAAAGGGCGAGCGTGAGCGAAGAGAAGTTTGATCGCCGCAGCCAATATTGGTTTGGATTAAAAGATAAGGGTGGTTATATCCACCGCGAAAGACTTCGCAATCAAGGTTACGCCCCAGATGTTTTTGATGGTCGCCCAGTAATTGGTATTGCAAATACTTGGTCTGAATTAAATCCATGCAATGGATCATTAAATGATGTTGCCGAAGCGGTTAAACGCGGAGTTTGGGAGGCAGGTGGTTTTCCACTTGAGTTCCCAGCGATGTCACTTAGTGAATCTCTGCAACGACCAACCACAATGTTGTATCGAAACATGCTTGCAATGGAGGTTGAGGAGTTAATTCGTTCTCACCCATTAGATGGCGTAGTGCTACTTGGTAATTGCGATAAGACGCCACCTGGATTGTTAATGGGAGCAGCAAGTGTTGATCTACCAACCTTAATGATTACCGGCGGACCAATGCTTAATGGTCGCTACCACGGTGAAGCGGTTGGCTCAGGCACATTAGTTTGGAAATATAGCGAGCAGGTAAGAAGTGGAAAGATTTCCTTTGAAGAGTTTATGGCGATGGAATCTTGCTCAGCCCGTAGCCAAGGTTCATGTATGACGATGGGAACAGCATCAACAATGGCATGTGTTACTGAAGCACTTGGTGTGCAACTACCAGGAGCTGCTGCAATTCCAGCTGTTGATTCCCGCAAATTCACCTTAGCTCACCTTTCTGGCCGAAGAATTGTAAAGATGGTGGAAGAGGATCTAAAACTTTCTAAAGTTTTAAACCGCAAAGCATTTGAAAATGCAATCAAGATTCTCGCTGCAATCGGTGGTTCAACAAACGCTGTTGTTCACCTACTTGCAATTGCTGGCCGAGTTGGCGTTCCACTTTCTCTAGATGATTTTGATAAGTTGGGTAAAGATGTGCCAGTTATTGCCAACATGATGCCAAGTGGTCAATATCTGATGGAGGAGTTCTTTGATGCCGGGGGTGTACCAACGGTAATGAAGGAGATCGCTAATTTAATTCACACCGATCACATAACTGTTACCGGAAAAAGTGTTAAAGAAAATATTGAAGGTGCTGAGAATTGGAATAAAGAGGTAATTACCCCAGCAAGTAAACCATTCCAAGCAGCAGGTGCTGGCATAGTGGTGGTTCGTGGCTCACTCGCCCCAGATGGTGCAATTATTAAAGTATCTGCAGCTTCACCAAAGTTATTAACTCATAAAGGAAAAGCTTTAGTATTTAAAGAGATTGAGGAGTATCTAAAGGTTGCAGATGATCCAAATCTGCCGGTAACTGCTGACACAATTTTAGTATTACAAAACTCAGGTCCTAAGGGTTATCCAGGATTTCCTGAGGTTGGTAATTTACCAATGCCAAAGAAGATGTTAGATCAAGGTGTTACCGACATGGTTCGAATCTCAGATGCCAGAATGAGTGGCACAGCTTATGGAACTGTTGTATTACATGTCTCACCTGAATCAACTGCCGGTGGACCACTTGCATTTGTGCAAGATGGTGATGAGATTGAATTAGATGTACCAAACCGTAAATTAAATTTACTGGTATCAGAAGAAGAGATGGCAAAGCGTAAAGCTGCTTGGGTTGCACCTAAACCTAAGGCAGATCGCGGTTGGAGCAAGATGTATATCGAGCATGTGCAACAAGCACACCTCGGTGCAGATCTTGATTTCTTAGTTGGTGGCAGTGGTGATTACGTGCCACGTCACTCCCATTAATTAAAGGGATTTAAAAAGCGGGTATTTTCAGTTGCTTCAAACTCCAGCAATCTATTCCACTTAGCATTTCGTTCACTACCATGGGTTGAACCAACCTTTATTTGACCGGCTGAAAACCCAGTTGCTAAATCAGCTAGCCAAGAGTCCTCATTCTCACCTGAACGAGCAGAAACAACAGTATTAAAGTTGTTAGCCCGGGCTTGTTTTAACACATTTAGGGTTGAGGTAACTAAGCCATTTTGATTGGCTTTAATCAAGATTGCATTAGCACTTTTATCTGCAATCGCTTTATTTAATCTATCTAAATTAGTGGTTAATAGATCATCACCTAATACCTGAAGCTTTTTTGGACACTGCTGCATAAAGGCCTGCCAAGTGGACCAATCATCTTCGGCAAATGGATCCTCAATTGAAATAATTGGTTGATTTGAAACTAATGTGTTTATATATTTAACAAACTCAGCTGATGTGTAACTCTTACCTTGAGTAGTTAAATTGTAATTTTTGCCATCAAAAAATTGAGTTGAGGCGAGATCTAAAGCCAAATTAACCTCACTGCCAACCTTTAAACCAACCTTTTCAATCGCGCCAATTACAAACTCACACGCCTTTTCAATTGAGGTAAAGGCAATTGATAGGCCACCCTCATCGGCAATTAAATTAGTAATAAAGCCCGCCTCTTTACCAAGTGTTGCTGCTACTTCCCGAACTGCCACAATCCAGGAGAGTGCTTGCGTAAAAGATTTTGCACCAGTTGGAATAATTAATAAATCCTGAATATCCATAGCCCGGTTTGCATGGGCGCCGCCAGATAAAATATTCACCATCGGCATTGGAATTAAAAGTGGGCCTTCAGGATTAAAGTATCTAGCAAGTGATTTATTTTGAGAGTGAGCATCGGCATAAGCTGCAGCAAGTGAGACAGCTAAAGTTGCATTAGCACCAAGGGCTTCATGATCACCACTTGGATCTAACTCAATTAATTGTGCATCTACTAAATTTAAATCAATCTGTTCTTCAACTAATCTGGGCGCTATCTTTTCATTTATATTTGCTACCGCCTGTTGAACTGAGAGCCCGGCATAAAACTTCTCGGCATGCTTTCCACCAAGGTCGCGCAACTCTTTGGCTTCATGCTTTCCAGTAGAAGCTCCAGATGGAACCCGAGCAGTATGGGTTGTGCCATCAGTTAGTGAGATGGCAGCTGCAACTGTGGGCCGGCCCCTTGAATCTAAGACTTGATATCCAATTACCTTATTTATTTTCACTTAGCGCTCATCTCAAATAAAGCGGCAACTGAAAAATTAGATTTATCGGCCAGCACTGCCTTAGTAAAGCTTTGTAACTTCTTCTGTTGATCACCACTTAAGTAATTTACTGGTGATTTCCCTTCAACCCGAGCTAAAGCAATTAAAGCAGCATGTTTTGCTACCGATGGTGAGATCACTCTTAACTTTTCATACTCCTTCACAAAGGTATTGGCGGTATTAGCCAATAACTTTGCCTGCAATCGATCCTCGGCCCGAAAGAATTTACAAACTAGGTGGGCTACTAAAAAAGCGATATCAAAGACCGGATTTCCAACATGGGTAACCTCAAAATCTAAAATATAAACATCATCATTCATCGCCACCATAATATTTTTTGGCGAAAAATCCCCATGCACAATTGTGGTCTTATCACCCTCTAACTCATTGATTAACTTTCTAATCGCCACTTCAATCTGTGGATTCTTAGCCGCTACAAATCGGTAGAAAGGATCGATTCGAAGTTGTTCAAAGAGTGAATCCTCCATAAATTTAATCTTTACCTGAGCATTACCATCGGCGTAGTTATGCCAGGTAGCTAATGTCTTACCTAAGGCAGCGCCCACATCTGGATTTATTACACCTGCCAGGAGATCTGATTTCCAAACAGTTGAACCAACTGGAACTCGCTCTAAAACTAAAATAAATCGCTCAGAGTCTAGGAAAACTAACTTAGGCACCTGATCTGGGCTTAGTTGATTAAATAAGGAGATTGCATCTGCTTCAACAATTGCCCGGCGCTGATCTGCCTCCCACTTCTCACTTACTGCAAGTTCAGCTAACGCCTGCTTTAATACCAACTTTTGAGTTGGCGTGGTAATTGCTAAGACCACATTGGAAACTCCACCAGTTAATACCTCAACCTCAGCAGTATCACTTTGCGTAATTACTTTTTTACTAATTAGATATTCAACTACCGTATCTTGATTTAGTAGTTCAACACTCACAAAGAGAGCCTTAGAGTGCTCTAGATACGGTAAAGCCGTAATCAACCGCTAGTGATTGGCCGGAGATTGCGGTGTTATCTTCACAACCTAATAGGTATGCCGCATTTGCTACATCACTTGGCACAATCATCTTATGTCCTGGTGTTTGCCACTGAACATTTTCGATTTGTTCAGGCTTTAACAAACCTCTTGCCATTGGTGAATCCACCACTCCTGGCAGTAAGCCATTTACCAAAATACCTTTAGCATTTCCAAGATCTACCGCCATCGATCTAACTAAGCCACCAACAGCAGCTTTTGTGATGGTGTATGACATCTTTTCTTGTCTGGTAACTAGCTCCCAGAATGAGCTTAAAATAACCATCTTTGCTTTGTGTTTGATTAAGTTATGTAGAAGTAATGCCTTAGTTGTGGTGGTAATAAATGAAACATTTGCCTCAAACAATCGATTCAAATCATCCGGTGAGTGATTGATTACAGAATCATTGTTATTAGCACCTTGGGCAAAGATCACCGTATCAAATAATTCACCCTTTAGAAGATCTGGTACCTGGCTCTCACTTACTGGAAGCTGAAATTGATTTGCCGGATTACTTACCGTTCTAACACCATAAGTAGCTAAGTAGCCATTGGAAATAAATTTTTCAGCAATGGCAGCTCCCAACGCGCCAGTTCCACCAAAGATTAATAGCTTAGGCATTACTTCTTAAACCCATATCGATCTAAGATCGCCTTGCTTATTGCCGCCCGTCTTACCCGTTCTCTTGCCGTTGATTCAACTAAGCCTTGAATATGAGCACCTGATGGATATAGGCCAGGAGAGTTACGGATTGTAAATTTTAGATAAATAGGTGCAGCTACTCTGACTAAATCTGGGCTTTCATAATGTCGAATTGCGCCGCCAAAATCATCTGGACCTTCAACATAGATATCAACTGGGATATCAACTTGGCTTCTAATGGCAGCAATCTGTTGTAAAGAAAGATCTGTTGCAAGATTTAAGGTGGTTGCACCTAAATCTTCTAACAAAGCTGCAATTGCTGGGTTATTGCAAACTAAGGCAACTGAGGTCTTAAGAATTAACTCCTTTGGCAGATCTCCTTTGCGCTTTGCCTGCCCAAGTACTTTTAATAAACCAAGATCGCCAACTAAAACACTGCGCAATCCTAAATTAACTCCATGTATTACATCCTCTAATGCAAATCTAAGTTGATCACCACCACGTAAAGTAGGAGAGGCGATCACACCAGCAGAGGCTGATACTTGTTTACCAATATCCCATGAAGCACGGGGGCCAACAAATAAACAAACCTCAATCTTTTCTTTCTTACCCATTGCCACCATCTGCTTAATCTCAGCATCGGTTTGCATCATAATTCCAGAGCCTTGAGAGATACGATGAATAATTAACTTATGTTTCTTCGCCTCATCAATTACAGTTTTAAATGCGGCTGGTCCTTCAACGGAAGGGATCTCGATTTTGTATCGGGCGCCATCTGAAAATCGCTTATTTGATTCTGGGATGCCATCGGCATCTTGGGATTGGATCTTTTGCTTATTTAATATCCCAATTGAGCGCTTCATTGGACCCTTTGGATCTCTTGTGCTGGGCCAGGATGCCATGGTGCTCCATTCAAATCACTTTTTAGAATTAAGTGTGAGCCAAGTATAATCAGATAATAATGAGTAACAACATCGGTTTTGAGCAGACCTCCTACGCAGATCAGGTAGTAATTGTTACCGGTGCTGCTAGCGGAATTGGCAGATCAGCTGCCCAATTAATCGCATCCCGTGGTGCATCTGTAATCTGCGTTGATTTAAATCAAGCAGGGTTAGATCAAACTGTTTCTGAGATTAAGACTGCCGGTGGTATTGCTGAATCTGAAATTTTAGATATCTCAAATCAAAGCGGCGTGATGGAGTTAATAACTACCTTAGGTAGTAAGCACAAACGCATTGATACATTGGTAAATTGCGCAGGATATCCAGGGCCAACTGGAAAATTCACCGAAGAAATCCCATGGGATGATTTCCAAAAAGTAATACAGGTAAATCTATTTGGTGCGATCTGGTTAACTCAAGCGGTTCTTCCGATCATGAAAAAGCAAAAGTATGGCCGAATTGTTCAAGTTGCCTCCATTGCTGGCAAAGAGGGAAATCCAAAGATGTCTCCTTACAACACCGCAAAGGCTGGCTTAATTGGTTATGTGAAAGGCGTTGCAAAAGAGGCAGCAACAGATGGCATAACTATTAACGCATTAGCACCTGCAGTAATTGCTACTCCAATTAATGTGAACACCGCAAAGGAAACTTTGGATTACATGATTTCTAAGATTCCAGCCGGACGGCTTGGTGAACCGAGTGAGGTGGCAGAGATCATTGCCTTTATGGGATCGAAGGCGTGCTCATTTACCACCGGATTTACCTTTGATATCTCAGGTGGCAGAGCTACTTACTAAGTAAAAAATAAGTATCAGTTAAGAGACAGATACTTTAGTTAATGGTTGATCAAAGTGATCGATCGTGGCAGTACAGGCATATCCGCATTCATCACACATAACCATTGGATTGTTTTTTTCATTCATAAATATTCCAAGCTCAATTGAACGGCAGAAATTGCAGCAAGGAAATTCAATAATTAGTGCCATGGCATCCTCCCTTCTTCAGTCAATTAAGAGCTGTTCAGGGAAGTAAATAAATTTTCTCACCAAAGTGGTAGGTAGCTCGCCTCAGACAGGTGAACGAGAGGTAAATATTTGTTTAGAAAAGGTAGAACGTAGTTACTTACCCCTACTGTGCAATCGTTTAATTAAGGTTGTTAATACCTGCTCAGATATTTTTGTGCGGCCAAAGGATGTAAATTTCAGCGGGATCTTAAATCTAGTTTTAACTACTGTGCGGGCGTAGGTGTACTCAAGTAAGCCCTCTGCGCCATGAATTCTTCCGTAACCAGAATCTTTATATCCACCAAATGGCACAGATGGAATTGCTGCAAATAAAAATACTGAGTTTATTGAGACCATGCCGCAAGCAAGCTTTGATGCGATTTTTTCACCATTTCTTTTTGAAAAGACTGCTGCAGCGAGACCATATGAGCTGGCATTAGATAATCTAATTGCTTCATCGGTGTTAAGTACTTTATTTATGGCAAGAGTTGGGCCAAAGGTTTCCTGGGTCATCGCAGTTGAATCCTCTGGAACATCAACCATTATTACCGGCTCAACAAAGGCGCCCTTTACTGAATCAGCAGCTCCTACTAAAAATTTTGCACCCTTTTCTTTGGCATCATCTAGGTGGGATTGAATTACCTTAAGTTGTGATGGCATTGTGGCAGGGCCGTAATCTTTACCAACCTCAATCTTCTTAGCCATCTTGGTAATAATCTCGATAAATTGTTCAGCAACACTTTCAACTACATAAACTCGCTCAGCCCCAATACAAGATTGACCAGCATTTGCCATTGCAGACCAGAGTGCGTATTCAGCCGCTAACTTAAGGTCAGCATCGGTATCAACAATTACTGGATCCTTACCACCACACTCAAGCACAACGGGAATCATTCGCTCAGCACAGGAGGCTGCAACTTTTTTAGCGGTCCTAGTTGAACCAGTAAATGAGATCTTATTTACCGCTGACTCTGTTAACGCCTTTCCAGTATCTGGTAATCCAGTTACGGTTGTTAAGATATTTTCAAAAGGTGCAATTTGAGCAAATGAATCAGCAAGCCACTTACCAACACCAGGTGTGAACTCAGATGGTTTAAATACAACAGTATTTCCAGCAGCAAGTGCGTATGCAATCGATCCCATTGGGGTAAAGATTGGATAATTCCACGGACCAATTACGCCAACCACACCAAGAGGGGATCTTTGAACTTGTGCCTTCATGTTAAACATTAACAATCCGGCTGGGCGATCTTGTTTTTGCATAATCTGTTCTGCATGTTTTGCCGCCCAGGCAATGTGATCAATTGCAATTGAAACTTCCAATGAGGCATCCCCAATTGGTTTACCACACTCACTAGCAACTAATTGGGCAATCTCCTTTTGATTTTTTGTAATAAATGAAGCCCATTTAAGTAATGTTTTCTTACGGGCTGTGAAACCAAACTCGGCCCATCTGTTGCTGGCAAGTTGTGCTGCATTAACACAAGCAAAAACTTCATCACGTGAAAAATTCTTATATTGGCTAATTACTTCACCGGTTGCAGGGTCGCACTTTTCAAAGGTGGCGGCTTGGCTCATGAGGTAAGAGTAAACTCATTCTTCATGTCAGAGTTAATTAGACCCTCAACTGTGTTGCCAGCAGTTCGCACCCCAATTACGATCAAAACAAGTGATGGGCTCAATTTAATTGGTGAGGTTGCAACTCCTGAGGGTGAGATAACTGGATCCTTATTAATGCTTCACCCCAATCCATCAGGCGGCGGCATGATGGATTCACACATATATAAAAAGGCAGCAAATAGATTGCCCGCTATGGCAGGTATTCAAATAATTAGATTTAACACCCGCGGCACAACAAGTGAAGCCGGAACAAGTGATGGGCAGTTTGATCAAGGGATAAGTGAAAAGCTAGATGTATTGGCAGCAATTGATTATTGTTTTGATCAGTTAAAGATTAAAGATTTATATGTCATTGGTTGGTCATTTGGCACAGAGCTTGCTCTTAAGTATGCCCGCGATAGGAGAATCAAAGAGTTAATTCTGCTTAGCCCGCCAATGATTGCAACAAATGATGAAGATTTAGCATTTTGGAAAGCAGATGGTCGTCCCATTACCGCTCTCATTCCAGAGCATGATGATTACTTAAAGCCTGATGCAGCAAGAATGAGATTTTCTAAATTACCAAATCTAAAGCAGCTTGATGTGGCTGGGGCTAAGCATCTTTGGGTAGGAGAACCAATGGTTTACTTAGTATTAAGTGAGATTGTCAAGATTATTGCGCCAAGCAGATTGCCACTACCTACTGAAATTTAAGATTGATCAGCCCTTGGAAAAACTACCTCATCAAGTATAAGAAGTACTGCAGCTGCAATTGGAACAGCAAGTAAGCCGCCAACTAAACCAAGCAGTGATGTACCAAGTAAGGCAGCAATAATTGTGACAAGTCCTGGAATTGATAGCGACCTGCGCATAATTCTGGGCGTAATCACATAATTTTCAATCTGCACATAAATAACATAAGAAGTAAGTGCAATCGCAGCAGTTGAAAGTGAATCGGTAAGAGAAACCACGGTAACTACGCTCATGCCAATAAAGTGGCCAACTAATGGAATAAAGCCACAGATTAAAACAAACATTGCAAGTGGGCCGCTATAAGGCATTCCAATTATCAAGCCCATAATTAAAATAAAGATCGCAGCAATCGCAGCAATTATTGCTTGCCCGCCAATAAAGGAGCCAATTCTGCCCACAATTGCATTTACTAACTTTGAAACTCGGTTGCGGCGGGAAGCTGGCACAAACTTAAGGCCAATCTCAATTACCTGTGGCAGGGAGGATAGGAAGTAAAGGGTTAAAACCAAAATAGTTAAGGTTGAAACCAGGCCAGAAACCACCGCTTTACCAACGCCAATTACGCCACCAAAGGCGGTGATCGCAAATTGGCCATCCTTGATTACTAAATTAACTTTGGTTTGAAGTGAGTCAATGACCCCATACTTATTATTTAAATCATTAACAAAGGCGTTGTTGTTTAAATCCCTCACCAATTGCGGGGCATTATTAAGCAAAGAGTTAACTTGATCCAGCAATGGGGGGACGGCAACTGCAATAAAAATTCCAACAAATAAAAGAACAGATGCCATTACTGCACCCACTGCCATACCGCGCTTTAAGCCCCTATTTTGGAAAAATAAAACTGCTGGGTTTAAACCTGCAGCTAAGAAGATTGAAATAATAATTAAGATAAATACGGCAGAGGCTGAGGCTAACGCCCGCAGAGTTGTAAGGGCTAGGAGTGCGCCAACTGTGACCATAAAGCCAAAGTAAAAGGGGTGAGTGGTATCAACTGGTTTACCTGCCTCACCAAAATCCTCTACCGATTTTGAACTCACCTTACGTCGAAGCATGGGTGGTAACTTCACACCGATTTTTGGTTTAGTAAATCTAGCCATAAGAAGGATTTTAACCTTCTTTTAACTTACTTCATACGATTTGATTAGTGGCTAGGTAGTTAAATAAGAGAGAATAGCGCTGTGAGTGGACTGCGAATCAAAGGATTAGGCGAGGAGATCGCCACTTTAGCTAATCTGCCCTGGGATAAGCCACTTGAGGGCTGGCCTGAGGATGAAGTGCTGACCAGTATGCGTGGTATTTCACGCCACGTAGTTAGGTTAATTAGATCTAATCCAAACAAAAGTAATAGTGAGATCTTTGCAGTTAAAGAGACGGTGCCGGAGTTTGCAAATCGTGAGTACACATTACTTAGAGATTTAAACCAGCGGACCGCCCCCTGTGTTGAACCAGTTGCAGTAATTGAGGGCAGAGTAGATAGTGAGGGTAATGAATTACCGGCAGCGTTGGTAACAAAGTACCTGCCGTACTCACTTCCTTACCGAGTGATATTAAGTGGATCGGTAACACCGACAGAGATATTAAATATGGCTAATGCGCTCGCACTTCTTTTGGTCCGAATGCACCTGCTTGGTTTTTGGTGGGGGGATTGCTCACTCTCTAATACCTTATTTAGAAGAGATGCCAATGATTTTGCGGCCTACCTAGTGGATGCTGAAACTGGAGAGTTTCATAAAACATTAAGCGATGGCCAACGTGAGCATGATTTAGAGCTAGCCCACTTTAATGTGGCGGCAGAGCTTGAGGATCTGGCAACTGCCGGAGTTTTATCGGAGGAGATAAATCCAATTAGAGCATCCGATGGCGTAATAAGAAGATATCGAAGATTGTGGAAGATGCTTAAAGAGCCGCAGATATTAGATGCATCTGATCGGCAGGCGGTAGAGCGTGCTATGAGAAGTTTGCAAGATTTAGGTTTTGCGGTGGAGGAGGTTGAGGTAACTACAACCGGTGATAAGGGATCAATTAAATTTCAACCAAAGTTAGTTGCAGCTCGTTATCATGCAAATCGGTTAGAGGAGTTAATGGGATTACAAGCAGAGGAGTTACAAGCAAAGCGATTACTTGCCTCCTATGATCGTTATAAAGCACGGGAGTTCCCACCATCAACACCACATGCAGTTGTAGTTAAACAGTGGCTCTCTGATGTTTTCAAGCGGGTAGTTAATCAAGTTCCAGAGAGTTTAAAGGGCAGAGTTGAGCCTGCGCAGTTATTTCATGAAGTACTTGAGAACAGATGGTATCTAGGTGAGAAGCTTGGCAAAGATGTTGGGCTAGATTTTGCTACCCAAGATTATATTGAGAAGGTTTTGCCTTATCGAATGGATTCAGGAGTGGTGATTAAGTAGATGAGTTTTAATAAACCAATCGGTGGTGGCTTTGGTAATGCCTTTGACCTTTCTACTCTTAAAAAACCAACCGCTGATCAACTACCAACTGTTGGTGTTGCTGTTACTCAAGAAAACTTAGTATCTGAGTTTGTAACAAAATCTAAAGAAAAAGTGGTGGTATTACTTGCTTGGTCAGCTAGAAGCACACAGTCAAAAGAGATCTTAGAAACCTTAGGTAAGTTAGAAAAGGCAGACAATAACGCCTGGCTGCTTGGCACAGTAGATGTTGATTCCCAACCACAGGTTGCCCAGGCACTTCAAATTAAATCAGTACCAGTTGCAATTGCAATTATTGCCGAGCAATTACTGCCACTTTTTGAATCAGTCCCTCCAGCAGATCAGGTGCGGTTAGTAATTAATAAATTACTAGAGCTTGCATCCCAAAAGGGAGTAGGAAGTGCGCCAGAGGGTCCGACTGAGATTCCAATGGAACCCGAGGAGGAGGCAGCATATGCTGCAATGGAAAAGGGTGATTACAAAGCGGCAAAGCAATCTTATGAAGCATGGCTGAAACGAAAACCAAATGAGCAGGTTGCAGTTGTTGGACTATCTCAAGTTAATTTAATGCTTCGAATTGAAGGCCTAGATCCTGTATTAACCCTTAAAAATGCAAAAGATGATGATCTAACCAGCCAATTAATGTGTGCTGATATTCAGGTTGCCTCCGGTGATTATGAAGCCGCCTTTGATAGATTACTTAAAGTGATTAAAACGATGGCAGGGAGTGATCGGGAGAAAGCGAAAAATCATTTGATCTCACTCTTTAACTTGGTAGATCCAACCGATCCAAGATTAATTAAGGCAAGAGCAGCGTTAGCAAGTGCGCTCTTTTGAAAAACTTTAATAAGGGTGAGTTTAAGGCAGCAGAGCGTAATTATTTAAGCGCAATTTTCTTCTTATTTGGCATATCAATTATGTCTCTTGCGCCAAGGACCCCTGATCTAAAAGCTAATTTAAAGATAAATAACGGAACCTTTGGCACCTTATTAAGCACCGCATCAATTGGCTCAATTGTGATGTTATTAATTGGTGGCCAGATTGTGCACAGAATTGGCGCAATGCGATCCCTTCGAATTGGCTCTACTGGAGTCTCATTTTTTTTCTCACTATTAGTTCACACTCACTCACCTTTACTGTTTTTACTATTTAATATCGCAGCAGGTGGTTGCATTTCGATTTACCACATTGCATCCAGCGGTCACTCACTCCACCGACAAGATGAGGTTGGCAGAGTTATAGTTCCTAAACTTCATGGCGCTTGGGCAGCAGGGGCGATGTGTACCGCAGCAATCGCTTTTTTAATCTCAACCCATGTTTCAATCGCCTGGCACATCACCACCTTGATGATTACTGTTTGGCTACTTACTCAATTTAGTATTACCAAATTATCGCCAACCTTTCCACCAAAGCCAGATGGCGATGATGATTATCAACCAACCTCAATTAAACAATTTAAGTTTAAGATTAACTGGTTTTTAAGTTTAGGATTTTTCTGCGCTTCTATTATGGAGTTCACAATTGCCGATTGGGCCACCTTGTTTGGTAAAGAGGAGTTAGGTATGGGCGCATCGGTTGCAACTCTTTGTTACCTGGTTTATCTCATCGGTTTAATAATTGGCCGGTACTCAATTGGATGGGCGCTTAATCATCAAAGTGAGCGGTTTTGGATTAAAACTGGCGGGGTATTAGGCGGAGTTGGCTTTACCTCAATGTTGATATCTTCAAGAGTTATTGTTGATAATCATAAATCAATCGCATTCTCGTTAGCATTTTTTGGATTCTTACTTGCTGGCCTTGGTTCATCCGCTCTGGCCCCAATCTTCTTTTCAATCGCAGGTAGGTTATCAAATGGTAAAAATGCAATTGCAGTTGCGCAATTAAGTTTTATCAACACTGTAATAATCTTTATCTCAAAAACTATCCTGGCTTGGATCGTTCAGCTAACCTCAATTACATCTGCATTATTTCTTGCCGGAGGTGCAATGCTTGCCCTGCTTTACTTTGGCAGGATCGGATCAAGCGTAAGAAAGTAGTAAAAACTGTCACCCATCTGGGTGACAGGCAATATTCTCACCTGAACCCTCAAGTTAAGATTTACCCATGTCTTCCCTACATAAACGCGCCTTAAAACTGTATACACGCAGTTTTGCTCTTCTGCGCGCACTAAGTAATAGGACAATTAATTTATTTACTAAGCGGGATTTAATAGTTATCGGTTTTTTTACGATTTTAGGTATTGGCGGAGTATTTGCCTCTAGCTTAATTACCGTAACAGCTTCTGAAGCACAAGGTGCTGGTTATACCGGAGCAAACTCATGTGATGAGAATGTAACTATTACTGAGCCTAGTAATTTTTCAAATACAACCAAGACATTTGTAGTCGATAGCATCACTGTTTCGGGGGTCAATAGCAGTAACTGTGCAAATAAGGTGATGGAGTTGACCACCCTAGTTAATGGATCACCCACTGTTGCTACTTGGAATATTAATTCATGTTCTGACAGTAATTATTACTTTACTTCAGTAACTGCCAGTATCTTACAATCATCGGTGCTCTGCCTTGATGCTGCTGTTGCCTCCAGCATTTCTGGCACAAGCTGGAATAGCTATACCGATTCGCAGTACTCATACTCTGCCTTATCACCAAAGGCGGTAACCTCACTTAGCAGTTCAGCTCTGACTTTCTATACCCCAGTAACTCCAGCGAACTCAAAATACACGGCAACATTAACTGGTTGGAGCACGCCAACAGTCACGACTCCAAATAGAAATACTGCATTTGTTACCCCAGTATCTGCAACTTGGAACTATGCGCAAATCTCAAGTTTTGCAGAAAATTTCAGTAGCGGTATAACAGTCGACGCTTATTTAGATTTTGGTAGCTCAGCAGATAACTGGGAACGAATCATGGACTTTGGTAATGGTTTACCTACCGACAACATCCTTTTTGCAAGAAATGGAACCACAAGTAATCTTGTTTTTGAAATATATAACACCACTGGTGGATCTGACCACAGCCAGTGTCAATCAAATGGTGCAATTAGTAGCGGCTTTGCCCGGTATACAGTTACAGTTGATACAAATAAAGTTTGTAAGCTTTATAAAGATGGCGCGCTTTTAACAATTAATACCTGTATGGGATCTACTTCATCTCCCTGCACTTTATACACTCTGCCAGCAGTTGTTACAAGAACCTCAAATTACATCGCTAAAAGCAACTGGGTTCCATACGATCCTGCATTTGAGGGCAGTTTTAGAGCTTTAAGAATCTATACAAAAGCACTTACCCAAGCTGAGATTACGGGGAGTGCATTTTGATCACTCCAATTAAGCTCGATATAAAGATACTTAAAAAGATATTTCTTATGCCAATCTTGCTGTGGAAAAAAGTGTTCGGCTTACTTCGCAAGCGCGATTTAGTAATTATCGCCTTCTTTACGATTTTAGGTATTGGCGGTGTATTTGCAGCTGGTGCAATTACCTTAACTCAAACAGATAAACAGGGTGCTGGTTACACCGCAGTTACCTCATGTGATGAAGCGGTATCGATTAATAAAAATG